>DATAGU010000297.1:0-21117 GCA_036263495.1 Polyangia bacterium | reverse complement strand
CCTGCCGCGCGCGGTGCTCGGCCGCATCGTGCGGGACGAGGCCGCCCACGGCGTCTTCGGCTGGACGTTCCTTGACTGGGCGCTGCCGCTCCTGCCTCCCGAGGGGCCGGCGCTGATCCAGCGCACCGCCGCGTCGGCGATCGGCGAGGTGCGCCGGCTGTGGGAGGACATCCGGCGGCGGCCGGCGGCGCCGCAGGGGGCCGGGCACGAGCTGGGTTGGATGGGCACCGAGGAGTATCTGCAGCTGGCCCTGCGCTCCCTCCGCACCCGTGTCCTCACTCCATTCCGGCGGCGCGGGATCGAGATCGCGCTGCCGCCCGACGGCGAGCGCTGACAGAGCAGAGGTCGCTGGCGACCGCGGGCGCTCGCTACGCCGGCAGACCGACCAGGCGTGCGCTCTCGGACCAGAGCCGGCGCGCCAGGGCCTCGTCGAGCGCGAGGGGCGCGGGCGTGCGCGGGCGGTTCTTCTCGAAGTAGAGGCCGGTCTTGCCCTCGACCTCGGGGCTGGTGGCCAGGTAGACCAGCGTCTGGCCGCCCTGGGCCGGGCTGATCATGACCAGCGACTTGAGCACCGCCAGGATGGGCTTGGCCCAGCCGGGGGCGCCGCTCCAGATGTTGGTGGCCACCGCGCCCGGGTGGAGCGCGTTCACGGTCACGCCGGTCCCCTCGAGCTCTTTGGCGAGCGTGCGTGTGAAGAGCACGTTGGCCAGCTTGGAGCGCGAGTAGGCGCGCATGATCTGGTAGCCGCGCTCGAAGCCGAGATCGTCGAAGTTCAGGGTGCCGCGATAGTGGCCCACCGACGCGACGTTCACGATGCGGGCGGGGGCGCTGGCCTTGATGACGTCGAGCAGCAGGTGGGTGAGGAGGAAGTAGCCGAGGTGATTGACCGCGAAGGTCGCCTCGATGCCGTCCTCGGTGACCGTGCGCTTGGCGTACACGGTGCCGGCGTTGTTGATGAGGACGTGCAGCCGCTCGTGCCGCGCGCGAAACTCGTCGGCCAGCCGGCGAATCGACGCCTGCGACGAGAAGTCGCACAGCAGCGATTCGACCGTGCTCGCGCCCGCGCGCCGCTGGACCTCCTCCACGGCCGCTCGGGTCTTGCCGGGATCGCGCCCGACCATCACCACGTGGGCGCCCATCCGGGCGAGTTCGACCGAGGCCTCGAGCCCAATGCCGCTCGTGGCCCCGGTCACCAGGGCCATCTTTCCGCGTAGGTCCGACATGGCGTGCGAACCTAATGTCGACCTCGAGCGCGCGCAAGCTGTACAGACGCGCCGCAGGTGCAGGACGGCTCGGACCCTCTCGCGCTAGCGGGGTCGGGGGGGCGATTTCCGCGCGGCTTCCACTCGCTTCTGGAAATCGGCGGCGAGCTCGTCGAGCAGGGTCGTCCAGCCCTTGGGATCGTAGAGCGGGTGCGGGGTGGCGCCGGCCTTGATGCGCTCGACCTTGCCGTCGAACTGCTCCTCGGGGTGCATCCACAAGTAGATGTCGGGCTTGAGCTGCCGGAGGCGCGCGAAGCCGCGCAGCGTGTCTTCGACAAGGTGCGGGAACTTCGGGTTGCCGACGAGCTGGACCTCTTGGTTGGGCCCGGCGCAGGCGAAGAAGGCGACCGCGTAGTCCTGGTCGCGCTCGCGCGTTCGCGTGGTCCATACCGTGCAGCCGGGCGTGTGGCCCGGCGCCCACACCGCGCGCAAGGTCGTCCCGCCGAGCGTGACGGTATCGTCGTCCTTGAGGACGCGGTCGACCGGCACCGGCTCCCAGCCTTCGGCGCCGAGGGGGGAGCGGTCGGTGCCCGAGGACAGGGCGGCCGCGTCATCGCCGAGCGCCATCACGCGTGCGCCGGTGGCCCGCTTCATCGCCGCGTGCCCGCCCACGTGGTCGAAGTGCGCGTGGCCGGAGAGCAGGATCTTGATGTCGCGCGGTTTGAAACCGAGCTTCTCGATGTTGCGGAGCACCGCCGACTCCATCTCCTTCGTGCCGGTGTCGAGGAGGATGTGGCCTTCGGGCGTGGTGATGAGATAGGACGCGATGTTCTTTGCGCCGACGTAATGAATGTTGCCGACCACCCGGAACGGCTCGACGGGGGCGCTCCACGGGCCGTGGATCTCCGCATAAGGGCCCGGCGGCGCGCCACGGGCCGGAGCGGGTAGGACGCTCATGATCAGGACGACGGCGACGACCACTGCACGCATGTGACCTCCTTGTGCTTCATGGTTCAACCGAGCGACCCCCAGCGAAAGAGGGTCCTCCCCCAGCAAAAGAGGGTCCTCCCCCAGCGAAAGAGGGTCCTCCCCCAGCGAAAGAGGGTCCTCCCCCAGCGAAAGGGGGTCCTCCCCCAGCGAAAGGGGGTCCTCCCCCAGCGAAAGGGGGTCCTCCCCCTGCGAAAGAGGGAACTCCCCCTGCGAAAGAGGGAACTCCCCCTGCGAATGAGGGAACTCCCCCTTGTAGAAGGAAGGGCTCCCCCTCCAAACAGGGCCTCCCTGGTGCCCGGCGCTTGACCATGGCCATGTACCATCAGCTGGTTGGCTCAATCACCGCGCGGAGCCGGGGCGGCGCCGCGCGATCCATCGGCGGGTGGCGCTCTGGCCATCGTCTCGCTCCGTCTCTTCCAGCACGACGAACTCGGGCCCCAGAAGGGAGGCCGGCTCGCCCGCGCCCAGGCACCATTCCTGGCGAAACGTGGGACGATACCTCTGCTCCGCGAGCGTGAACGCTTCCCAGGCGAGGAGGCCGCCTTCGGCCACGGCGGCGAGGGCGGACGCAAAGACGGCTCGCTCCCAGTAACGGGTGGTGAGCACCAGGGCGAAGCGCTGCTCGGCCGGTGGCCCGGTGAGACCGGTCGAAAGATCCGCCTGGTACAGGTGCAGCCGGCCGCCGAGACCCCGCTGCTCGGCCTCGCGCCCCAGCCGCTCCAGCGCCACGTCGGCGATGTCGATGGCCCAGACCTCGTGTCCCGCCGCCGCGAGCGCGAGCGCGCTGCCCGACAGGCCGCAGGCCAGCTCCAGCACCGGCCCTGGTGGGAGCCCGTGGGCCAGCGCGGCCGCCACCAGGGGATGCGGCTCGAAGCGCGCCTGCATCTGGCTGAACTTCGCGTTCCAGCGGAGCCGATCCGGATGCTGATCCGGGGCAGGGACGTGCGTCATTCAGATAGACCTCTATCGCCCCTGTGCCCCCACCGGTGGCGCCCGCAGCTTGCCGAAGTACGAACGGGCGGGCGGCATGGTTGGGGTCTTGGCATATCGCGTGCTGCGGCGATCGGTGACGCCATCCATCCATTGTACGCAGTGAACGGGCGAGGCTGACAAATGCACATCGGAACGTTTCCGCGCACGCGGCTCCGCCGCAATCGCCGCGAGGACTGGTCGCGCCGTCTCGTGCGAGAGCACGCCGTGAGCCGCGACGACCTCATCTGGCCGGTGTTCGTTCAAGAGGGTCGCGGGCAGCGCACGCCCGTGGCGGCCATGCCGGGGGTGGAGCGGCTGTCGATCGATGTCCTCGTGGAGGAGGTGGCGCAGGCCGCCGAGCTGGGCATCCCCGCGGTCGCCGTCTTCCCCGTGATCGATCCGGCCCGCAAGACCCTCGACGGCGATGAGGCGACGAACCCCGACAACCTGATCTGTCGGGCGGTGCGGTCGATCAAGGCCGAGGTGCGGAACCTGGGCGTCCTCTGTGACGTCGCGCTCGACCCGTTCACGTCGCATGGTCAGGATGGGCTCGTCCGGGACGGCTACGTGGTCAACGACGAGACGGTGGCGGTGCTGGTGCAGCAAGCCATCGTCCAGGCGCGGGCGGGCTGCGACGTGATCTCGCCGAGCGACATGATGGATGGGCGGGTGGCGGCCCTCCGCGATGGGCTCGATCGGGAGGGGTTGATCCACACCCGCATCATGGTCCACGCGGCGAAGTACGCGTCGGCGTACTACGGGCCGTTTCGCGAGGCGCTCGGCACGTCCGGCAACCTGGGCACCGGCGACAAGCGCACCTATCAGCTCGACCCGGCGAACGGCGACGAGGCCTTGCGCGAGGCGGCGCTCGATCTCGAGGAGGGCGCCGACATGCTCATGGTGAAGCCGGGGATGCCGTACCTCGACATCGTCTGGCGGGTGAAGGACGCGTTCCGGGCGCCGACCTACGTCTATCAGGTGAGCGGGGAGTATTCGATGCTGCGGGGCGCGGGCGACCGCGGGACGCTCGATTACCGGCGGGCGATGCTCGAGGCCCTCGTGGCGTTCAAGCGTGCCGGGGCGGACGGGGTCTTGACCTATGCGGCCAAGGACGTCGCGCGCTGGCTGCGAGAGGGATGAGGTCGAGCCGGAGCCCTCTCGTGACGGAGACCGACGGCAGGAGGGATCAGGGCGCGCAGGCGCCGGTCGACGCGATGCTCACGCCGGCCCGGGCCGCGGTGCAGGCGTTGGGGTAGGTGGCCCCATCGCAGCCGCACACGGGATCATAGATGTCCGTGCACGCTTCGGGCACGGGCTGGCACTTGCCCTCTGGCCCGCAGGTGCCCTCGGGGGTCTGGCAGTAGGTGCCGGGGTTGCACTCCTCGTTGCTCGTGCAGTAGCAGGGCCCGTTCGCGGCGATGGCGACGCCCTGGCTGTGCGCCTCGCAGGCGTTGGCGTAGGTCTGGCCGTTGCAGCCGCAGACGGGGGCGAAGATGCGCGTGCAGAACTGCGGTGGGGTGGCGCAGATGCCTTCGATCTGTGCGCGCCCGCCAGGGCACTGGCCGATGGTCGACTCCTGACAGAACTCGTTCCGCTTGCACTCCTTGTCGCCGGGGCCACCGCAGGATGAATCCGTGCGGCCGCGGCCTCGGGGGACGGCTTCGGGACGCGCTGCCGCGGCTTGGGCTCCGAGCCCGCCGGGGGCGGCCAGGGTCAGGGACAAACCCAGGGAGATCGACAGGCAGAGTAGGCTGGTCGGTGTTCTTCGCTTTTTCATGGCCCCGGCAAGTTGCAAGTAGGATACCGGGGGCTGGCGGCCCCCGCCCTCGGGACACGGCCGTTCGCGTGCGCGCCACGGTCGAGACCGGAAGCGACCGCCTCGCAGGTGAGATGAGCGGTGCTCACCTGGTACCCACACACCTTTAGGAGGCCTGCGCCGAAACACCACGTTGTCGTGTTCCGGCAGAGTCGTGGTGGGGATTCCGTCTCGGTCGGATCGCGCTACTTTCATCTCCTGGCCGAGCATCTTCGGCGGGGCACCCGGGGGACAGGAGGTGTGGAGGGTGGACTGGCGTTTCTTGGGATTGGGGATGTGCCTTCTCTACGGACTCGCCGGCTGTGGCCGGCCGGCCCTGGCGGACGTGGACGAGGAGGATGGGCGGGAGCAGATCGGGAGGCGGTGCTGCCAGCCGCTGTGCGCGGCCGGTCAGGTGCTCTGCGGGCACAACTGCTACGACCTGCGCACGGATCCATTCAATTGCGGCGTCTGCGGCAACCGCTGCGGCAGTGATGAGTGGTGCCAAGAGGGCGCGTGCGTGCCCGCGTCTTGCGGCCTCTACGTGGCGTGCGGCAATGAGTGCTGCGGGACCTCGGGGGTCTGCGAGCAGCGTTGCCTGGCCTCCGGCTCGTGCGCGCCACGCTGTGTCTTCACAGGGTATGTCCCCTGTGGGGCGTCGGCCTGCCGAGGCACGAACGAGGTCTGTGAGGACGATGTCTGCCATGGGCCCCCCTGTGACGACAGGGGGCGCACGTCCTGCGATGGCGTGTGCGTGGATCTGACGTCGAACTCCAACCACTGTGGAGGCTGCGACCACCGGTGCCGGCAGGATCAGGCCTGCCGCGGCGGTCGCTGCATCGACAGGGCCTGCGGCTCGCTGTCGCCGTCGCGTCCCCCACGGCGTTGACGCCGCGGGGTGGGGCAGCGCCGCGCTCCGCTCTCCGCTTGCCACTCGCCGCTCGCACAGGGGAGCTCGACGATGCCCCGAGGTCTGCCCATGGCGCTCATGACCGGGTACCCGAGACGATGGCATACTCGTCCAGGCCGGTCATGTGCTTCCACGGGAGGGCGTCGTCGGGCAGGCGATCGATCTTCGCGAGGTGCGCGCGGATGGCCGCTTCATCTGCGCCCGGGTCGAACTGAACCCATTGGCGCCGGAAGGGCCGATACACGTGGTCGGCGATGGACGTGACGCGCACGTCGCGAAAGCCGTGGCGAGCCAGGCTCGCGCGGTAGGTGTCGGCGGTCCAGAGGTTGGCGTCGGGGATGTGGAAGCGGCGCCGGACGAGCCGCTGGTAGAGGCGTCGGAGCGGGGCACCGGCTGGCGGGCGCTTGCAGAACATGTCGGCCACGGCGAGTCGGCCGCCCGGTTTGAGCACGCGCGCCGCTTCGCGCACGAAGGCCTCCCGCGTGTCGAAGTGGAAGGCGCTCTCCAGCGCGAGCACCACGTCAAAGGTCCGCCCGGGGAACGGGATCTCGGTGGCGGACGCGCGATGAAACGCGAGCCGCTCCTCGAGGCCGAGCAGGCGCGCGCGATCCCGGGCGACGCGCACGTGCTCCTCGGTGATGTTGATGCCGACGATGCGGCGGGGGCGGTACCGTTCGCTCCAGTAGACGTCCTGATCGCCGTATCCGAAGCCGCAGTCGAGGATCAGGTCGCGCTCGCCGAGACCGGCGGCGTCGGCGAGCAGCGTCGCCAGCCGCTCTTGCGCTTCTCGCAGCAACGCCGGCCAGCGGGGCCGGTTCTCCACCGTGCAGGGCTCGACGCCCTCCCAGTAGCCGAGGTTGACCCAGAGCGGTTCGCGCCCGGTGCTGAGGCGCAAGCCGTGCGCCGAGGAGAACGGCCCGGCGACGATGGGCGGGTGGAGGTGGGTGTAGAGCCGCGAGGGGTCGGGGGCGAGCACTTGAACCGCTTCGTGGATGAACCTGCGCAACATCGGCATCGACTTCGACTTCGAATTCAACATGGGGGGGCTGAGGTCTCCTGGCAAAGATGGGAGTGGTGACGGGTTACGTTCCGGTGGCATGGCGCCGATCGCGCGGCGCCCCCTGCTCGTCGAGCGCGCGCAGCTGCGACAGCAAGAGCCCCGGGTCCTGCACGACCGTCCGGGCCAGTCGCTCGAACCGCTGCGCCAGCACGGCCATGCTGGCCTCGTCGAAGAGGTGGGTCTTGTACTCGAGGAGCCCGGTGAGCCCGGCGGGCCCTTCCGACATCACGAGCGCGAGGTCGAACTTGGACGTCCCGGTCTCGATCTCGAGCGCCTCCACGTCGAGGCCGTCGAGGCAGAGGTCGGAGCGCGGCATGTTCTGCAGCACGAACATGGACTGGCAGAGCGGGCTGCGGCTCGGGTGGGCGGTGAGGCCGAGCGCGTCGACGATCGAGTCGAACGGCACGTCCTGGTGCGCGTACCCGGCCAGCGTGGTGTCGCGGACGTGCTGGAGGAACGAGGAGAAGGTCTCGCCCGGGGCGACGCGCGCCCGGAGGATGAGCCGGTTGATGAAGAAGCCCACCAGGCCCTCGAACTCGGTGCGCGGCCGCCCAGCGATCGACGTGGCGACGCACAGATCGTCCTGCCCGCTGTAGGTGTGCAGGAGCGCCTGGAAGAGCGCGAGCAGCGTCATGAACAGGGTGGCGCCGTGGGCGCGGCTCAGCCGCTCGAGCGCGGCCGAGAGCTCGGCGTCGAGCGAGAAGCGAAGGTGCTGGCCCTCGAACGTCGTCTGCGTCGGGCGGGGGCGATCGAGGGGCAGCTCGAGCACGGGCGCGCCCGCGAGCTGCCGGACCCAGTAGCCGAGCTCCTGCTCGCGGACGGTCCCCGAGAGCCACTGCTCCTGCCAGGCCACGAAGTCGATGTACTGGACGTCGAGGGGCGAGAGCAGGGGCGGGGCGCCCGCGCGGTGGCCGTTGTAGAGGGCGCTCAGCTCCTCGGCGATGATGGCCATGGACCAACCGTCGGAGATGATGTGGTGCAGGGTGAAGAGGAACACGTGCTCGTCGTCTGCGAGCCGCAGGAGTCGCGTGCGCAGGAGGGGGCCGCGGGTGAGGTCGAAGGGCACGAGGGCCTCCTCGCGGGCGATGCGGTCCACCGCGGCGACGCGCTCCTTGGCCGGCAGCGACGCGAGATCCTCGACCGGGAGGGTCCAGGACGTCGCGGGATGGATGAGCTGCGACGGCCCGTCCGGGGCGAGAGTGAAGCTGGTGCGCAGCGTCTCGTGCCGCGCTACGAGGTCCGTGATGGCGCGCTCGAGCGCGCGCCGGTCGAGCGCGCCCCGCAGCTTCAGCGCCGCGGGCATGTTGTAGAGCGGGCTCCCCGAGGCGGCGCGCCATAGCCATCGATCGATGGCGAAGATGCGCTCCTGCATGGGCGAGAGCGGCAGGCGGCGGTCGCGCGGCACGCGTCGGAGGGGGACCGCGCGGCGGTGCTGCTCGGTCTGCGCGTCGATGTGGGCCGCCAGGGCGGCGACGGTGGGCGCGGCGAAGAGCGCGGTCACCGGCAGATCGACGTGGAACGCGTTGCGCAGGCGGGACACGACCTGGGTGGCCAGCAGGGAGTGGCCGCCGGAGGCGAAGAAGTCGTCTTGCGACCCGACCGGGCAGCCCAGCACCTCGCTCCAGATGGCGGCGACGATCTGCTCGGTGGGCGAGTGTGAGGTGTCGATGCCGCGAGCCTGGGTCGGCGAGGTGGGGGCCGGCAGGGCGCGCCGGTCGAGCTTGCCGTGGGCGGTGAGCGGGAAGGCGTCGAGCGTCACGAAGCTGGACGGCACCATGTACGCCGGCAGGCGCTCGGCGAGGAAGGCCCGGAGCTCGTCCTCGTCCTCGGTGCCGGCGGCGACCGGCCGAGGGATCAGATAGGCGAGGAGGCGCTCGCCCCCGCGGTCATCCCGGTGAACCACGACGACGGCCTCGGTCACCGCCGGGTGACGCCGCAGGACGGCTTCGATCTCGCCGAGCTCGATGCGCTGGCCGCGCAGCTTGATCTGACCGTCGCTCCGGCCGAGGAATTCGATGACGCCGGTCGCGCGCCAGCGCGCGCGGTCGCCGGTCTTGTACAGCCGCTGCGCCGAGTCGGCGAAGGGATGGGGCACGAACGACGCCGCGGTGAGCTCGGGCCGGCCGAGGTATCCGAGCGCCAGCCCCCGCCCGCCGAGATAGAGGTCGCCCGGCATGCCGATGGGGACGGGCTGCAGGTAGCGATCGAGGAGGAGCGCCTGCGCGTTCGCGATCGGGCGGCCGATGGGGACCCCGGTGTCCGCGGTCGCCTCGTGCGGGCAGGGCCAGCAGGTGGCGTCGATCGACGCCTCGGTGGGGCCGTAGGCGTTGCAGAGCTGCAGCGCGGGGAATCGCGCGTACACGTGACGCGGCAGGTCCGGCGGCATGGGCTCGCCGCCGCAGAAGACGAGCCGCAGGGGGCAGCGGTCGAAGGCAGGCTCCGCGAGTAGCACCCGCAACAGCGAGGGGACGATCTGCAGGACCGTGACGTCGTGGGCGCCGAGCAGCTCCGCCAGCCTGGCGCCGTCCTTCTGCACGTCCGGCGGGGCGATGACGAGGCGGGCGCCCACGGCCAGCGGGCCGAGGAGCTCCCAGATCGAGACGTCGAAGGTGGCGGGCGTGAAGTGCAGCACCCGATCCTGCTCCGAGAGCGGAAACGTGGACTGCATCCACAGGACGTGGTTGGTGATCCCGCGGTGGGGAATCACCACGCCCTTGGGCGTGCCCGTGGAGCCGGAGGTGAAGAGGACGTAGGCGGCATCGTCGGCGGCGGCGCGCGACCATGTTGGGGCTGAGGCACGGCCGATGCGTTCGTCGTCGCCATCGAGGGACAACACGGTCCCCGGCACGTCGGGCAGGGCCGGACGGGTCCGCTCTTGCACGAGCACGATGGGAGCCGCCACCTCGGCGATGACGGTCGAGAGCCTCTGGGCCGGGTGAGCGGGATCCAAGGGGACGTACACGCCGCCTGCCTTGAGGATGGCGAGCGGCGCGACGACCGAGTCGAACGAGCGTTCGAGGAGGGTCGCCACCGCCACGCCGCGCTCGACCCCGTTCGCCCGGAGGCGCTGCGCCAGGCGATGGGCGGCGGCGTCGAGCTCGGCGTACGTCAGGGTCGCGTCGCCCCACTGGAGCGCGATCTCGGCGGGTCGCAGCGCAGCCTGCGCTTCGAAGAGCTCGTGGGCCCCGCCCTCGTACGGCGGCAGCGCGGGCCCTTGGGACCAGGCCAGGAGCCGATCCAGCTCGGCCTCTTGCAGCAGGGAGAGCGAGGTGACCTTCGCCTGCGGCGCCGTCACCACGCGCCGCAACAGCGTCTCGAATCGCTGCACCAGGCGAGCGGCCGTCTCGGGTTCGAAGAGATCGGTGCTGTATTGCAGGGAGCCCGAGAGTGCAGAAGGCCCCTGGACCATCGAGAGGGTCAGGTCGAACTGGGCCGCCTGGTCGTCGGTGGCGTAGGCCTCGACGGCGAGCCCGCCGAGATCGACCCGCTCGCGGGACGTGCCCAGGAGCAGCTGCGAGAGGCCGGTCTGCTCCCGCAGCTGCGACTTCTCGAGGACGAACAAGGCATCGAACAGGGGCGATCGGCTCGGATCCCGTCGCATGCCGAGCTCCTCGACGATGCGGGAGAGCGGCAGCGCTTGATGGTCGAGCGCCTCCAGCACCGTCTTGCGGGTGCGGGCGATCAGCTCGCGGACGCTCGGCTGCCCCGAGAGGTTCAACCGCATCGGCAGTGGATTCACGAAGTAACCGGCCACCCGATCGAAGCCCGCGTGCGTCCGTCCGGTGGTGGGCGAACCGACGATGACGTCCTCCTGCTCGGCCGAGCGCGCCAGGAACAGGCCGAAGGCGGCGAGGAGCACGACGTAGAGCGTCGTCGATTCGGCGGCGGCGAGCGCGCTCAAGGCGCGGGTGAGCTCGTCGTCGATGTGGAAGTGGATCGAGGCGCCACGGAACCGCTTCTGCGGGGGCCGGGGCCGGTCGGTCGGCAAGGCCAGCTCGGGCAGCGGCGAGGCGAGCCGCGCCTTCCAGTACTCCCGGGAGCGGCTGCCCTCCGGGCCGGCGAGGGTCTCGGCTTGCCAGCGAACGAAGTCGAGGTAGCCCCGCGGGAGCACCGGCAGGGTTGCCATACGGCCGCTGCACGCCGCCGGGTAGAGCTGGCGCAGCTCGTCCAGCAGGACCATCAGGGTCCAGAGGTCGGCGGCGATGTGGTGCAGGGCGACCCACATCACGTGCTCGCCGGCAGGCCGGGTGTAGAGCCGGATCCTGAGCACGGGGCCGCGTTCGAGATCGAAGGGCCGCTGCGACTCGGCCGATACGGTCTGGCGGAGGTCCTCCTCGCTCCACGTGCGCGCGTCGACGAGGTCGAGGGCGACCGCTTCGCGCGCCTGGACACGCTGCACCGGCGCGCCGTCGCGACGTCCGTAGGTGGTGCGGAGGATGGCGTGGCGATCGACGAGCGTCTGCCAGCAGCCGCGCATCGCGTCGACGTTCAGCGCCGAGGTGATGCGCAGCGCGCAGGAGAGGTGGTAGGCCGTGCTGGTCGGGTCGAGCTCGTGGAGGAACCAGAGCGCGGCCTGGCCTGGCGAGAGGGGCGCCTCACTCGGCGAAGCCGCGGCGGTCGCGGCCCGCGGCGTCGCGCGTGGCGCGGCCAGGGCCTGGAGGATCATCTCCACCACGTCGGAGAGGCGGGCCTCCTGCATGAACGTGGTGACGCCGAGGACGACGCCGAAGTGCTCCTCCAGGTCGTGCGTGAGCTCGATGGCGGCGATCGAGTCGATGCCGAGCGATGTGACGGCGCGGTCGAGGGACACCTCGGTCGGCGAGACCCGCAGCGCGTAGGCGATGCGCTCCTGCAGATAACCGGCGACGGCCTCGGGGCGGCTCGCCTCGGAGAGGGCGTGCACGTCGGGCGGGAGCGGCGGCGCGTCGACAATCGCCGTTGCCAACGGGGCCAGGACGCCGCGGGCCACCTCCTCCAGCGTCCCCTGGGAGAACCCGTCGCGGCACGCGTAGCGCTGGATCTTGCCGCTCGAGGTCTTCGGGATGCTGCCCGCCTGGAGGAGGGCGATGGCGTGGGCGCTGAGCTCGTGCTCGGCCCAGAGGGCCTGTCGGATGCTCGCGATGACGTCCGCGGGCGTCGCATCGCGCAGCGGCGCCACCTCCACCGCGATGCCCAATTGCTCCTCGCCCCCGAGGTCGAGCGCAAACGCGGCCACACATCCTCGGCGCAGGGCCGGGTGGCTGGCCTCGACGGTGCGTTCGATGTCCTGGGGATAGTGGTTCTTGCCCCGGAGGATGATGAGATCCTTGAGCCGGCCCGCGATGAAGAGCTCGCCGGCGAGGAAGAAGCCCATGTCACCCGTGCGCAGGAAGGGCCCTTCGTGGGTGTCGGCGAGGTGCGCGCCGAACGTCTCCCGGGTGGCCTCCGCGCGGCTCCAGTAGCCGCGGGCGACGCTCGGGCTCGAGATCCACACCTCGCCCACCGCGCCTTCGGTGCACGGCCGTCCCGACTGAGGATCGACCACGAGCACGCGCTGATCGCCGATCACGCGGCCCGAGCCCACCACCCGCCGGGCCCGCTCGGCGCTCTCGTCCCTGAGCACCACGCGACGGTCGGCGAGGGCGGCCTCATCGACCCACGCGGTGGTGATCCCGGCGCCCGGGTCGGCGCAGGTGACGAGGAGGGCCGCCTCGGCGAGCCCGTAACAGGGGAAGAAGGCCTCGCGCCGGAAACCGCAGGCGGCGAAGGTGTCGGCGAAGCGAGCGAGCGTGTCGTGGCGGAGCGGCTCGGCGCCGTTGAAGGCGACGGTGAGGCTGCTCAGATCGAGCGTCCGCCGCTCTTCCGGCGTGATCTTGCGCGCGCACAGGTCATAGGCGAAGTTCGGCCCTCCGCTCACGGTCGCTCGATAGCGGGTGATGCCCCGGAGCCAACGGTAGGGCCGCCGCAAAAAATCGATGGGCGACATGAGGACGCAGGAGCAGCCGGCGTAGAGCGGCTGGAGGACGTTCCCGATGAGCCCCATGTCGTGATAGAGGGGCAGCCAGCCGAAGGCCACCGAGTCGGCGTGCACCCCGAACGCCGCCTGGATCAGGCGCTCGTTATGGAGCAGGTTGGCGTGCGTCAACATGACGCCCTTCGGCGTCCCGGTCGAGCCGGAGGTGTACTGCAGGAAGGCGAGGTGGCCGCCGTCGAGCGGCGGCGCCGACCAGGTCTGCGCCAGTGCCTCGTCCACCTGCTCGACGGCGATCCAGTCCATGCCGGCGAGGTCGGGCGCGAGCCCGGCGAGGGCCGTGGCCATGGCGGCGATGGGCGTGGTCGTGAGCACCACGTGAGCCTGCGCGTCGGCCACGATCGCCTGCAGCCGCGGCAAGGTGCGCTGGAGCCGCGCCGGATCGGGCGGATACGCGGGAACCGCGACGGCGCCGGCGTAGAGGCAGCCGAAGAAGGCCGCGATGTAGTCGAGCCCCGAGGGGAACAGGAGGACGACGCGCCCTGCGCCGGCGCCCCGGCTGAGGAGGGTCGCTCCGATGGCGCGCGCGCGTTCATCGAGCTCCGCGTACGTGAGGTGCTGCTCGGTCTCTTCGCCGTCGAGGAGGAAGGTGTACGCCCGCTGGGTCGGCGCCGAGGTGGCGCGGTGGCGCAGCAAGGCGACGAGCGTGTCGCCGTTGAAATTACGATGGGTACCGTCGATCGGGAGCATGCTGGGTCATCACCTCGCTCTTGGCGCTCGCTTCGCGGCGAGCCTCGTCGTGGGTTGGATCTATGGGGGCTCCGGCTCAGCGCATGTAGAGGCCGCCGTTGCAGTCGATCGTCTCGCCGGTGATGAAGTCGCTCTCGATCAAGAACTCCACTGCGCGCGCGACGTCGTCGACGCCGCCCAGGCGTTTGATCGGCGTGGCGTCCAGGAACTGCTTCATCTTGGCCGCGGGGGTCACGCGCTCGTGGAAGCGGGTGTCGATGATGCCGGGCGCCACGGCGTTGACGCGCACGCGCGGGGCCAGCTCGTGGGCCGCGCCGCGGGTGAAGGCATCGATGGCCGCCTTGGCGGCGCCGTAGGCCGTGGCCGAGGGGGCGCCGTGCCGCATGGCGATCGAGGTGATGTTCACCACGCAGGGGCTGGTGCCGGCCTGGAGCAGGTCGGCGCATAGCGCGGTGAGGCGCATGGCCGAGAACGTGTTGAGCGCGAAGGTCTGGCTGAGGTGTTGCCAGGACAGGGCGCCCACCGCGCGCCGCTCGATCATGCCGCCGGCGTTGTTGACGAGGACGTCGAGCGCGTCGAACCGCTCGCGGATCCGTTCGCACAAGGAGACGCACCCCTCGTCCACGCTGAGGTCGGCCTTCACGACATCGACGCTGGCGCAGGTCTCTTGCACGGCGCGGCGCGTCTCTTCGATCTCGGCGGCCGAGGCGTGGTAGTGGAGGAGGAGGCGGTTGCCACGCGCCACTCGTTTCGCGATGGCGGCGCCGATGCCCATGGCCGCGCCGGTGATGACGATGTTCTTCGTGGTCATGATCAGGCCGTGGGAGAGGTGAAGTGGGTGTGCGCAGGGACGGCGCTACGGCCGGCCTCCTTGAAGGGGATGGCGAGCACCTCCGGCACGCGCATGTTGATCGCGTGTTTCCTGGCATAGGCCGTGAGGGTCTCCTCGCGGGTGGCCCAGGACGACACCGGCTCCGGCCGCGCCGCCGCCGCGTGACCGAGCCCCATGGGGGTGGCGTCGGCTTCCTCCCGCTCCATGTTCCCGCGCGCCACCGATTCGGCGAGCGCCAGGGCCAGCTCCCGCCGCGCATTGACCGCGCACATCGTCCATTTGGGCAGGACGGTCATGGTGCACCCGGGCCGCACGGTGAAGACGCCGATGTTCCTCCGCACGCGGGAGTCCGAGACGGTGTTGATGGCGATCTTGAGGTAGACGCCGAGGATCGAGGACCGGGCCAGCTCCGGGTAGAAGGCGCGCAGCTTGCCGAGCGTCCAATGGGCCCGGCGCTCGGCCTCGGGGTGACCCTCCTTCAAGTAGCGGGTGTACTCGGCGGGGAAGCGGCAAGACGCCGGATCCATGACCACGTTCATCACGTGCGCCGCCGGCGGGTGATAGATCATCGCGCAGTGCTGGTTGAGCGGGCTCAGCATCCCGCCGTACGCGTCCTCCAGCTTGAGGCACGTGAAGTTCTTGTCGGTGCCGTCGGGGAGGTCGACGTAGAGGATCTCGCGCAGCGCCATGTAGAGCTGGGGAAATTCGAGCGACGGATTCAGCTCGCGCGCCATGCGAAAGGCGGCGGTCGCCGAGCACAGGCTGACCTGATCGGCCAGCAACTCCTCGGTGACGCCCTCGGCGTTGACGAAGCCGATCCGGTAGCGGCCGTCGGGGAGGTGGGAGATGCCGGTGACGCTGCTGCCTTCACGAAAATCGACGCCGGAGCGGCGCAGCTCCCATTCCAGCTGGGCGGCCACGAAGACCGGGTTCATGCCCCTCTGGGGCGTGAGGAAGGCGGCGGCGACGTCCCGCACGTTGTCGACCGTGGCGATCTCGCGGCAGACACCGTCGAGTGGGTCGGGCGGGCCGAACACGGCGTTGGACGCGTCCTCCCGGCAGCGGCGGGCATAGTGGCTGCGCAGGACCTCCATGTTGCGCCGGCACTGACCGACGATGTCGTACCCATCGGCCATCATGGAGCGGGAGGCGATGATGCGGCTGTAGGTCTTGCCGCCGTAGATGGTCTCGGGGAAGAACCGCTCGTTCTCGATCCGCCCATCGAGGCAGTCCCTGGCGCTCTGCGGGTCGAAGGGATACTCCGCGCCGCTGTGGTTCTCGCTGACGATGTTGCTGGTCTGCGTGCAGATGGGGTAGGTGCCGGGCGAGCGGGCCCTCTCCTTCTCGAGGAGGACGACCTGATAACCGGCCCGACTGCGCGTGATCGCCGAGAGACACCCGGCGACGCCGCCGCCGATCACGACGTGCAGCTCATGTTTTCTCATCTTGATCTCCGCTCTTGTCAGGCCACGCCGAGCCGCGCCTGGATCCTCTTCAACGCGGAGACCAGGCCTCGGATGTCGCTGGGGGTGTGGTTGGCGGCGAGGCACGCGCGCAGCTGCGCCGCGCCCCGACGCACGATGGGGAAGAAGACGACCGAGAGGTAGTAGCCCTCGCGCAGCAGCTCCTCGCCGGCGTCGAGGGCGGCCTGCTCGTCGCCGATCGGGATCATGCGGATCGGGCTGAAGGGCAGGGGGGGGCCCATGAGCTCGTCGAACAGGGCGACGCGCTCGCGCAGCGTGGCCTGCAGGCGTTGCACGGTGCCGTCGTGGTGGAGGCCCACGACGGCCCGGCAGGCGTGGACGGCGGAGAAATTGAGCGCCGCCGAGAAGGCGTAGACCTGGCCGTAGGAGCGGACCATGTCCTCGCGCCACCGGCCGGGCAAGAGGAGGCCCCCCCCGTAGGCTCCGAAGCCCTTGGAGAGCGCAAACGTGAGGATCAGTCGATCGGGGACCTCGCCCGGGATCTGGCTGAGGACGAGGCCCTCACCGCGCTCGCCAAAGATGGTGGTGCCGTGCGCGTCATCGATATAGAGGTGGAAGTCCAGCTCCTCGGCGAGCGCCAGGAGCTCGGGCACCGGACAGAGGCCGCCCATCGAGTAGATGCCGTCGGCCACGTAGACCGCGACCTCGCCACGCGCCCGTGCGCGCAGGACCTGAGTGTGGAGGTCGTCGAGCGAGTTGTGGGGGATGGTCTCCACGGTCGCCTCGGCCGCCAGCACCGGCTTGAGGTACTGCATCGACGAGTGGGCGAACTGGTCGAAGATGAGGCACACCTTGCGGGGCGCGTGCTCGTCGATGAGTACGCCGCTGGCGAGCAGCGGCATGACCGAGATGTGGGTCGTGGTCGTCGAGGGGAAGGTGATGACGCGCCCGCGGTAGAGCGCGGAGAGCTCCTCTTCGAGCTCGCGCTGGGGCTCGATGGAGAAGCGGGAGCGGGCGCAGCAGAAGTTCATGCCCCACTCGGGGTCGACCGCCTTCGACGCCTCGATGACGTGCGGGTGCAGGTCGAGGCCCAGGTAGGAACAGTTGACGAACTCGACGACCTCCCGTCCGTCGGGCATCATCACGTGTTTGCCGCGGCGGCCCTTGATGGACACCTGCATCAAGTGGCGTTCGACCGCGCGCCGATAGTTGGCGCGGGATTCCTGAATGACGAAGGGCGTGTTCCGGTGCTTCACGGGTGCGTGGGCTTGGGGCACGTAGTCGTTTCCTTTCCTCGAGTTCTCGATGGCGTGGTGGATCGGGACGGGCTCATCCCCATCTCGCGGCCCCCGGGCTCCCTGGCGCTGGAACGCCGCGCGGGAGGTGCCTCGTCTGGCGCGACGACTTCGCAAGCTCCATGCCCACCGGCAGCGCGGTCCGATCGCTCAGAAAGGCGCTATCGGCCGTGGCGAACCGTAGGGTGCGAGGGGAACGTCACGGAGACGTATCCGCCTGCCTCCGGTTGCGCTGTCGCGAGTGACGCTCGTCGGGTCGGTCCCTCTTGATCGAAAAGGGCCGCGCCCCGGTGATGTGTCTTGCCGGAGACGTTGCGTCCGCCGAGCGGCACGGCGCGTGCTTTGGCCGCAAGACATGCGACTTGCAGTCCTTGGTACGGGGTATGTCGGTCTGGTGGCGGGCGCAGGCTTCGCCGACGCTGGCAACGAGGTGGTGTGCGTGGACGTCGACGCCGACAAGATCGCGCGGCTCGGGCGCGGCGAGCTGCCCATCTACGAGCCCGGTCTCGATCATCTGGTCGAGCGCAACGTGCGCGAGGGGCGCCTGTCGTTCACCACCGACGTCGAGCGGGCGGTGCGCGGCGGCCGGATCGGCGCCGCCGGGCCCGCGGCGGGGAGCGTGGAGGTCGGTCCGGCCGACGCGATCTTCATCGCCGTGGGCACCCCTGCGGGGACCGACGGCGCGGCCGACCTGTCCTACGTGCTCGCCGCGGCTGAGACGATTGGCCGCGCGCTCACGCGCTGGGCCGTGATCGTCACCAAGTCCACGGTGCCGGTGGGCACGGCCGAGAAGATTCGCGCCCAGATGGCGCGGGTGACGGACGTGCCCTTCGCGGTCGCCTCCAACCCCGAGTTCCTGAAGGAGGGCGACGCCATCAACGACTTCATGAAGCCCGACCGCGTGATCGTCGGCACCGACGACGCGCGGGCGCGGGAGCTCTTGCGCTCGCTGTACGCGCCGTTCGTGCGCCCCGGCGATCGCATGCTGTTCATGGACGCGCGCTCGGCCGAGCTGACCAAGTACGCGGCCAACGCCATGCTCGCCACGCGCATCTCGTTCATGAATGACATCGCCAACCTCTGCGAACGCATCGGCGCCGACGTGGAGGCGGTACGGCGCGGCATGGGCATGGACCCGCGCATCGGCGCGAAGTTCCTGTTCCCCGGCATCGGCTACGGGGGTTCCTGCTTCCCGAAGGACGTCAAGGCGGTGATGGCGGCGGCCATGGAGGCCGGCTCACCGCTCGAGGTGCTCGAGGCCGTGCACCGCGTCAACGAGCGGCAAAAGAAGCTCCTGGCCGAGCGGCTGGCGACCCACTTCAGCGCCACGGGGCGCGGCCTGCGCGGGCGCACGATCGCGCTCTGGGGGCTGTCCTTCAAGCCCGGCACCGACGACACCCGCGAGGCGCCGGCGCTAGTCATCCTCGACCGGCTCCTCGAGCAGGGGGCCACGGTGCGGGTCTACGATCCCGTGGCCGGGGCCGCCGTGGCCGCGCGTTATGCCGGCCGGCACTTCGGCGACCGGATGGTCCTGTGCGAGAGCAACTACGAGGCGACCCGAGGCGCCGAGGCGCTGCTGGTGTGCACCGAGTGGCATGAGTTCCGTAGACCCAACTTCGCGCGTCTCAAGGAGCTCATGGCCGAGCCCACGGTCTTCGATGGGCGCAACGTCTGGGATCCGACCGAGCTGCGGGCCCTGGGCTTCGCCTATCACGGCGTCGGCCGAGCCTGACAGGAGCCCGGTTCGTCCCCAGAGTGGCCAGGCGCGTCACTCCTCAATACCCTCCCGGTACGGCAGCTTTAAGTCACTTGACTCCATAAGTCATGTGTCTTAATCACCCTTCCGGAGGTCCTTCATGAGCACTGATAACAGCGAGCAGATCCTGGATTATCCGTTCCGCGCCCCGGCCGCCCTGGACCCGCCTGAGGAGTGGGCCCGCCTGCGTGAGGGGTGCCCCGTGGCCCACGTTCGCCTGCCCAGCGGTGACAAGGCGGTGCTGCTCACCCGCTACGACGACGTCCGGCAGGTGCTCTCCGACCCACGCTTCACCCACAACCTCAGCGCTGACGAAGCGGCCAAGCTCTCGGCCAACGAGTCGGGCACCGTCTTCGAGAGCAAGGAGGGCGCGGCGCTGGCGGACAGGGAGCGGCACCAGCAGTGGCGGCGCATGATCATGAAGTGGTTCACGGCCAAGCGGATCATGGCCATGCAGCAACGGATGGAGGCCATGGCCGAGCGGCTCGTGGACGAGATGCAGCGGCAGGGTCCCCCCGCCGATCTCACGGCCGCCCTCGGCTTCCCGCTGCCGGTCTGGGTGATCTGCGACCTCCTCGGGATGCCGGAGGTCGACCGCGACAAGCTCGCCTACTGGTCGAACACGATGCTCAGCGTGTCGCAGTACACGCGGCAACAGATCGAAGAGGCGCAAGCCGAATTCACCCGGTACCTCACGGCGCACATCGCCGCCAAGCGGGCCAACCCCGGTGACGACCTGCTGAGTGAGATCGCCACGGCGGGCGGCGAGGGGCAGAGCGTGCCCGAGCAGATGCTGCTGCTCACGGCCAAGGGCCTGCTGGTGGCCGGACACGAGACCACCTCGAACATGATCGGGAAGATGATGGCGATGTTGCTCTCGGACCGGCGACGCTGGGAGCAGCTGCTCGCGGATCCGTCGCTCGTCCGCGCGGCCGTGGAGGAGGCGCTGCGCTACGACGCCAATGCCGGGTTCGGGCTGCCGCGGTTCATCACCGAGGACCTCGAGGTCGCGGGCACGACGCTACCGCGCGGCACGACGGTGATCTGCAACCTCGCCGCCGCGAACCGCGACGAGAAATCCTTCGAGCGGGCCGGCGAAATGGATCTGAGCCGCTCCCCGAACACGCACATGGCCTTCGGCGTGGGGCCGCACTCCTGCGTGGGACAGTCGCTGGCGCGCACCGAGCTGCAGACCGTGCTGAGCGTGCTCTTGCGCCGGCTGCCCACGCTCGAGCTCGCCGTCCCAGCCAAGGAGTTGCCCCGCCGCGAAGGGCTCCTCGTCGGCGGACTGGAGCGCGTTATAGTCCGCTGGTGACCGGTCCGAGAACCAAACAAGCACACGGGAACGAGACACGTGAATTGATCATCACCACCGCGGAGCGGCTCTTCGCCGAGCACGGGGTGGCGGCGGTCTCGAACCGCCAGGTGAGCGAGGCGGCGGGACAGGCGAACAACTCCGCCGTCGGCTACCACTTCGGGACCAAGGCCGACCTCGTGCTCGCCATCGTGCGGCGGCACGCCTCGGCCATCGAGAAGCGGAGAGCCGAGATGCTCGCGGCCATCAAGGGGTCGTCGGATCTGCGCGACTGGATCGGCTGCCTGGTGCGACCCATGACCGAGCACCTCGACTCGCTGGGCAGCCCGAGCTGGTACGCGCGTTTCATCGCCCAGGCGACGACCGACCCCACGTTCCGCCAGATCGTGGTCGCCGAGACGGTCGCCTCGGCGTCGATGCAGGAGACCATCGGGGAGATGAACCGGCTCCTGCCCAAGCTCCCCGAGGAGGTGCGAGAGGAGCGCAGTGACATGAGCCGGCAGCTCATCGTGCACATCTGTGCCGAGCGCGAGCTGGCGCTGCAAACGGGCGCCCCCACGCCGCGGGCGACGTGGGAGGACGCCGCCATCGGGTTGGTCGACGCCGTGGTCGGGCTCTGGCGGGCCCCCTTCACCGCCAGGAAGTGACGCAGAGGCCGGCGCGACGAACGACGAACCCGGGAAACGAGGATTCGATATGCGAGTGACCGTGGACCGTTCGAAGTGCTGTGGGGCAGGCCAGTGCGTGCTGCTCGCGCCGAAGGTGTTCGATCAGAGCGAGGACGGCATCGTCATCCTGCTCGACGAGACGCCCCCGAAGGACCTGCACGCCGCCATGCGCGAGGCGGCCAAGATGTGCCCCACCGC
>DATAGU010000296.1:0-3865 GCA_036263495.1 Polyangia bacterium | reverse complement strand
TGAGGGGGTGGTTGAGTGGCGGTACCGGGGTGGTTGAGTGACGGTGAGGGGGTGGTTGAGTGGCGCGTAGGGGGTGGTTGAGTGGCGGTGAGGGGGGGGTTGAGTGGCGGTGAGGGGGGGGTTGAGTGGCGCGTGGGGGTGGTTGAGTGGCGCGTAGGGGGTGGTTGAGTGGCGGTACGGGGGGGTTGAGTGGCGCGTAACGGTACACTTGTACAGGATCCAGCCCCTGGCGCATTCGCCGTTGACATCCTCGGGGTCGAATGTACATTGTCTGTGTACATTCGACAAACGGCAGACAATGACAGTGACACCGACCCTATCGATCGATCTGGCCTCGGCGACTCCGGTGTACCGCCAGATCGCCAACGCCCTGCGGGCCCTCCTCGTAGGGGGCGCCTTCCGCCCGGATGACACGCTGCCCACGGTGCGGCAGCTGGCCACGGATCTCGGCGTCCACCACAACACGGTGGCCGAGGCGTATCGCGTACTGGCGGGCGAGGGGTGGCTCGATCTCAAGCGGCGCCGCGGTGTGACCGTGCTGGCGCGCGAGCTGCCCCAGCCCGATCCGGCGGCGGAGACGGGCTTTCTCAGCCGTCTGCGCGAGCTCGTGGCCGAGGCGATGGCGCACGGCGTGTCCAAGGAGCTCCTGGCGAGGGAGCTGCGTGAGCTCGCCCACCGGCTGCTCGAGAACGGGCACGACGGCGAGGCGAACAAGGAGTGATGACCATGACGTCCACGACGCTGCAAACGATCTCCTGGCTGGTCCCGATGGCCGCGATGGCGGTGATCGCGATCCTCGGGCACGTGGCGCCCGATCTGGCCCGCCGGGAGCTGTTCTTCGCCATCACGGTGCCGGCCCACTTCCGGGACGGCGAGGTGGGGCAGCGGGTGCTGGCCGGGTATCGGCGGCGGCTGTGGCTCCATGCCTTGCTGGCCATGGGGCTGGCGGCGCTGCTCCTCGTGCTGCACCGGCCGGGTCTCCTGCCGCTCGCCCTCGGCTGGCAGATGTGTGGTTTCGTCCTGGCCTTCTTCCATGCCCGGAACGAGACGGTGCCGCACGCGGTGACGCCGACGACCCGGCGGGAGGCGGCGCTCGCGCCGCGTCCGCTCACGCTGCCGGGCGGCTGGGTGGGTGTGGGGCTGCCGTTCGGCATCCTGGGGGCGACCGCCCTCTACCTCAAGAGCCGCTGGGACGACCTGCCGGCGTCGTTCCCGGTGCACTGGGGGCTCGAAGGGGCGGATCGCTTCGCGACGCGCGCGCCGCACACGGTGTACGGGTCGCTCTTCATCGGCGCGGTGATGTGCGCGGTGCTCATCGGGCTGATGGTCGCGATCATCCGCACCGCGCGGCCGGTGCACGTGCGGGGCGCGGCGGCGGCGGCCGATGCGGCGCGGCGGCAGCTCATCCTCCAGCTCCTGGCGGCCACCGAGTACTTCCTGGCGGTCGAGGTCTCGCTCGTGGCGCTCTTGCCGCTCCTGCCCGAGGAGCTGCAACGTCAGGCGGTGGTCGTGCTCGGGATCCTGCCGCTCGGTCTGGCCCTCGGGGTGGCGCTGATGGCGTTGCGGGCGCGGGATCGGCTGGATGTGCCGGTGGAGGCGCAGGGCGGCGTGACCGTGGGGGACCGCATGGCGGACAGCTGCTGGAAGGGCGGGATCTTCTACGTGAACCCGGACGATCCCGCGCTCTTCATCGAGAAGCGCCTGGGGATCGGCTACACGCTCAACTTCGGCCGACCCGGGGCGTGGGTGCTGATCGGGGTCGTCATCCTCATCCCGCTGGTGGCCACGGTCCTCGGGGCCACCGGCTGAGTCGAACGCGGCGCGCCGCGGGCGCGCGCCGCGCTGTTTCTTCCACCCGTTTCCTGACCGTTCGAGGCGAGCACATGTCCGAGATGCAAGGCAACGGCGCCCCGGGAGGCGCCTATCGCGCCCCCCAGGGGAGCGCTCCCAGGAACCTCGTCAAGCTGCGCGGCATCCGCAAGACGTTCTGGCGCGGCAAGGAACCGGTCGAGGTGCTGAAGAACCTCGACCTCGACGTGCCCGAGGGGTCGTTCGAGGCGCTGATGGGGCCGTCGGGCTCGGGCAAGTCGACGCTGCTCAACCTCATCGCCGGGCTCGACCGGCCGACCGGGGGGACGCTCGAGGTGGAGAACCACGATCTGACCAAGTTCAGTGAGGGGGACCTCGCGCGCTGGCGCTCGCAGACCATCGGTTTCATCTTCCAGGCCTACAACCTGATGCCGGTGCTGACGGCGCTCCAGAACGTGGAGCTGCCGCTCCTCCTCACCAAGCTGTCCGGGCCGGAGCGGAAGAAGCGGGCGCAGACGGCGCTGCGCGTGGTGGGGCTGGAGGAGCGGATGCACCACTTCCCGCGCCAGCTCTCGGGCGGTCAGGAGCAGCGGGTGGCGATCGCCCGCGCCATCGTGAACGACCCCAAGATCATCGTGGCCGACGAGCCCACGGGCGACCTCGACCGCAAGAGCGCGGACGAGGTGCTGAACCTCCTCACCAAGCTCAACCGCGAGTTCGGCAAGACCATCTTCATGGTGACGCACGACCCGCAGGCGGCCGAGCGCGCCACCATCACGCACCGCCTCGACAAGGGGGCGCTCCTATGACGCTCCTCGGCGTGGCGACGCGCAACCTCCTGCGCAACAAGTTCCGCACGCTGGCGACGATCACGGGCGTGGCCATCGCGGTGTTCTTCTTCATGATGCTGCGCACGGCGCTGGCCGCCTGGACGGCGGGCGCGGATCACGCGGCCAAGGACCGGGTGGTGACGCGCAACAAGGTGACGCTCATCCTGCCGCTGCCGCTGCGCTACGTGGAGGAGATCCGGCAGGTGCCGGGGGTCAAGGAGTCGACCTACCTCACGTTCTTCGCCGGCAAGGACCCGAAGCACTCGAAGGACGAGGAGTTCTTCGCCACGATGGCGGTCGATCACAAGACCTTCCTTCACGTCTATGACGACCTCGTGGTGGACAAGGCTGCCCAGGAGCGCTGGTTCGAGGACCGTCGCGGGGTCATCGTGGGGGACGTCCTGGCCAAGAACTTCGGCTGGAAGGTGGGGCAGAGGATCAACCTGACGGGCACGATCTATCCGGGCGATTGGGAGTTCACCATCTCGGGCATCTACACGGTGAAGACCAAGTCGATCGACCGCCGCTCGTTCTTCTTTCGCTGGGACTATCTGAACGACAGCCTCCCGCCGCGGCGGCGGGATCTGGTGGGCTGGGTCGTGAGCCGGGTGGACGATGCGCCCCGCAGCGCGGCGATTGGCCAGGCGATCGATCGGACGCTCGACGTGCAGGAGACGCAGACCCTGAGCCAGAGCGAGCGCGCCTTCAGCACGTCGTTCCTGTCCATGCTCTCGAGCGTCTTGAAGGCGATGGACGTGGTGTCCCTCGTCATGCTGGCGATCATGATGCTCATCCTCGGCAACACGATCGCGATGGGGGTGCGCGAGCGCACGAACGAGTACGGTGTCCTGCGGGCCATCGGCTTCTTGCCGCGGCACATCGTGGCGCTGGTGGTGGGCGAGGCCACGGTGACGGGGCTCCTCGGCGGGCTCGTGGGGGCGTCTCTCTTCTATCTGGCGGCCAAGGGCGTCATGGGCCGCTTCATCGAGGAGAATTTTGGGCAGTTCTTCCCCTCCTTCGACGTGACGCCGGGCATCGCGACCGCGGCGCTCACGCTGTCGGTCGTGCTGGGTCTCCTGGCGGGCCTCGTGCCGGCCTACGGCACCTTCAAGCTGAACATCGTCCAGGCGCTGCGCCGGGTGGGGTGAGCCATGATCCCGATCGTCTACAACATCCGCAGTCTCACGGTCCGCAAGACCACCACCATCGCGGCCGGGCTCGGCGTG
>DATAGU010000295.1:0-13052 GCA_036263495.1 Polyangia bacterium | reverse complement strand
CTACCTGAATCGGAGCGCGGCCTCCCCAATCGGAGCGCGGGGTCCCCCCATCGGAGCGCGGCCTGCCATTTCGTGCAGATGCCCACCGGTTCAAGGAAGTCGCCCTGCCACCCCAGGAGCGGGGCGTGAGGCTTCCCGAGCATGCCTTGCCACCCAGCGCATGTGCCTCGCCGTCCAAGACGCACACGCTGCTCTCCAGGCCCCCCGCCTTTCTCTTGGAGGAAGATGCACCCTCCCCTCCCCCCGCCCTACCCGCAGCGCTCGCGCAGCAAGCATCGCCCGCTCCGTCATAGAATCCCCCCATGCTCCGTCTCCTCGCGCGCGTCTTCTCCGAGCCGGTCATGGGCCTCCTGGCGCTCCTCGCCCTCGTCCCCCTGCTCTTCGACTTCACCCCACGCGTCGACGCCCTCCTCGACAACGCCGAGTGGATCCTGGTCGCCTGCTTCGCCGCCGAGTACCTCACCCACCTCGCCCTGGCCCGCGACAAGCGGCGCTTCGCCCTCGATCCCTGGCGCATCTTCGACCTCCTCGTCATCCTCGCCCCGCTCGCCTCGCTCATCCCCGGCATCTCCGATGCCGCCCGCTCCTCGCTCGCGCTGCGCCTCGTGCGCCTCGTGCGCGTCGTCCTCTTCGGCGCGCGCGCCGGCACCTCACTACAGCGCCAGCAGCGCAAGGCCGCCCCGGAGAGCGCCGGACCGCCCCGCGTCTCCCTGCTCCGTCCCGGCAGCCACGCGGCGCAGCACGTCGACTGGCACCACCTCCTCCAGTGGGCCGCCAATCCGACGAGCGACTGGTTCCACGCCTCGAACATCGAGCCCACCCGCTTCGAGGAGCTCGCCCGCGCCGCCGGCGTCCCCCAGCCCCTCGTCGATGCCAGTCTGGGCGACGCCGCCTACCCGCGGCTCGAGACGCTGCAGCGCTGGTCCGTCCTCTCGTGCTCGCTGCCCGATCCGGACGGCGCGGTCCGCCGCATCCCGTTCCTCCTCCTCGTCACCGGCGACGACCTCCTGTCCCTCTCGCGCCACCCGGCGGACCTCCACGCCGCCGTGGCCGCGGCCGGGCCCGTCGCCGGCATGCCCGATTCCCTGCCCTGGGGCCTCCAGGGCGCGCTCCTCTTCCTCAAGGTCGTCCTCTCCCGCTACGAGGAGCTCGCCGGCAACCTCGAACGCGAGGTGCGATCGATCGAGGAGGTGCAGGCGAGCGAGAACAGCCAGGCCTTCTTCGAGCGCACCTTCGGACTCAAGAAGGACCTGTCCGCGGCCAAGGCCGACCTCTTCCGCCTGCGCACGCTGCTCGCCTCGCTGGCCGACGGTCGTCGCAGCCTGCCCGGGCTCGCCCCCGAGCACCGCCCGCTCATCGCACCGCTGGCCGAGGAGGCCGACGTGCTCCACGAGACCATCGACACCATCCGCGAGGGCCTGCTCTCGCTCATCGACCTGCACCTCAACGTGGCGGCGCACGAGACCAACCGCTTCATGCGCCTGCTCGCCATCGTCTCGGTGCTGGCGCTCATCCCCTCGCTCGCCGGTGGCCTCCTCGGCATGAACCTCCGCGACAGCCCCTGGCCGTTCACGCTCGGTCAGGTGACGTTCGGGACCTTCTTCTTGATGGTGCTCGTGCTCTACGCCTTCCTCGCCAAGGGCTGGCTGCGTTGAGGGATGGCGCCGCGGGGAGGCGGTGACGCGGCGAGGGGCCGCGCCGGGTTCGGCTCAGGAGGCCGCGGGGGTGCTCCGCCAGGGGAGGAGCAGTCGGTGTTTGATGTCCTGCCACTGCCGCAGCTTGAGATAGCCGCCGATCAGGATGAGGACGAGGGCGAGCAGCACCAGCACGAGGGGGAGACGGCGGCGGAGGGTCCTGGTGGCGCGCTCCCCGGCGGCCGGGCGCGGGGCCTGCTTCTCGCCGAAGAGCCGCCAGGCGCGGAAGCACGAGGGGCAGGCCCAGCCCTGGCTGGTCATCAGCACGTTCTGCTCCTCGAGGCCCTGGCGGCCACAGATGGCGCAGCTCACTTCCTTCTCGGGCACGGGCCGGACCATCACTTCCACCTCGACGCCGGCCTCGTTCATCACCACCTCTACGACGGACGGCGGCGGCCGCGGCGTGCGCATGCGCAGCACCGCGGGCCGTTGGCCATAACGCTCGCGAAAGGCCGGGCTCGCGCCGTAGTCCTGCAGGGCGGCGACCTTGCGCTCCATCTCCGCCACGGCCTGCTCCCGCTCCGTCTCCCAGTCGAGCGCCACCCGGAACACGAGGTGCACCCCTACGTCGGTCTCGACGATCTCCTCGATGTCCGGGGCCGGGGCCGCGCTGTCATCGTGCATGCCTTCACCATAGCGCGGATGGGGTCCGCCGGATCCGTCAGGGGCGCGGGCGGTCGCCGAAGTTCATCACCATCTTGCGGGTGACGTGGCCGAGGAACTCGGCGACGTAAAGGGTCGCGCCGTCGCGGCCGAGGGCCATGCCGCGGGGGTGATCGAGCATGAGGGTGAGCGTGCGCTCGCTGCCATCGGCGAGCACGTATTGGCGGACCTCGTGGCCGTTCCAGAAGAGGACCCCCTGCCCATCCGTGGTCCAGACCGGCTCGAGACCGAGGATGACGTGCGCCTCGGGGGCGTCGAGCGGCCGGCCCGGGGCGACGACCCGCCAGTGCTGGCCCTTGGCCTCCTGATCGTGGCCCAGGTTGACGAGCTTCCAGCCGCCGGTGGGCGAGGGGATGATCTTGGCCTCGGCCGGCTGCTCGATCATCTCGGGGGCGCCGCCTTCGAGCGGGATGCGCCAGTGGGTCGGCTCGACCCCGTTGCCGACGTTGACGTAGGCGAACTGGGGGTCGGCGTAGATCTCGTAGATTCGCCCCGGGAGGCGCGCGAGCTGCCGGGGCGGATCGTGGGGGCTGGAGGCGAGCGGACGGCGGTAGAGGAGGCTGTGGGTGCCGTCGAGGACGCCGTAGAGGAGGTGCAGGCCGTCGGGGGTGAGGGCGATGCTCTCGGCTTCGGCGAGGATGCGCTCGCTGCCATCGCTGAGCGAGAGGGCGACGGCGTAGGTGCGCGCCTCGCTCTGGCGCAGCATCCGCACCACGATCTCGCGGCCATCGCCGGTGGGCGCGGGCTGTGAGAGGTCGAATTCGCTCGGGCTCAGACGGCGCCGGCTGCGGCTCTGAGGATAGGCGAAGAGGGTGCAGATGGTGGAGTCGTGGTCGTAGATGAGGCGCCGGCCATCAGGCGAGATGTCGGCGGAGAGGACCGGCCCGTCGTTGGTGATCTGCAGGGGCTGCCCGCCGTCGAGGGGCAGCTCCCAGAGCTGGGAGATGCCGCTCCGCGACGAGGCAAAGAAGATGCGGCGGCCGTCGGGGTGAAAGAACGGGGAGACGTTCTGGCGGCGATCCGCGGTGAGCTGGCGGACCGGCCCGCCGGCGACCGGCACGAGGTAGAGGTCGGCCCGCGGGATGGTGATCCCGGGGTGCTCGCCGGTGGCGGCGGCATAGACGAGGTCGCGCCCGGTCGGATCGCAGCGCATGCCCCAGAGCAGCGTGGGACGCGGCAGCCGCACGAGCTCGCGGGCCACGGAGCGGGCCGCGCGGCGGGCGTCGAAGGGGGCCGTGAGACGGCCGTCGTCGTAGACGACGATGCGGCTGGTGCAGCTCTCGCCGCAGTCGTTGCCGACTTCGCCGATGACCAGCTGGCCGCCGCAGTCCTCGGAGACGGAGACGCCGGAGGCGATGGTCTCGAGGGCGCCGCTGTCGATGGCGATGCGGACGAGGTGCCAGTCCCAGCTGTTGGCGAGCAGGTACTTGCTGTCGCGGGTCCAGTGGGGGTTGTAATAGAAGTTGTCCTGGGGGGTGAGGGCGCGCGCCGAGCCGCCGGCGATGGGCTCGAGGTAGACGCGCCAGCTGCTGTCGCGGTTGGAAATGTAGGCGAGCCAGCGGCCGTCGGGGGAGATGGCGGGGCTGTCGGCGTTCTCGAAGTAGCGCGGCTGGCGCTCGACGACCATGGGCTGCCAGCCGGGGTTGTGCATGAGGGCGCGGCCGGCGAGGCCGAGCACGAGGGCCGGGGCCAAGGCCAGGACGGCGAGGTCGCGGCGCCGCCACCGGCGCGGTGTCTGGGCGGGCGAGTCGGTGGCGGGGCCGGCCAGGGCGACGAGTAGATCCTGCGCGCTCGCGAAGCGATCGGTGACGTTCTTGGCGAGGAGACGCTGGACCACGGCGGCCAGCCAGGCAGGGACGTCGGGGCGCGCGGCGCGGGGATCGGACACCGGGCCGTGGAGGTGCGAGAGGGCGATCTGCAGGGACGTCTTGCCGACGTAGGGCGGCTTGCCGGTGAGCAGCTCGTAGAAGAGACAGCCGAGCGAGTAGAGGTCGCTCGCCGGCTCGGCCTCTCCGCCCGTGATCTGCTCGGGCGCCATGTACTCGGGGGTGCCCCACTGCGTGCGATCCGTGGTGGTGGCGCGGCGGACGACGCTGCGGGCGATGCCGAAGTCCATGAGCACCACGCGATCGCTCGCGCTCTCGATGAAGACGTTCTGCGGCTTGAGGTCGCAGTGGATCACGCCCTGGGCGTGCGCGGCCTCGAGGCCGGCGGCGATCTCGCGCACGACGCCGAGCGCCTCTTCGATCGGGAGGGGGCTCTGGCGGCGCAGCCGCTCGGCCAGGGTCTGGCCCTCGATGGGCTCCATCTTGACCACGAACTGGCCGTCGATCTCCTCGAGGTCGTAGGTGCGGCAGATGTTGCGGTGGGTGACCCGCTGCGCGAGCTGCACCTCGGCGCGCAGCGCGCTGAGGCTCTCTTCGCCCTGGTGGACGCGATGGATGAGCTTGAGCGCGACCTCGGCGCCGAGCACGACGTCGTGGGCGAGGTAGACGGTCCCCATGCCGCCGCGCCCGAGGAGGCGGCGGATGGCGTAGCGTTTGCCGAGCCGGCTGCCGACCGGGAGATCGGAGGCCACGGCCCCGGGGGGAGGGTCCTGCATCGGGTCCTCGCCCGGGGCCGGGTCGAGCTCGTAGCTGCTCTCGGGCGTCAGCGTGACCGGTGCGGTGAGCGGGACGGTCGCCGGGGACTCGGCCGGCTCGTTGGGATCCGCCTTGGGCGGAGTGCCCACAGGGCGGAGCATGGGGACGGTGAGTGCCTCCTGCGCGGGTTGGGCTCCGGCCGGGACGGCCGGTGTGGCGGCGGTCTCCTCGGTGAGGTGCGTCTCCGAGGAGTCCACTGCAGGCGGCGTGAGGTCGCCCAGGGTCGGGGGTGCGGTGCTGGGAGGCGCCCCCTCGCTGGCCTCGCCGGCGCCAGGCGGGAGGGAAGACCCGGAGGACCTGCGGCTCATGGCGGCATTTTACCGCTATCTCCGGGCGCTATCTCCTGCCGACAGCTCATGATCAGCTGTATGGCGCCGATGGCCTTCATGCCACGTCCCGCGCCCGCTCCTCGCCCCGGCAGGCCCGCGGCAGCACGAGCATGGCATCGCCGAACTCATGGGCGAGGAAGTCCCGCGCGGCGGCGTGCGCCCAGGCGGCTTCGAGGAGGGGACGGCTCGCGAACGCCTGGAGCAGCGCGAAATGGCTCTCGCCCGGACCGTGCACGCCCGACAGGAGGCCCTCTACGAGCCGGGGCCGATAGCCGGCATCGAGGCGGAGCTCGGTCTCGCCCGTGCCGGCCCGCAGCGTGCCCCAGCGCTGGACCGCGCCTTCGAGGGCGCGGACCACGGTGGTGCCGACCGCCACGACCCGCCCGCCGCGCCGCCGCGTCTCCTCCACGGCGCTCACGGTCGCGGCCGGGATCTCGAACCGCTCGGCCAGGGGCAACGCGGCGTCGAGCGCGGCATCGCCGGTGGAGCTGAGGCCGGCGGCGTGGGTCACCGCGGCCCAATGCACGCCGCGACGGCGGAGGGCGAGGAGGAGCTCCCAGGACAGGGGACGCCCGGCCGACGGCATCTCGAAGGCCCAGGGCCGCGCGGCATAGACCGTCTGCACGGACCACAGCGGCAGCTCGTGGGCGAGGTAGGAGTACTGGATGGGGCGCCCCTCGCGGTAGAGGCCGGCCCACAGGGCCGCGCCCTCGGCGGCGAAGCGCAGCTCCACGAGGCGCGGCGAGAGGGGTGAGCGCGCCACCACGTCGGCGGCGAGCGAGCCCCCCGCGCCGAAGGTGAGCCGCGCCCCGGGGGCCAGCACGGGCGGCGGCGGTCGGTCCTCGGTGCGCTCGTGCCAGTCCCCGGCCCCGAAGAGCACGGCGCGGAAGGTGGTCGCCTGGCCTGGGTCCGCGGGCTCCATCATCGCCAGGAGTCGCGCCTCGACCGGCCGGCCGGCCTCGTCGTGTCCGCGCAGCGAGGCGGGGAGGGTGGCGGCATCGTTCACCACCAGGAGATCCCCGGGCTCGAGCAGGGCGGGCAGATCCCGCATCCGCGCCTCCTCGAGGCGGCCGGCCGCGGGGTCGACGGCGAGCAGCCGCACGCCGTCGCGCGCCTCGGGGTACGTGTGCGCGGCCCTCATGACGCGCCGCCCGCTGCAGGGGCCTGGGCCGCGAGGCGCGCGCCCGAGGGGGCGCGCTGCTCGTCGCGGATCAGGGCGACGATGCGCTCGGCCACGCGCGCCGGGTCCGCCAGGCTGGCCGGGTCGGCCTCGGGCATGGCCTCGGCGTGCATGCGCGTGTTCATCTCGCCGGGGTCGATGGTGAGGACCCGCACGCCGGTGTCCGCGAGCTCCGCGGCCCAGATGCGCCCGAGGTGGTCGAGCGCGGCCTTGGAGGTGCCGTACGCGCCCCAGCGCGCATAGGCCTCCACCGCCGCGTCCGAGCTCACGTTCACCACCACGCCGCGGCTGCGCAGGAGCATCGAGCCGGCCAGGACCTTGGTGAGACGGAACGGGCCGAGCAGGTTCACCGCCAGCACCCGCTCGAGGTCCTCACACTCGGTGTCGAGGAGCAGGCGCAGGGGCACGGGGCCGAGCGTGCTGGCGTTGTTGATGAGGATGTCGATCGGGCCGACGAGCGCCGCGGCCTGACCGGCGATGGCGTGGATGGCGTCCTTGTCCCCCACGTCGGCGACGATGCCGTGGGCCGTGCCGCCGCGGGCGCGGATCTCGGCGACCACTTCTTCCAAAGCGCCGCTCACACGCATCGATCCGCTCAGGCCTTCCGGCCTTCGCTCACCGCGGGCTTCGCCCGCATCGGGTCCCAGCGATACGTGTGAGCCGCTGTGCAGTGGCTCCGCCTGCCGCGCCACCAGGACGACCTGGACGCCGCGAGCGGCGAGTGCGTGGCCGAGCGCCCGGCCGAGGCCCCGGCTGCCGCCGGTGATGAGTGCTGTGGTACCGCGCAGTTCCATGATGTCACCTCCTGACAGCAAGATGGACGTGGCCGGCCATCCTGTCATCACGCTTGCCAATGCATTGGCAGGAGGTCACTCTGTTGTCTCATCCACCCTCGGGCACACGACATGAGCGACGACGCCGCGACGAACCTCGGGCGCAACATCCAGGAGCTGCGCGAGACGCGCGGCCTCACCCAGCAACAGATCGCCAAGGTCGCCGGCATCCCGCGCGCCACGTGGGCCAACCTCGAATCGGGCGCGGCCAACCCGACGCTCGCCGTCCTCGTCAAGGTCGCCCAGGCGCTGCAGGTGCGGCTCGAGGAGCTGATCGAGCCGCCCCGCCGCACGGGTCGCCTCTACAAGGCCGCGTCCTTGCCCTCCCGCAAGCGCGGCGCGGTGACCGTCCGCAAGCTCTTGCCCGAGACCATCGCCGGCCTCGAGCTCGAGCGCATGGAGCTCTTGCCCGGCGCGTCCATGTCGGGCACGCCGCACACGCCGGGCACGCGCGAGTACCTCACGTGCGAGAGCGGTCAGATCGAGCTGTCCGCGGGCGGCGCGACCTGGACGCTCGCGCCCGGCGACGTGGTGGTGTTCCGCGGCGACCAGAAGCACCTCTACAGAAACCCGGGGCCGACGCCGACCGTAGCCTACAGCGTGATCGCGTTCGCGCCGGTCGCACCGTGAGGGCCTGCTTGCTCTATCTCTGTAGGAGGGCTCGCACCCGCGTGTGATCCGGGAGGCGCTCGAAGCGCTCGCGCCAGGCGGGCTCGGGGAGCCCCGCCGCGCGCCGCTCGATCCGCGCCGCCGCCGCCGCCAGCGCCTGGCGCGCCGCCGCCGCCTCGCCCAGGGCCTGACGCGCCTCGGCCGCGAGCAGGAGCAGCTTCACATCCATGAAGCTCGTCCCTCCGAGCGCCGCGAGCGACGCGAGCCCCTCTTCGGCCACGGCGCGCGCCTCCTCGGCCCGGCCCTGCACGAGCAGGCAGCGCCCGAGGACCGCCGCGGCGAGCGGGGTCCCCACCGGCGTCGGCGCCATCGTGCCGAGCGCCTGGCGCGCCACCTCCTCGGCGGCACCGACGTCCCCGAGGCCCAGCAGGGCGCCTGCCAGGGAGCTCTGGCCGAGCGCGCGCCAGAACCCGGTCATGGGGCCGGCGAGCAGCTCCTCGGCGACCGTCCGCGCCTCGCCCAGCACCCCTGACGCCACCAGGGCCACCGCGAACTCGGCCAGGAAGCATCCGCGCAGGAACATCTCCCCCAGCCGGGCGAGCTCGGCGAGCTGCGTGCGGAGCTCCCCGAGCCCTGCTGCGGCGTCGCCGAGGAGCGCCTCGGCGAACCCGATGTGCGCCCGCATCGTGGCGACGAAACGCCGATCCCCGGCCCGCGTCAACCGCTCCACGCTCCCCAGGCAGGTGCCCCGGAACCGCCAGAGGTCCCCCTCGAACAGGAGCGGCTCCCAGATCAAGGTGGCGTGGATCATCCCCTGCACATGGACGTCGTCCTCGCCGAGCCGGGCGCCGAACTCCTGGAGCCGCGCCACCAGCGCCCGCGACAGATCACGCATCCCTCCGAGCGAGATCTGCATGTTGGCGCCCACCGCCGGCACCACGAAGGCGCGCTCCGCGCCGGGCTGCGGCACGGCCTCGATGAAGCTGCGCACGAGCTGGCGCAGCTCCTCGGACTGCGAGGTCATCACCATGAAGAGGCCCATGGCCCGGTACCAGGAGCTGCTCCCCGGGGGCAGGAGCGTCATGGCCGAGCCGCCCAGGGCCACGGTCTGGGCGAAGTCCGAGGCCCAGAAGTGGGCCCAGGCGGCCAGCGTCTGCAGCGTCCCCAACATCTCCCCCGAGGCGCCGCACGCCATCCCCTGCTCGACGCAGCGCAGGGCGCCGGCGAGGTCGCTGCTCGCGAGCGCCTGCTCGGCCGCCTCGGCGAAGAGGGCCGCCGCCCGCTCCCCTTCCCCGCCGAGCCGCCAGTGCTCCGCCAGCACCGTCGCGTCCCGCTCCCCCATCCGTTCGAGGTAGCCGCCCGCCAGGCGATGCCCGAGCCGCCGGTCCTCCTCCGTCAACAGGCCGTAGGCCACGTCGCGCAGGAGCGCATGGCGGAACGCGAACTGCACCTCGCCGGCCCAGCGGCTCTGCCCCTGACGCACCACGACCTCGGCCGCCATGAGGACCTCCAGGCCCTGCTCGGCCGCCTGGTCGCTCTCCCGTTCCGCGCCGAGCAGCGCGCTCACCCCGCCGCGCCAGAACGTCTCGCCGAAGATGCTCGCCGCGCGCAGCACCCGCCGCACGTCGTCGGGGAACCGGACGAAGCGCGCCTCCAGCATGGCCAGCACCGTGGCCGGCGCGGCCATCCTCCCAGGGCCCGGGGCCTCCCCGGCCTCGGCCGCCGCCCGGATGAGCTCCTCGAGGAACAGCGCGTTGCCCCCCGCCTGCTCGGCGATGCGCTCGACGAGCTCCGGCTGCGCCCGCTCCCGCAGCACCGCCTTGGCCAGCCGCTCGCTCGCCCGCCGGTTCAAGCCCCCGAGGTGCATCTCGTGCACGCTCCGCTCTGCCCACAGCCGCGGGAAGCGCTCCCGCACCTCGGGCCGCGCCAGCGCCAGCACCATGAGCGGCCGCTCCGCCAGGTCGCGCAGCGCCGCGTCCACCAGCCGCACCGTCGCCGCATCGCCCCAGTGCAGATCCTCGAGCACGAGCAGCACCGGGTGCGCCGCGCACTCGGCGCGCAAGAACGCGAGGCACGCGTCCGTCAGGTGATCGTTCATCAGGCGGGGGTCCTGGCGCGCCGCCCGCAACGGCGCGTTCCCCTCATCGGGGAAGGGGACGCCGCAGAGCGCGCCGAGGAACTCCACCACCGATCGCCGCTCCGCCTCCCCCAGGACGCCGAGGTGCCGGCCGACCCGCCGGGCGAGCCCTTCCTGCCGCTCGCGCAGGCCCGTCACGTCGCCGAGCGCGCACAGATCGAGGAGCATCGCGCCGAGGAGCCCATAGGGTTTGTCCGTCCGCAGCGGATCCCCTCGACCGAGGAGCACCTCCACCCCCTCCTCGCGCGTCTCCAGGCGGCGCACGAACTCCTGCCGCAGCCGCGACTTGCCCGTGCCCGACGGCGCCGTCACCAGCATCGCCCGCGCCTCGGGCTCGGCGAGCGCGCCCGCCATCACCGCCAGGAGCAGGTTCAGCTCCTGATCCCGCCCCACGAACGGCGTCACCTGCCCGAGGAGCGGGCGCTGCTCGTCGCCCGCCAAGCGCTCCTGGCCGAGCGCCGGTCCTCCGGCGAGGCGCTCCACCTGAAAGCGCGTGTCGAGGAGCCCTGCCGTGAGCACGTCGAGCCAGATGGGCTCACCCGCCCCAGGGGGCCCACCGCCCTCGCCGAGCGGCTCGCCTCGCACGCGCGCCGCCTCATCGAGGGCCGCGCTGCGGCGTTCGCGGGACGTCAGGATCGCGAACGCCAGCCCGAGCGCCTCCCCCGCCAGCCGGGTCTCCGTCACCCGCCCTCGCCCCGTGGCCACGACCATCGGCCACCGCGGAAGCCGCGCCCGCAGCGCCCGCGCCACCCGCGCGACCTGCACCGCCCGATCGATGGCCGTCTGTCCCTCCTCGGCCACGGTGACGATCAGGCTGCCATCGGCCAGACGCTCCGCCGACGCCGAATGGGGCGCGAGCCAGGCCGCCAGCTCGCTCCCCGGCGCGCCCTCCACCTCCATCGGCGAGGCGACCCTACCGGCGGCGTCCTCGGACGCCGGGCGCCCCCTGCCCTCTCCGGCCTGATCCTGCGGCGGCGCGACGAGGAGCAGGCTCACCATCCGCTGCTCCTGCTTCTCCAGCCGCGACACCGGGGCCTGCAGCACCCTCTCTGCTTGTTCCGGCGTCACCACGAGCCGCGCGAGCGCCTCTCCCAGAGCCGCGCCGTCCGGGAGCCGGCGGCCGGGATGCTTGTCGAGCATGCCTTCGAGCAGCTGGGCGAGCGCCTCGGGCACCGCGGGCCGCAGCCGGTCGAGGTGAGGCACCTCTTCATACAGGAGCCGCGCCAGGATCACCGCCGCGCTCTCGTCGGCAAAGGGAGCCGCCCCGAGCAGGCATTCGAAGAGGATGCAGCCCAGCGCGAAGATGTCGGCGCTCGGCCCGGGTTGCGTGCCGCCTCGCGCCAGCTCGGGCGCCACGTAGCGCAGGAGCGCCGCCAGCTCCCCGCTCGTGGTCATCGTCCTCATGGACACGTGGCTGAACGCGAAGCCGCAGCCGAGCAGCGTCACCCCTTCGAGCTGCCCGTCGCGCAGGAGCAGCTTGCGCGGGCGCAGATCGCGGTGCGCCAGGCCCCGCCGGTGCAGCTCCCCGAGCGTACCCGCCACCTGCCGCACCAGGGCCAGGCTCTCACCGACCCGCAACGGCTGCCGCCGGAGGCGCTCGGCCAGGCTCTCACCCTCGAGCCACTCCATCACCAGGAAGGCCTGCCCCTCGATGAGGCCCCACGCGAGGTGCGTCGCGATCCCCGGATGGCGCAGCCCCACCAGCGCCTGCGCCTCCCGCAAGAACAGCTCGCCCGCGTCCCCCCTCACCGGCTGGCGGCGAAAATGCTTGAACGCCACCGGCAGCCCGTTCTGCCGGTCGTGGGCGCGGAACACCACCCCCATCCCCTTGCCATCGATGAGACGCTCGATCTCGTACCGCCCTTCGATGAGGGTGCCCGGCTCGATCTCCCGCAGTTCCGCCGCTGTCATGGTGCCCTGTCCCCTTCTCATCCCCCATCGTGGACCATGATACGCGTATTGTAGCCAAAGCGAGGCATCATGGCTTCGGCAGAAGGGGCGCGCGCGCTCACGCTCTCCGCGCCTCCCCGCCGATCGGATCCGCGGCCCCTCGCCGCGTGACCCTCCCCCCAAAGATCCTTGGAAACGCCGAGTCTCCGGTGCAAGAAAAGGATCGTGCGCACACGAACGAGCACGGGCCCAGGCGAGGGCCCCCTACCATTAGAGATCGACGCCCCGGATCGCGAGCAGGCCGAGGATTCGCCGCACCAGGCCGACGTCGCCGACGCGGCGGGCCCGGTTCCAGAGGACCCGAGTCCCTCGGCGGTCTGTCGGGTCCTGGTGGTGGAGGACAACCAGGACGTGGCCGAGAGCCTCGAGATCCTGCTCTCGGGAGAAGGGTACGAGGTACGGCTCGCACACGACGGGCCGAGCAGCATCGAGATCGCGCGTGCCTTCCGCCCGCACGTGGTGCTGCTCGACATCGAGCTGCCCGGGATGGACGGCTATGACGTCGCCCATCACCTGCGGGGGCAGGCCGAGACGCAGGCGGCGGCCCTCATCGCGCTCACCGGGTACGGCCAGGCCAAGGACCGGCAGCGATCGCAGGCGGCGGGGTTTGATCACCACCTGCTCAAGCCGATCCAGTACGACAAGCTGGAACCCGTCATCCGGTCGCTGTTGCAAGCGCGTACGTCCTCGTTCTGAGCCCACGGGGAGCGGCCTGGGAGCCGCATGGTGACACCTACGGGGCGCCGAGGTGTCACCTTCGGGCGCTGAGGTGACACCTACGGGCACTGAGGTGCCACCTGCACACCGGGAGGTGTCGCTTTCACGCCGGGAGGTGTCGCTTTCGCGCCGGGAGGTGTCGCTTTCGCGCCGGGAGGTGTCGCTTTCGCACCGGGAGGTGTCGCTTTCGCACCGGGAGGTGTCGCTTTCGCACCGGGAGGTGTCGCTTTCGCACCGGGAGGTGTCGCTTTCGCGCCGGGAGGTGTCGCTTTCGCGCCGGGAGGTGTCGCTTTCGCGC
>DATAGU010000294.1:0-15143 GCA_036263495.1 Polyangia bacterium | reverse complement strand
CCCTCTCGCGCTCTCCCTCCCTCGGATAGATGTTGTCTACAGCGCCTGGGTCCTCGCCGCTCTGTGCGTGTTTTTGGTTTGGGTCATCCTGGCGATGGCGGCTGCGGGGGGCGCTCACTTTGATGGGGTCGATGCGGTCTACAGCGCCTGGGTCCTCGCCGCTCTGTGCGTGTTTTTGGTTTGGGTCATCCTGGTGATGGCGGCTGCGGAGGGCGCTCACTTTGATGGGGGGAAGGATCTACGGCGAGGGGGGGCTCGCGGCCTCTGTGGGGGTTGGGGGTTCGTAGGATGGGGGGCGGCGGAGGTGGGGGACTTTGATGGGGAGACTCGCGGGAGGGGCTTATGATGGGGATATGGCGAGCATTGGACACGTGGCGGTGGGGATGGCGGCGGGACGCGCGACGGGAGGCGCGAGGGGGGAGATGGCGCTGTTGACGGCGCTGTCGCTCTTGCCGGATGTGGATGTGGTGGCGTTTCGGTTGGGGATTCCTTATCACGCACCCTTTGGACATCGGGGGGCGAGCCACTCGCTGGTGTTTGCGCTCGGGGTGGGGATGCTGATGGCGCTCTGGTTGCGCCGATGGGGGTGGCGGTTCTCTCGGGCGTGGCTGGTGGCGGCGGCGGTGGTGGCGAGCCACCCGGTGCTGGATGCGATGACGGATGGGGGGCTCGGGGTGGCGTTGCTCTGGCCGTTTTCGACGGAGCGCTTCTTCGCGCCCTGGCGGCCGTTGCCGGTGGCGCCGATTGGCGCACGCCTGATGTCGGAGCGGGGACTACGGGTGATGATGATCGAACTCCTGCAATTCATGCCGCTGTTCGTCTATGCGCTGTGGCCGAGGCCCCAGCGCGAGCACCAAGAGCCAACATAGCCCCCCCACCAGAGTGAGCGCCCTCCGCAGCCGCCCCCGCCAGGATGACCCACCCCAGAACCACGCACAGGGCGGCGAGGACCCAGGCGCTGTAGACCGCATCGATCCCATCAAAGTGAGCGCCCCCCGCAGCCGCTAACGCCAGGATGCCTCACCCCAAAAACACGCAGTGCGCGGCGAGGACCCAGGCGCTGTAGACAACATCTGTCCGAGGGAGGGAGAGCGCGAGAGGGAACCGCAGGTCCCCTCTCGCAGGGAGGGAGAGCGCGAGAGGGCAACCGTAGGTTCCCTCTCGCAGGGGGTCCTGGGGGCCTCGCCCCCGGTCGTGCAGCTACCGCGCGGCGTGGTCGGCGATGACCTGCGCGACAGCGCAAGTGAGCTTCTTGCCCGTGGGGATGTGGAGGAACTCATTGGGCCCATGGGCATTGGACTGCGGCCCGAGCACGCCCGTGATCATGAACTGCGCCTCCGGGAACTTCTCACCGAGCATGCCCATGAAGGGGATGGTGCCCCCCTCGCCCATGGCCATCATCGGCTTGCCGAAGTACGCCCGCGACGCCGCATCGACCGAGTTCGCCAGCCACGACGCGAGCGGCGGCGCGTCCCACCCCGCCCCCGCCTTCTCGGGCTCGAACGTGACCCGCGCCCCATACGGCGGATCCGCCTCGAGCGTGCGCTTGAGCAGCGTGGTCGCCTGTTCCGGGTCGAGCCGCGGCGGGATCCGCAGCGACAGCTTGAAGCTCGTGAACGGCCGCAGCACGTTGCCCGCGCTCTCGAGCGGCGGCAGCCCCGCCACCCCGGTGACGGCCAGCATCGGCCGCCAGGTGCGGTTGAGCACCAGCTCCACGCGGTTGGTCGCGACCGGCCGCGACCCCGGCACCCACGGGAACTTCGAGTACACCTCGTCGCCGAGCACGACCGCCGCCGCCTCGGCCTGGGAGCGCCGCTCGGCCGGGATGTCGACGTGGAAGCCGTTCGGGAGGATGCGCCCGCTCGCCTCGTCCTCGAGGCGCGACAGGAGCAGCCGCAGGATGCGGAAGCTCGAGGGCACGATGCCGCTCGCGTCGCCCGAGTGCACGCCCTCGGTGAGGATCTCGACCTTGAGGTTGCCGGCGATGAGGCCGCGCAGCGAGGTGGTCAGCCAGAGCTGGTCGTAGTTGCCGCAGCCCGAGTCGAGGCACACGACCAGGCTCGGGCGGCCGATGCGCGGGGCCAGGGCCTCGATGTAGGCCGGCAGATCCAGGCTGCCGCTCTCCTCGCAGGCCTCGATGAGCACGACGCAGCGCGCGTGGCGGATCTTCTGCTCGTCGAGGAGACGCAGCGCGGCGAGCGAGGCGAAGGCCGAGTAGCCGTCGTCCGCGCCGCCGCGGCCGTAGAGGCGCTCCCCCTCGCGCACCGGCTCCCAGGGGCCGAGCCCCTCGCGCCAGCCCACCATCTCGGGCTGCTTGTCGAGGTGGCCGTAGAGGAGCACGGTGTCGTTCGCGCGCCCGCCGGGCGGCGCCGGGATCTCCATGTAGATGACCGGCGTGCGCCCTTCGAGCCGCACCACTTCCACGGTGAGGCCGGGGATGGGCTGACGCCGACACCAGGCCTCGATGAGGGCCACGGCGCGATCCATGTGGCCGACCTCGCGCCAACCCGGGTCGTAGGCGGGCGAGCGGTTGGGGATCCGGATGTAGTCGAACAGGGTCGGGATGATCTCCCGCTCCCAGAGTGCCTCTGACGAGGCGGAGGCTCGGTTTGCGTCCAAAGTAGGCGAACTCATGGCCCGGAGATTACTTCGTCTGACGCCCGGACGGGATGGTTTTCTGCAGGGAGAAGGCTCATGGTCGGGCCACGCCGACGAGCTGAGTGGCCGGCCGGTCGCCTATGGGCCGGCTTCGAGCTCGAGCGACAGGTCGGCGGCGCGCGGCGAGTGGGTGAGGGCCCCGATCGAGATCAGGTCCACCCCCGACTCTGCATAGGAGCGAACGGTCTCCAGGGTGACGCCTCCCGAGACCTCGACCAGGGCCCGGCCGGCCGTGCGCTCGACCAGGCGGCGCGCCATGGCCGGGTCCACGTTGTCGAGCAGCACCACGTCCGCGCCGGCGCGGAGGGCCTCGTCGAGCGCGGCCTCGGTCGAGACCTCGACCTCGACGCGCGAGAGGTGCGACGCCGCGGCCCGCGCCCGCGCCACCGCCTGCTCGACCGAGCCGGCGGCGGCGATGTGGTTGTCCTTGATGAGGATGCCCGAGGCCAGGTCGGCGCGGTGGTTGCGCCCGCCGCCGGCGCGCACCGCGGCCTTGTCGAGGACGCGCCAGCCGGGCATGGTCTTGCGCGTGTCCACCACGCGGGCGCGCGTGCCCGCGGTGGCGCGGACGAAGGTGCGGGTGTGGGTGGCGATGCCCGAGAGGCGCTGCAGGAAGTTGAGCGCCGTGCGCTCGGCGCCGAGCACGGACCGCGCCGCGCCGGCGATCTCGGCGGCCACCTCGCCCTTGGCGAGGACGTCGCCGTCCTGGTGGCGGAGGCGGACGTCGATGCGCGGATCCACGCGGTGGAAGACCGCGGCGGCGACTTCGATGCCGGCGAGCACGATCTCCTGCTTGGCGACGATGGTGCCGCGGGCCGGCGTGCCGGGGGCGAAGATGGCCTCGCTCGTGACGTCGCCGCGGCCGAGGTCCTCGTCCAGGGCGAGATCGATGAGGCGCAAGGTGGCGGGGGTGATCATCGTTCGTTTCCTCTTGGCGTTCCCTGTGGGGCGCTCGTGGGCGGATGGCGGCGGGCCTACTCGGGCACCGGTACGGTCAGGTTGAGCGCCAGACGGCCGCCGTCGGCGTAGATGGTCTGGCCGGTGACGTAGCTCGACTCGTCGCTGGCCAGGAACACGGCGATGGCCGCGATCTCGTCCACCTCGCCGAGGCGGCCGAGCGGCGTGCGCGACAGGATGCGGCGGCGCGCGCTGTCGTCGGCCATCACCGCGTCGCGCAGCATGTCCGTGAGGATGCTGCCCGGGCCGATGGCGTTGACGCGGATGCCCTTGTCCGCGAGCGCCACGGCCATGACCTTGGTCAGCTGTTGGAGGCCGCCCTTGCTGGCCACGTAAGGCACCTGGTGGGGGATGGCCAGGACGGCGTTGATGGAGGTGATGTTGATGATGGTGCCGATGGGGCCCGCGGGGCCGGCCGGCCGCGTCGAGTCGCCCTCGGCCTGCTCCGGCCGGGCCTGCGCGATCATCTGACGCGCCGCTGCCTGCCCGAGCAGGAACGGGCCCTTCAGGTTGATGCGCAGCACGCGGTCGAAGTCCGCCTCCTCGAGCTCGAGGAAATCGGCGCCGTGCACCACGCCCGCGTTGTTCACCAGGATGTCGAGCCGGCCGTAGTGCTCGACCACCGCGGCCACGAGCGCCTGGGCCGAGGCGCGGTCCCCCACGTCACAGGGGACGAAGCGCGCCGTGCCCCCGCCCGGCCGGGCGGCCTGACGGATCCCCTCGGCCGCCGCCTCGCCGCCCGCCCGATCGATGTCGCCGAGGACGACCCGCGCCCCCTCATCGGCGAAGCGGCGGGCGATTGCTCGCCCGATGCCGCTCGCCGCGCCGGTCACGATGGCCACCCGGTGATGAAGTCGCATGGCTGCCTCCCAAACACAGGACCGTCGGGCCCGTGCCCGCGGCGGGGCAGCACTCTACCATCGACGAATGATTTCTATGACGTGATCACAAGAGCTTCTCCGGCTGCGTGGGGGAGAGGCCGGAGGGCGGCACGGCTCGCAGGGGCTCGAAGTGCCGTACCGATCGATCGGTCAGGGCGGATGAGCCGGAGCGGGCGGAGTGAGCCAGCTCCCCCATGTCGGTGGAACCGGCCGAAGAGGCCAAGAACGGCGCCTTGGCGTCGCTCTCCGCCGGCATGGCGGGGGCCATCGCCATCAGCAGCGCCCCCAGCCCGATGACCACCAGCGCACGTGTCATGTCCGCAAACGGCGCCGGCAAGAGATGTCCGATCAAGGCCGTAACCCCGATCGCCAGCAGGAACAGTCCGGCAGTCGCTATGATCCTACGCCACATTAGAGTCCTCACCTCTCTTGTGCCCTCCTGATCCAGCTACCAAGGCTCATGCCAGCTCACATTGCTGGTGAGGTGCGCCCTGGAGAGCAGAACAGGCGTGGCTCTCATCCATCGAGCGCCATGTGTTCTTCGGTACTTCCAGCGGCGTCGGTCGCAAGGGACCCGCGCCGCGCGGCGTCCGCAGCTCCCGCGCCGATCGGGCGAGAGGAAACATCGTTGCCTCGACGAAGTTTCTGCCCGCCGATGGCAACGCGCCTTCACATGGGAGGGAAGAGAAAGTGCATCCGCCTGTGTCCTCGTCCATCCCGAGGGTCTTCCGCTCGCGGCCTCGCCCCGCCGTGAGGCGATGGAAAAGAGCGCCCACAACTAGAAGGAGATGAAGGAGGTCCGCTCGGGTCGCGATGGGGGCGGCGACGGCCCGCCGGCGCGCTCCACACGCGATGGCACGGACGCTGCTTTCCCCTTCAGCGACCAGCCGACTCCCAGATGGAGCTTCATTCATGCGGAAACTCCTTTGTTTGCCTTGGACCCTGTGTTTCGTAGCCTGTGCCCACACCACCACGCCCCCGCCGGCCCTGCCCCAGGCGGACTATCGTCTGGGCATCGACGACCTCGTCGATGTCGCGGTGTGGAAGGACCCGGCCCTCTCGGCCACGGTGCCGGTGCGCCCCGACGGCAAGATCACGCTGCCGATGGTGGGCGACCTGCTCGTCCTCGACAAGACCACGCGCGAGGTCGAGCAGGAGGTGCAGGGTAAGCTCAAGGGCTTCGTGGCCGAGCCCGTCGTCTCGGTGATGGTGAAGGAGGTGAAGGCCGGGCGGTTCTTCGTGCTCGGGGAGGTCATCCACCCCGGGGCCTACCCGCTCACCAACCACCTGACCGTGCTGCAGGCGTTGGCCCTCGCGGGTGGGCCCACCGAGTACGCGCGCCGCGGGCGGATGATGCTCATCCGCATGTCGCGCGACGGCAAGGCCGAGCGCTTCCAGGTGAACTACGACCAGGTGGTGCACGGCAAGGCCGACGCCATCCGGCTCCTGGCCGGCGACACCCTCTACATCCCGTGACGGAGCGGAGCGGACCCACGCCCGGACCGTCACGTGCCGTCGCGGTGACGGTCTGGGCCAGGGCCAAGGAATGACATGGTGAGACGCGCCTACATCATCAAGGCCGTACTGCTCGTGGGGCTCGTGCTGCTGGCACGTCCCGCGGCAGGGCAGGAGCCGCCCATCGGGCGCGCCCCTCGCCAAAACGGCGCGGCCGGCGCGGCCGATGCGCTCGAAGACTTCGTCGCCGGCGGGCGGCCCTCGCGGCTCGAACCCTCGGCCGCCGTGGGCGTGGACGCGGCCTACGACTCCAACGTCTACAACGGCCGCGGCCCCGACATGGTCGTGCGAGTCTCGCCCCACTTCTCGCTCGCCTACCACGACCGGCGGCAGCGCTTCGTCCTGTCCTACGACCTCGGCCTGTGGAGCTACGTCACCGGCAAGGCGCGGGCGAGCATCAACCATCACGCCCTCCTCTCCTACGACGCCCAGTTCCTGCGCCGCTGGGCCATCCACTTCGCCGACGAGCTCGTGCGCGCCGAGGACCCCGCCTACCTCGTGCGCACCGCGGTCATCGCGCCCCAGACCGGCATCTTCGACAACGTGTTCGAGGGCCTGGTCGGCTACCGGCTGACCAAGCGCGTCGACGCCGCCGCCAGCTACCAGTACCGCGTCACGCTCTTCGATCAGCTCTCGCCCGAGCGCATCGCCGGCGGCGAGGTGCAGCCGGCCGACGGCGGCCAGCACGATCTGCAGCTGTCCTCGGGCTGGCGCGTCACGCGCCTCGACGAGCTGCGGGTCGCCTACCGCTTCCAGTACTTCACCATCGGCGGCCTCGCCCAGGGCCTCAGCCACTCGCCGTCGCTCGCGTGGCAGCACCGCTTCCGCCGCGACGTCGACCTGCGCGTCGAGGCTGGACCGCTCCGCTACCAGGACCTCACCGACCGGCCGCCGGGCGATCACTTCGACGGCTGGACCTGGCGCGGGGCGTTCCTCCTCCGCTACTTCACCAACCGCTGGCGCGCCACCTTGTCCTACGGGCGCGACCTCGTGAGCGGCACCGGCGCGGGCTCCGTGCTGTGGGCCGATGGGCTGTCCTTGCGGGTCGGCTACAAGCCCACCCCGCTCATCGATCTCCACGGCAGCGTCGGCGGTTTCTTCAACGGCCTCGGGCCGACCTACGTCCGCAACTTCGACGGCTTTAACGTCGACGTGGGCGTCGACACACAGCTCACGCGCAACCTGCGCCTGAGCGGCTACTACTCGTTCCGCTGGCAGGAAGCCTTCGACGGGGGACGGAGATCCCCGTTCCCGTCGATCACACGCAGCGTCATCGGGCTGCGCCTGCTGGTGGTTTTTGGCGCGGAGGCTCGGCCCCCGCGCCGGGAGGGCAGGGAGGACTACAGATGATTACCGAGCAGGGATGGGCCCGGATCCGCGGCGTGCTCAGGCGACGCCGCCTTCCCATCGCAGCAGTGACCGCCATCACCTTGGCGCTGGCGGTGCTGTTCATCGGGCGGCTCCAGCCGCGCTATCGCGCCTCGGCGGTGGTGCGGGCGCTCGAGTCGCAACCCGCGCGCGAGTACGTGCCGCCGCCCGCCATCGAGCAGCTCGGCGAGCGGCTGCGCACGCTGCGCGTGGCGCTCATCGCGCGGCCGCTCCTCGCCCAGGTGGCCGGCGAGCTCCACCAGAGCAACGGCCCGGCGCACGGCATGAACCCCGAGCGCCTGGTCGAGGACTTGCGCAGCCGGCTCGAGGTGAAGGTCGAGGGCGACGACACCTTCCTCATCACCTATGACGACGCCGACCCCGCCCGCGCGCAGGCCGTGGTCAACACCCTCGCCAAGCGCTTCATCGAGCAGCAGGTCATGCGGCGCCAGGCCATCGCGCGCGGCACCTACGAGGCGCTCGCGGCCGAGGAGAAGCGGCTCGCGCCCGAGGTGCAGACCCTCGAGACCCGCATCCGCGAGTTCAAGTTCGCCCACTACGGCGCGCTCCCCGAGCAGCAGGAGCAGAACCTGCGGGTCCTCGACCAGACCACGCTCGAGGCCAACATCCAGTCGACCAACCTCGACTACCAGAACGACCGGCGGCGCCAGCTCATCATCGCCGCCATCGCCCCGCTCCGGCAGCAGGAGGAGCAGCTCAACACCCAGCTCCACGAGGTGCGCACCAAGTACCTCCCGGATCACCCCGAGGTGAAGCGCATCGCCGCCGAGTACGAGCAGACCCGCGCCACCCGCATCGCCGAGGAGCAGCGGCTGCGGCACCAGATGCGCACCGGCAGCCCCGAGCTCATCGCGCTCGATGGCGAGATCGGCCGCACCCAGTCCCTCCTCGACGGCCTGCGCCAGCGCCAGGGCGACGTGCGGCGGCGCGTGGCCGAGACCGCCCAGAACGGGCAGCTCCTCGGCCGCATGCAGGCCGACTACGACTCCCTGCGCGCCAAGCTCGAGACCGTGCGCACCCGGCTGCGCGACGCCGAGCTCGCCCTCGGCGTCGAGAAGGAGCTGGCCGGGCTGCGCTACGAGCTCGTCGAAGGCGCGCTCCTGCCCGGCGCGCCGGTCTTCCCCAACCGGCCGACGCTCGCGCTCGGCGGGATCCTGCTCGCGCTCGGGCTCGGGCTCGGGCTCGGCTTCCTCCTCGACCGCGCCGACTCGCGCATCTATGCGCCGGCGGAGATGCTGGCCCTCGGCCGGCCCATCCCGCTCCTGGCCTGCATCCCGGAGTTCGATGCTGACACTCAACAAAGGAGCGCCTGATCATGGCGACGGAACGTGAAATGGAAGCGGTGCGCGAGGAGCCGGGCGAGGCGCAGCGGTCCTGGCCCTGGCCCTGGCCCCGGACCAAGGATCCCCGGCGCGACGGGGCAAGTGCCCGGTCGGGTTCGGACGCGGCGGCCAGGGGGGCGGCGAATAGCCTCCACGGGTCGCGCATCGGCGACACGCTCGATCCCCGGGTCGTGGTCATGAGCCGGCCCACCTCGGCCGTGGCCGAGCAGTACCGGCTCCTCGCCCTCGGCCTCGAAGGCGCGGTGCGCAGCGGCAAGCGGCGCATGGCCTTCACCTCGGCCGCGGCCGGCGAGGGGCGGACCCTGTGCGCGATCAACACCGCGTTCGTCCTCGGCTGCGAGCGGCACTACCGGGTGACGCTCGTGGACTGTGACTTCCGCATGCCGACCGTCCATCGGGTGCTCGGCATCGAGCCCGAGGTGGGGCTCGGCGACGTGCTCGAAGGCCGGGCCGAGCTGCAGCACACCATGTGGCGCTTCGGCGACCACGAGCTCTGGATCGTGCCTGCCGGGCGCGTGAGCGCGCCGCACGCGGCCGTGACCTCGCGGCGCCTCGGCGACGTCATCGGCGAGCTCCTGCGGCAGTCGGACATCGTGCTCATCGACGCCCCGCCCGTCCTGCCGCTCGCCGACGTGGCCGCGCTCGGCCGCCACGTCGACGGCGCGGTGATGGCCATCCGGGCCGGGCGCACGCGGCGCGAGATCATCGACATGGCGCTCGATGCGCTGGCCCTCGCGGAGGTGGACGTGCTCGGCGCCGTGCTCGTGGGCATCGAGGCCGAGGCCGGGACCGCCTACCAGCTGTGCGTGGAGCACGATCGGCGACAGCGGGCGCTGCCGCCGCACGTGCCCCAGCGCGCCGGCGCCTCGGAGCCCAAAGAGCTGCAACCCGTACAGCAGAGCTAACCGCCGAACACATGCGTCGATAGGACAAGACGCGGGCGCGGCCCGCGGCGAGCGAAGGCCGGGAGGCCCGAGCGGATCAAGCGTGTGAGCGGCCTTTATTTAAGGAGAAGAGAGATGCGGGTCGGAGCACACCATGTGGATCTCCGCCGCCTGGCATTCTTCCTCGGTGAGGGGATGCTGTGGTGGCTGGCCTTCGCGGCGACGATGCTGGGGGTGGCGGCGGTCACCGGGCGAGGCGAGCTCGGGCAGGCCTGGCTGCAGGGGTGCTGGGCCGTGGCCGCGCTCGAGCTCGGCTTCTACCTCATGGATCTGCACGACCTGCGGGCGGCGGTGACGGACACCCAGGTGGGCGGGCAGCGCGCCTACCGCGGCATGGGCATGGCCGTGATGCTGCTCGGCCTCTTCCTCGGCCTCGGCATCCTGCGCATGCCCGCGACCGAGGGTCTGGCCGGCCTCGGCGCGGCCGTGGTGATGGCGCTCGTCCTGCGCGCGGCCCTGCCCGGGCTCGAACGCCGCCTGGCGCTGCGCCAGCGCGTCTTCCTCGTGGGCGAGGGGCGCACCGCCCGGTGCCTCGCGCGCGAGATCGCGAGCGACGATGGGGCCGAGGTCGTGGGCTTCGGCGGCCTGCGCACCAAGCGCCTGGCCGAGCAGGCCATCTCGGCCGGCGCGTCCACGATCGTCGTGGCGACCGATGACCGGCGCGGCCTGCCCACGGTCGAGCTCCTGCGCTGCCGCACCATGGGCCTCGAGGTGGTGGAGGGGGCCACGCTGGCCGCGCGCGTCCTCCACCGGCTCCCCGTCGAGCTCGTGCGGCCGGCCGACCTCATCTATCAGGACGGCTTTGCCCAGCCGGCGTGGGTCATGCGCGGGCGGCGCGTCCTGTCGTTGATGGCCACGCTCGTGCTCAGCCTGCTCGTGTTACCGCTCGCGCTCCTCGCGGCGCTCGCCATCCGGCTCGACTCGCCGGGGCCCATCTTCTTCCGCCAGCGGCGCGTGGGGAGGAACGGCCGGCCCTTCGAGATGGTGAAGTTCCGCACCATGAGCGTGGACGCGGAGCGGCGCGGCGCGCAGTGGGCGCAGAAGGACGACCCGCGCATCACCCGGGTCGGTCGGCACCTGCGGCGCTTCCGCATCGACGAGTTGCCGCAGCTGTGGAACGTCCTCAAGGGCGAGATGGACCTCGTGGGGCCGCGGCCCGAGCGGCCGGAGTTCGTGGAGCAGCTGCGGCGGCGCATCCCGTTCTACGACCTGCGGCACCTCGTGGCCCCGGGCATCACCGGCTATGCGCAGGTGAAGTATCCGTACGCGGCGTCGGTCGAGGAGGCGAAGGAGAAGCTGCAGTATGACCTCTACTACGTGCGGCACCTGTCCATCCTGCTCGACATCTATGTCCTGCTCCTGACGGCGCGCGTGGTCCTGTTCGGGCGTGGGGCTCGGTAGGACACCGGGCATCCCCTCCCCTGCGCTCCCCTCCGGAAACACCAAGACATCCGCAGTATTGTCTGGGACGGATCTAGCCTTCCGGCCGGGAGGCATTACTTGTTAATTGAGATTCACAGTCAGCTCGGCTCCCGGGCCCTCTCTCGAAACCCTAGCGATGAGGCTGCGCATGACGGACTCCACCGGCGATCGCACCGAAGAACTGATCGACCTCATGGCTGCGCTGGACCAGCTGGCGGGGGGGGCTGCCCCCGGGGGCCCCGAGAGCGATCCGGATCCCACGCGGACGTTCTCCTGGATGGAGCGGCTCGCGGCCGAGCCGGGGGGGCTGGAGCTGCTCGTGGGGCGGTACGGCACCTCCCGGAGGGCGGTGCTCTTGCGGCCGCTCACGCGGCTGCTCACGAGGACGCTGGCGCGGCAGGGGACGGGGCCGATCCTGGGGTCGCTGCTCTTGCTGCTCGTGGAGGAGCTGGCTTGTGAGGATGACGCCGTGCGGCTGCAGCTCTTGGACGGGCTGCGGCTGCTGGGGGCGCGTAACGCGGTGCCGGCGCCGGAGCACCCGCCGGCGAGTCTGCATCGGTTTGTCGGGGAGTGCCTCGGGCGCGGGGGGAAGGTGCAGATGGCGGCGGTCCTCACGCTGACGTCGCTGCTCGAGAGCGAGGTGCGGTTTCCGATGGAGCAGCTCGCGGCGCTGCGGCAGGCGCTGAACTCCCTGCCGTCGCCGGTTTCGCAGGAGGATGCTGGCGTGCAGGCGGCACTCCAGGCGCTCACGCGGAAGCAGGCCCAGGCGCGGGCCTGACGGCGCTCTTCTCACCCTTCCCCACTGGCCCCCGCTGGGGGCGTCGGGGGGCTTCGCCCCCTCCCTCGATATGATCTGAAAACCCGCGCTGGACGCCAGCTTTGTCCCCTAACCAAGCAGTCCTGCTAGGGATTTTTCGATCCGTTTGACTGCATTAGACTTCATCTCGATCCGTTTGAATCCGTTGCCGCATGGCACATGGACGGCACATGCCGGCCACCGGCCGAGGCCACCCTACCCGGGCTGGTACTTCGCAACTAAGTCGTTGAGAGGCTTGAGAACTTCGAGACGAGACAGCACCAGGATCGGCTCTCAGCGGAGGCCATGCTCTCAGCTCACTTGCCAGGAGGCTCCGAGCGGGAAGCCGGTCGTGGCTCGGGGGGCGATGGCATCGCTCGCTCTTGTGGTCACCGTGCTACCGGCACCGCATCGCTGCTGGGGTACGCGCGCCAACGGCAGCCTCATGGCCGCTCCGAGGAAATTCGCAAGGGCGCCACACCGCGCCTGAACACGTCCGACGTCTTCGTACCCGTGGCAGCCTCACTGCGTGCATTCGGGGGCATTCTGGGAATTTAGGGCACGGGTCCCGGTGGGCGCCCGGGTGCGGCCACGTTCCGGTCCGCCTCAGGACATCCGTCTCGCCACGGGCGGCATCATCGGAGGGCTGCTCGCCCTGGTTCACCCCGTTTCGCACACATATCCACCCCGCGTTATCAGGAGACGTGGACCCGACGACCTGCCGTGTGCGCCTGGGATAGCACTGCCCGGGATGCGGGGAACCTGCTGGCCGCGCCTGCTCGACGAACGGGAGGTCGAAAGCGGTTCCCCGTAGCATGCCGCCGTCCTGTCGAACAGGCGATGCAACTGCTACAGGATCACGCCCGTTCGGATCGAGGGACGCCTTCGCATCGGCCACGCCACTGGCCGCCCGTGTCACTCGCTGGCCACCGGGGTGGGCGATTGCACTCGAGGCGGGCACGATTGGCGCTCCGATGGGATGCGTGGCGGCCCCGTTCATCCGTAGGCCGCGAGATGCCCGAAGCGCAAAGATAGGACAAGCGTGAGTGCCCCTCACGCAAGCCGGTCGATGACCAGAGGAAACCCAGGATGAAAATTCCGGTTGGTAGTTGCGAAGTCCGCGGCGCACATAGACTTCGAGATCTCCTTACCAATCTTACCAACCTTTGTATATGTAAATAGGATGATTGTTAGATAAGAGATCCTAGTAGAGGGTGTTTGCGCGCAAGATCTTGGTAGTCTGGTCACGAATAACCGAAGTACTTGCTGCGCAAGGAGTTACGGGTGCCAAACCTGTGGAAATTCGGTCTGACGCGGACCGGGTAAGCTGGCTCCGACGCGGGTGAGCCGCCGAAGTGCTTGCGCGACAGGGACTTGGAGTTCTATTTTGCGGGGTGGCTGCAGACATACTGTCGCACGTTCACGCCCCGAGGAGCGGCCTCCGCGCATTAGGGGAGCGGGCCGAAGATCCGCGAGCTATCAAATCGGCCATTCGCGCCCGCACGTGGCTCCCAGGAGCCAGCTTCGGGATGCGCGCCGTCCGATACGGTTCGGAGGCGGGCGCGCGGACCCACGTAGCTCCCGGAATCGAGATGCAGCGCGAGACGCATGCTCGTGAATCTGCTTCCCGTGCCATGAAGCGCGACGAGTGCCGATGCGGTGCTAAAGCGGCCCGAAACATGGCTCCGGAGTGGCGGCGGAGGGGGCTTCTCGGCAAGCACCAGAGCTGCCAGTTCCCCGTTCACCAGTCGTGATGCCTCGACGGTATGGAGGACGCGCCTAAACCACCCGTGTCATCAGGCGACCGTGGCCCGACGACCGCCGCCCGTGCCCAGCCGCGCCTACTCGATCGACGAACGGGAGGTCGACAGCTGTCCCCCGTGACATGCCGCAATCCTGCCGAGCGGCGATCACGCCCGTTCGGATCGGGAGATGCCTTCCGTTCGTGCTCCGAGGAGCAGCGTCCGCGCAAGGGGGCGCGGACGGGCAGCGCGCGGCCAGGCCGCTTCGCGATCCCGGCACCGGTCTCGAAAGCCACTGTGGGCATCCAAGGGGCGCGTAGGCGGCACCTGCTCGGAATTGCGGCGAACGACGGGAAGGGCGGACGTTCACGCCCCCGAGGCGCGCGCTGCGGTTCCCCGGCGTTGCGCCCCGAGGAGCGGCCCCGTGCAGGGACCCGTGCGTGCCATGCGCAAATTCGCAGGATGGCTCCGGCGCGTCCAGCCGGCTGGTCGACCGCGGACCGGTGCCGCAGCACCCCGAGGCGCCCGTCGCGTCCTCGTGCTACGTGTGCGGGGCCGCCTGCGAACCGGGGGAACGTGTGCTGCGTGCGGTGAGACCGCGAGCAGGGCCGGAGCCTCGGACGAGGAGGCGGGTGATAGCGGGCCTCCGTGCCACGCACCGATCCTGCAGAGCGGCCGATGCAGCGCCTGCGGGACGCCCGTCTCGGTCGCGCATGTCGAGGGGCGGTGGCAGTTCGGCCACGCCACAGGGGTCCCGTGTCACTCCGTAGCGACCGAGGAGAGCGCGTGCGCGCAATGCGGGGCGTCGTTGACCCTCAATTGACTGCGTTGCGGGCCTGCTCACCCGCAGCCGCCTGAAAGGCGTCGAAACTCAAAGGTAGGACATCCCGAGATCCGATGGCCTCGCCCAAGCTGGTACTTACCGGGCCAAAACCAGGTGTTTTATACCCTTGGTAGAGGTCCTAAGCCCCTGCGGCGCAACCACTTTTATCCTTCCTTACCAACCTTACCAACTTATCTATATGTAAATAGGTAAGATGATAAGAAGGTAAGATCTTGTATAGAGGGGCTGTTGCCTCCAGGTTGGTAGAGCCACGATTTCCATGCAACCTCCATGTGGCACAAGGACTTAGGCCAGTTTTGCGCATCGAAACACCCTGGTAAACGGTCCGACGGGGTGGTAAAGGGCCCGATAGAGGCCAAAGTCCTTGGGCCGCAAGGACTTCACGTTTCATTTCTGTGCTCCTCTGTAGAAATGCGTTTCTAGGCACGTTCGCGCCCCGAGGAGCGGCCTCCGCGTATTAGGGGGAGCGGGCGCGCAGGGGCTCGAGCGGGCGCGTGTCAAGCGACACTATTTTTGACCCCTCCTCGCTCCCTGGTGAATTAACCCCGCTGCGAGGCGCCGATCAGGCCGGCGCGCTTCTTGTGCTTGAGGCGGTAACTCTCGCCCTGGATGACGATGGTGTGGCTGTGGTGCAGCAGGCGGTCGAGAATGG
>DATAGU010000293.1:0-6646 GCA_036263495.1 Polyangia bacterium | reverse complement strand
GCGGCGGTGCGCGCCCAGGCCCTGAAGGCCGCGACCGGGCTGCCCGAGGAGCGGCTCCTCGCCCTCGCCCAGCGTGGCCTCGGGGACACCGACCCCGAGGTGCAGCAGGCCGCGCTCGAGGCCCTCGAGACCTACGCCGGGGACGATCCCAAGGGCCCCCGCGCCAAGGCCGTGGTGCCGCTCCTCAAGAAGACGCTGGCCGAGGGCGGTGCCGCGGCCCAGGCCCGCGCCGGCCTGCTCTTGGCCAGGCTCACCCCGCCCGCCGCGCCGGAGGCGCCCGAAGAGAGAGACGAGGAGGAGGCCGCCCCGGCGGGCCGCCCGGCCGCCCGGCCGACCTCGGCGCCGGCCCCGGAGAACCCCGAGGAGCCGGAGGCGCCCCCCGATCTCGCCTCGACCGCGGAGACCCCGGACCTGGCCACCGCGCCTGCGCCTGCCCCTGGGACGGGAGCGGTGCCGTCCCCGACCCCCGGCGCCCCGGGCCACGCGCCCGGAGGGGCTCCGGAGGATCCGACGCAGGGACAGCCCGACGACGGTCAGCTGGCCATGGCCAGTGGCGAGCTGGCCCTCCAGGCGGGCCAGTACGCCAAGGCCATCGAGGAGCTGCACCGCGCCCAGAAGCTCGATCCCAAGCTGCCCGTTTCCTTCTCGCTCGCGGAGGCCTACCGGCAGATGGGGGATCACACCATCAACTCCGCCCGCCAGAAAGCGGCCTATCGCCAGGCGCTCGGGTACTACCGCCGCTCGCGCGATCGGCGCGCCAAGGCTTACGTCCAGGAGCTGGAGGAGCGCCTCAGGGAGTGACCTTCACCCCCGCCTGCCGACGTGGTGGACCCCGTCGGACGGCCACCGCCGGCGCGACCGCATCTACGTCCGCTGCCCACATGAACTGCGCTCGTACCAGGTCCCTCAGAGGTCGCCCCTCGTGGGGGTGCAAACCAATGGAGTCGCCAGGGCCTAGGCCCCACGCCAGGCCCCCGGTGCTTGATGCCTTTTCATGGCGCCCCATGGAAGGCTTCATGATGAGAAAACACTTAGCCCAGATCATCATCAGCGGCCTGGCCCCTCTTCTCCTCTCCGCTTGCGCTCCGGAGACCGGCGATCCCGGGGCCGGCGTGGAAGGCGCCGCGCAGCTCGTCGAATCCCTCGTGACCAGCAACGCCCTCGATCCCAATGGCCTCAATCCCAACGGCCTCTCCCCCAACGGCCTCTCCCCCAACGGCCTCTCCCCCAACTCCCTGGCCCCTGCCGCCCTGGCCGCCATCCAGGACTCGACCTCCATCGGGAACCTGTCGCGCATGCTCCTGCGCTACGCCGTGGGCTGCGCCTTCGACCAGACGCAGACCTTCGCCTTCTCCTGGACCGACGACTATGGCGTGCGCCACGACGAGCTCTACCGCGGGCACCTCGGACTGGCGCCCGCCTGGGCTAGCGGGCCCTTGAGCCTCTCGGGGCAGCAGATCGTCTCCGCCTGCCTCGGGGCCCTCACCAACTACTACAGCGTCTCGGTCATCGTCTCGGTGCGCTCGCTCCAGGAGCCGCTCAAGACCCTGACCGGCAGCCCCGAGCTCAAGCAGTACCCCGCCATCGAGGGCGCCTTCTTCGGCAACCTCTTCACGGACACGCCCCACCTGTATTCCTGTTACAACGCCGCCAACGTCGACCATTCGCGCAGCGCGCAGCGGGACTGCGCCGCCGGGCACATGGAACTCGACCCGGTGACGCGGCAGACGAGCGTCGCGAGCTGCGGCCTCATCGAGATCCTCGGGTCCTGCAAGGGGCGCTGCCAGAAGATCAACGGCGCCGGCCAGTACTATCCCGCGTGCAACGATCCGGTGACCGGGGTCTCGACCAAGTCGGTGATCACCACCGCCCTGCCCTGAACCGACCGCCGCCGCTCGTCGCCTCCGCTTCGTCGTCCTCCGGTCTTCCTCTGCCGTCCTGCTGTCCCCTCTGCCCGTCGTCACCCGGTCCCCTGCCGCTCCGGATCCCCGTCTCTCTTGGGCCATGGTGTGAGCCGTCTCACACGATCGGTTGCTGATCTTCGGGGGGTGCCTACACCGCTAGAGTCGAAGTGGACTCGTCTCATCAGAACATCGGCAGCCATCCCCACCGCCTCGACGGCCCATCGGAGGGAGCCGACCCGGCCGGCGGATCGGACTGGCGACCGCCTCGAGAGTTCGAGGAGTACCGGGTGGGGCGGTGCCTCGGCCGCGGCGGCATGGGCGAGGTCTACCTCGGCCACGATCGGCTGCTCGACAGGCCGGTGGCCATCAAGTTCCTCCTCGCCGCCGAGCCCGACGCCGAGCAGCGCCGCCACATCCTCGCCGAGGCGCGCGCCGCCGCGCGGCTGCAGCACCCGAACGTCGTCACCGTCTACCGCGTGGGCGAGATCGACGACCGGCCCTACCTCGTCTCGGAGTTCGTGCACGGTCAGACGCTGGCGTGCATGCCCGTGCCGCTCCCCTGGCAGCGCGTGCTCGAGCTCGGCATCGGCGTGGCGCGCGGCCTGGCAGCCGCCCACCGCTCGGGCGTGCTCCATGGCGACATCAAGCCGGTCAACGTCATCCTGACCGAAGAGGGGCAGATCAAGCTGCTCGACTTTGGCCTGGCGCAGCTGGTCGAGGCCGCTGAACCGCCGTCGACAGCGACGGGAGCGAGGCCCTCCCGGCCCGCGCAGGCGCACCGGCTCGTGCCGCCGCCAGGGTCGGCCAGGGTGCCGCCGGCGGTGTCGCCGACGCCACCGCCGGTGGCGCCTCCGGTGGCCTCGGCCCCGGCCCCGGCCGAGCCGCAACCGCAGACCCAGCGCGCGGGGCCCTTCCGCACGCGGTCCCTGCGCCCTCATCGTGGCGAGACCCCAGCCGACGGCGCCCCTGCGCGCTGCGCGACGGCCGACCCGGCGGCGCTCCCGGCGGAGACGCCGCCCGAGCCGCCGCCGATGCTCGCGGCCTGCCAGCCTGCTTCACGGTCCCGGACCCGGCAGGGGCCTGTGCCTGTGGCCAGGTCGGTCACGGGGGACTACCTGCGCGGCACGCCCTGTTACATCGCCCCCGAGCTCATCCTGGGCGAGCCCGCGACGCGCCGCTCGGACATCTACGCCACGGGCGCGCTCCTCTACGAGCTGTGCACGGGGGCGCCGCCGCACGACGACGTCCCTCTGGAGCGGCTCTGGGAGGTGCTCCCCACGGTGGACGTGCCGCCCCTCGCCACGGTGGTGCCCGGCGTGGATCCGCGCCTGGCCGCGGTGGTCGACCGCTGCCTCCGGCGCAACCCGGGCGAGCGCTACGCCACGGGCGCCGAGCTGCTCGAGGCGCTCGAGCGGCTCGGCGTGAACGCGCCGGCCGTGCCGGTGCCCGCCGGCAATCCCTATCGCGGCCTCCTCCCCTTCGAGGCCGAGCACCGCTCCCTCTTCTTCGGCCGCGCGAGCGACATCGGCACCCTGCTCGACCGGCTGCGCACCGAGGGGCAGGTGCTGGTCGTCGCCGACTCGGGCGTGGGCAAGTCCTCGCTGTGCCGCGCCGGCGTCCTGCCGCTCGTGCAGGAAGGCGCCCTCGGCAACCGGCGCTGGCACACGGCCGTGCTCGTGCCCGGGCGGCACCCGGTCGAGGCGCTCAGTCGGGCCGTGGCCGAGGCGCTCGAGACCGATGAGGAGATGGTGCGGACCGCGCTGCGCACGAACCCGGAGGGGTGGGCGCACACGCTGCACCGCCTGCTCGGCCGCGAGCAGGGCCTGCTGTTGTTCATCGATCAGCTCGAGGAGCTCGTGACCACGAGCGACCCCGAGGAAGCGGCCCTGCTCGGCGTGGCGCTCGAGCCCCTGGCCACGCCGCGCGGCGGCCTGCGCCTGCTCATGGCGGCGCGCAGCGACTTCCTCTCGCGGCTCGTCGAGGTGCCGGGCCTCGGCGAGGGGCTCGCGCGCAGCCTCCACTTCCTGCGCCCCCTCGGGCGCGAGCAGATCCGCGAGGCCATCGTCGGCCCGGCCGCGGCCACCGGCGTGCGCTTCGAGTCCGCGGCCCTCATCGACAACCTCGTCGACTCGGCCATCCGCAGCGACGCCGGCCTGCCGCTCTTGCAGTTCACCCTCGCCGAGCTGTGGGAGGCGCGCCGCCAGGACACCATCACCGCCGAGTCGCTGCGCTCGATCGGCGGGGTGGTGGGCGCGCTGGCGCGTCACGCCGACCGGGTGGTGGGGAGCCTGCCGAGGGCGCGCGCCTCGGGCACGGTGGCGCGGCGCCTGCTCATGGCGCTGGTCACGCTCGAAGGCACGCGCATGCGCCGCGGCGAAGAGGAGCTCCTGCGCGGCTGCAAACAGGCGCGCATCGTGCTCGAAGCGCTCGTGCGCGGGCGCCTGGTGGTGGCGCGCGACACGCCCGAGGGACCGGCCTACGAGGTGGCGCACGAGGCCCTCATCAAGGGCTGGGGCACGCTGCGCCGCTGGCTCGAGGAGCACGCCGAGAGCCGCGCCGCGCTCGAGCGCCTGGAGATCGCGGCGCGCGAGTGGCACCGGCTCGGGCGCACGCAGGAGGTCCTGTGGAGCGCCCGCCAGCTCGGCGACGCGGCGCTCATCGACCCCGCGACCATCGGCCCGCGCGAGGAGGACTTCCTCGTCGCGTCGCGGCGCGCGGTGGTGCGCGAGCGGCGGCGGCGCCAGCTCGTCCTCGCGCTCCTGCCGCTCGTGCCGCTCGTCTTCTACGGCACGATGCGCCTCGGCGCGTGGCGCGATCTCGAGCGCCGAGCCGCGGCCTCCGCTCGCACGGGCGGGCAGGAGCTCGAGGCGGCGCGGCGCGAGAACGAGGCCGCGCTCACGCTCTCGCGCAAGGCCCTCGCGTTCATGGACGCGCAGGACCTGGCCGCCGGCGAGGAGGTGTGGGCGCGGGCGCGCGACGCCGCCGAGAGGGCCGATCAGGCCTACGGCCGCGCCGGCCAGCTGGTCGAAGCGGCGATCCTCGCGCAGGGGGCGCAGGGGGCGCACGTAGTCCGCGGGGCCCCGGGGGCGCGCGGGACGCGCAGCGGCCGCGCGGAGCTGCACGACCTCCTCGGCGACATCCTTTATGAACGAGTCCTCCTGGCCGAGCGCACCCACCGCTCGGCGCAGTTCGAGGAGCTCCGCGCGCGGCTCGCGCTCTACGACGCGGCCGGTGTGCGCCGCCGCCGCCTGGCCGCGCCCGGCCACGTGCGCATCACCAGCCAACCGGCGGGCGCCACGGTCGAGATCCAGGAGTACCTCGTCGATCCGCAGCGCCAGCGCCGGCTCGGACCGGCGCATCCCCTCGGCACGACCCCGCTCGAACCCATCGAGCTCGCGCAGGGCTCCTACCTCCTCACCTTGAAGCGCCCCGGCCCGGCCCCCGGCGAGGCCCCTGACGAGCCCGTCGTGCGCTACCCCTTCGTGGTCGAGCGCGCGGCCGAGCTCACGCTGGACGTGCCCTTGCCCCGGCCGGGAGAGATCCCCGCGGGATACGTCTACGTGCCGCCGGGCCGGTTCCTGTTCGGCACCGCGAGCGAGGAGATGGTGCGGCAGACCTTCCTCTCGACCGTGCCGATCCACGAGCAGCGCACCGGCGCCTACCTCATCGCGCGATACGAGACGACGTATGGCGACTGGGTCGAGTTCCTACGCGCCCTGCCTCCCCACGAGCGGGTGCAGCACCTGCCGCGGGGACACAGCAGCCAGGGCGGACCCAACCTCGAGCTGCGCGAGCTCGACGACGGGCGCTGGCAGCTCCTCATGCAGCCGGTGGTGAAGTCGTTCCTGGTGCGCGAAGGCGAGCGGGTCCACTACCCCACGCGGCGGCTGCACGCGGTGCAGGACTGGTTGCGCATGCCGGTCGGCGGTCTGTCGCAGGGCGATGCGCTGGCCTACGCGGCGTGGCTCGATCGCACGGGCCGGGTGCCCGGGGCCCGGCTCTGCGACGAGTACGAGTGGGAGCGGGCGGCGCGGGGGGCCGACGATCGCGAGCTGCCGAACGGCGACGCGCTCGGCACCGACGACGCCAACTACGATCTGACCTACGGCCGCGAGGGCCGCGACATGGGGCCTGACGAGGTGGGCACGCACCCGGCCAGCCGGAGCCCCTTCGGCGTGGAGGACATGGCGGGCAACGTGATCGAGTGGACGCGGTCGCGGCTCAATCCAGGCGAAGGACTCATCCGCGGCGGCAGCTACTTCCACGCGCTCATGACCCAGCGCAGCACCAACCGCAGCCCGATCGATCCGGGTTTTCATGAAGCCTGGCTGGGGGTGCGGATCTGCGCGGACTACCCGGCGCCTCCCCGGTCGAAGTCGGCGGCGCGCGAGCGCTAACCGAGGCGCTCGAGCTCCTCGAGGACCTGGGAGACCGTCACCTTGCCGAGGCCCTGGCGTGCCAGCTCGCGGCAGAGCCAGTTCGCGCCCTCCTCGACCGTGGTGAAGATCTTCATCGGATGGTTGGCGTTCATGGAGATGAGCGTGAGGGCGCTGCGGACGGCCGCGGCCCAGAAGCCCGAGCCCTCCATGACCACGGCGCTGCGCAGCCGGTGACCGTAGAGGCGGAACAGCTCGTTGGTCTTGTCACGCGCCGGCCCCTCGGGGGGCTTGCAGCCCTCCTTGACCACGAGCAAGAGGCCCACCTGGGTCTGCGACTTGAAGATCCGTTCAAAATGGTCCGGC
>DATAGU010000292.1:0-5512 GCA_036263495.1 Polyangia bacterium | reverse complement strand
CCGCAGCCCGCCTCGAGCACGTGGGCGCCGGGCACGTAGCGCAGCGCCAGGTCGATCTCGAGCGAGTCGATCATCGCGTGGTAGCCACCATCATGGAGGCGCTCGGCCTCGTAGATGGAGGAGAACTCGTCGTAGTACGTGCGGTTGTGCATCCTCATGGGGGGATTCCGCCTGCGCCATCAGGGACTTGGCGCTGACCATCATCGGTAGCAGATGGGCAGGGCGGGAGCAAATGGAGGAGTGTCAGACCCGTCCCCTCACGCTCGTAGAACAGAGCATCCAACTCTGTGGGTCCGGCTGTTCCAACGGGGGAGGCCGGCGCGCTTGCGAGGATGTCCCGCCGCAAGCGCGCCCGCCAGTGTGCCAATTGCCGATGAAGAGATCCTGGTTCTGGTACTTCCTTGTGGCGCAGGGCCTCTGGATGGGCCTGATCACGGCGGTGGCGCTGCGCAGGCGCTTTCCCCCCTTGGAGCTCCCGCCCTTGCCAGCCTACGCGCTGGTGGCGGAGGCCGAGGGCCTGCAGATCGAGGGCGCCGATCCGGAGGGCTTGGCGCTCGGCCAGGTGGCCCCGGACGCCACCCTCACCCTCGTCGCAAGGCCCGCGCGCGCGGTCGTCGGGCCAGTCGAGCTCCGGCCCTTCATCGGGCGGGATGGACGCTCGTGGCCCTGGGCCGTGGCCTTCGAGTCCCTCGGGGCCGGTGTGTTTCTGTTGCGGGCCCCCATCCGGGCGCTGCCCGACCTCGGACCCGGCGCATGGGAGCTCACCTTCCTGGTGGGCCGGCCACAAGAGCTGACACGCCGGCTCCCCGCGGAGCCTGCCGCGCCGGCCGGGGAGCAGGTCCAGCGTCTTCATGTCCGGCTCGAAGTCACCCGCCCTGCGGAAAATGAACCAGGGCCTGTCAAATGAAGCCCTCTTGCTTCGGATAAGTGGGGGACCAGCAGGTTCCATCGGAAAACGGACGCACCTGTGATTTGCTGCCTGCTGGGAGAGGAGCGTGCGTTTTCCGTAGTCTCATCGAAGGAGTCGAGCATGCCTGCTCAAGAGCCCACGTCGCTGCCCCTCCCTGACGAATCGAACCCGAGCTTGACCGAGACCTTGGCGTCTGATCCGGGCGCTCCACCGGCGACGCCGCAGCTGGCCGAGGGCACCACGGATGACACCAAACCGGAACGAGATACTCGCAGTTTTGACCCCTCGAGGCCGCCGGCGGCGCCCCCGACCGGGGATCGAGGGGCCCGCTGAGGCCATTGAGGATGACGGCTCGGACCGGGCGCGCCTCGCCGCCAGCGACCCGGTCCTCCCACCCCACGTAACCGCCATGCCACATCCCTTTCATCTCACAGGGGCGCGGACACCCAGAGCACCGAACGGGGGCGCCGGGCGATCCGTGACATTTCTTGCGCTCGCGGCCCTCGTGCTCTCCACCGCCATGCAGCTCGCGGGCTGCCAGCCCGACGCACGGATCCAGGTCGAGGCCGTGGGATGCGCCGTGCTCCATGCAGATGGAGGGTGCGAGCCACCGGACCATGGCGGGCTACGGCTGCTGGTTCGCGCCGACCGGCCGTTCGGGCAAGTCCTCGTCTACCAGGGGCAGCGAGAGGTGCCCACGATGCCCTTGCCAGGCGCTTCGGATCGAGAACGAATGTTCCACGTCCAGCTGGATCCGCGCATCTCGGGCCTCATGGTCCGCGTCCGGACCTCCAGGTTTCGATGGGTCCCGCAGCCTGTGCCCGTCAGGGCACGGCAGGAGGCCGATTGGCTCCACCAGGCGCGCCTGGCCTGGAAGGACAACGCCATCGCGAGCGCCGAGGCGTACTTGCGCGAGGCCCTCGACACCGGCCAGCCCCGGCAGGAGGAGGAGCTCGCCATCGCCCACGGCATCCTCGGCCGGATCGAGCGGGAGCGAGGTCATCGGGAGCGGGCGCAGGAGCTGCTCGAGAAGGCGCTCGCGGAGGACATCCGCGCCGGTCTCGTGTTCCACCAGATCAATGACACGCTCGCGCTCTCGTACATGGCGATCCAGCAGCACCGCGTACACGAGGCGCAGGAGCGCCTCGAATCCCTGGCCCCGGCCCTCGATCGCATGCCGGACATGAAGGGCTTCGTCTGGCTGCAGCGCGCCCTGCTCGCTCGCGTCCGGGGCGACGTGAAACTCATGCTCCGCGCCATCGACGAAGGGATCGACTGGGCCAGCCGCTACCAGGACCGCGAAGCCTTGAGCGAGTGCTTGGCCCTAGCCGCCGACGTCTCCTCCTGGCTCGGGCAGTATGACGAGGCCACGGACTACCTGCACCGCTCGTGGAGCGTCCTCGAGGTCGCCTCTGTCGAAGAGCCCGAGCCCTGCCGCCGTGCCGATCGGTTGATCCGGGAAGGCCGATGGCGAATGGACGCCCTCCGGCTCATCGAAGGCCACCCCGAGGAGATCCGGTTCAGGAAATGGCCCCGGCGCGATCCGCGCTCCCCGCTGCGCGAGGCGCTGGATCTGATCGAGAACAAGTGCACTCAAGAAAAGCTGCTCGCCGAGGGACTGACTGAGCTCACGCGGGCTGATTTGCTCGCGCAGGACTGGACCGAAGCAGAGCGCTCGTTGGCCAAGGCAGAGAGGTCCCCGTCGTTGCGGGAGGCCGAGCGGGCGGAGCTGCGCGGGCAGCTGGCGCTCGGACGCGGAGAGCCGGCGCGCGCGCTGGCAGAGTTCCAGAAGCTATTGCGGCTGGCGGCACAGGAGACCGAGCCAGACCGACGGTTCGATGAGCGCTGGCGTGCCTGGGTTGGCATCGGCCAATCCCAAGAGACGACGGATCCCGCCGCGGCCATTAAGGCGTACGAAGAGGCGGAGCGGATCCTCGACGCCTGGGTCCTGTACCTGCCGCTCACCGGCATGCGTATGAACTTCCTCGGCAAGCACAGCCAGCCTCTCGGCCGTCACCTTCAGCTGTTGGTGCAGCAGGGCCGCGCCGATGAAGCGCTGCGCGTGAGCCGCCGGGCCGGGCTGCGTCTTTATCGGGAGTATCACCAGGCCAACCGCCTGAGTGACTTGCCCCCCACACAGCGGCTCGCCTGGGGACAGGCTCTCGGGGCGTACGAAGACCTCAACCGCCAGTGGTCGGCGGTCGTGGCCCGACTCTCCGAGAAGAGCGTGCCGGCCGAAGAGGGAGCCAAGCTGGCCGGGCAACGCACCCAGCTCGAGAAAGCGCTCCTGAGGCTCACCGAGGAGGCGCTCAGCCGCCTCGGGGGCGCCAAGGAAGGGCCACTCCCCGAGCCGAACGCCGGCGACGTCTTGTTGACCTGCCAGACCGTCCCGTCGGAGCTCCTGTGCCTGGCGGCGGACCCCGACGGCGTGCAGGCGGTACCGATCGCCCGGCCCGACTGGGAGCGGATCGCACAGACCCTCGGCACCCGCTTGCTGCCACCGCTGGCGGACAAGCTGCGCAAGGCCCATCGCCTGCGCATCCTGGCGCGGGGCGCGCTCCAGCAGATCGACTTCCACCGACTCCCCTGGCCCGGTCCCGAGCGCGGCACCCTCGAGGAGCACCTCGACGTCGCCTACAGCCTCGACCTACCCCCGCCCGCTGGTGGCGCCCCGACGCCCGCGGCGCAGCGTCTGGAGCAGGCCTTGCTCCTCATCCATCCGCAAGGGATCCGGGGCTTCTCCCGAGTCGCTCACGAGGTGGAAACCCGTCTCGTCGCCAGCCTGCAACCCCGCTACCAGGTGAAGGTCGCACCCGAGGGGCAGGAGGACGCCACGGGGGGCTGGCCCTGGTCCAAGCCCGTCCGCCCGGTGCCGGCGATGAACCTGCATGATGCGCTCTCGCAAAGCGACCTGTTCGTCTACCTCGGCCATGTGCCGCTCGTGAGCGACGAGGGGTTGCAGCCGCGGCTCTTGACAGCCAGCGGTGGCTTCAAGGTGAGCGACATCTTGGTCCTCGACCGGGTCCCTCGCGGGGTCTTGCTCGCCGGATGCGAGACGGGCCGCTTGGATGACGCGGCGTTCTCCAGCAGCGGCGGCGAGATCCGGCTCCCGCAGGCGTTCCTCCTGCGGGGCGGCGAATGGGTGATCGGCACGGTGCGCCCAGTGAGCGCGGGCATCGCCGCCGACGTCGTAGAGGCCCTGATGGTTCGGGAAGGGCTGGGAGCGCCGGGAATGAATCCCGCTTCCGCGTTACGCCAGACCCGGCAATGGGTGCGACGCCATCTCGCGCCCTCCAAGTCCCTGTCCGTCGAGGACCAGGAATCGCACCTCGACGCATTTCGTGTGCTCGTCCCCTGAACGCGAGGGATGTGTCCCCATGTCCATCTCCATGAACATGTCCATGACCCGCGCCCCGGTCTCCATGTACATCGCCCGCGCGCAGAAGGACGAGCCGTTCTGCCATCAACTCGAGCGGCAACTCAGCATCCCCCTCCGCAGCGGGCAGCTCAGCGTGTGGCACCGCGGCAAGCTCATGCCCGGGAGCATGGAAGCCGCCGTCTGCGCGGAGAAGTTCCAGGCCGCCCGGATCATCCTGCTCCTCATCAGCGCCGACCTCCTGACCGACCACTTTGACGAGGTGACGGCCGCCTTCGAGCGGCGTGCGTACGGCGTCTCCGTGATCCCCGTGCTCCTGCGTCCCACGGCGCTGCTCGGTCCTCCCCTGGCCGGAATCACCATGCTCCCCAGGGAGGGTTCGGTCGTCGTGCGTGGGAGCACGCGCGAGGCGGCCTGGGTCGAGGTGGTCACCGGCGTGATGCAGGTCGTCGAAGAGTGCGTGCAGGCCGTGGCCACCCCGCCGGCCCTGGCGCCGGCCGGCTCGAGCGCCCTCATCGACACGGCCCCGGGATCAGGCCCCGGAGAGCGAGGCACGACGCCCCCGCCCGTGAACACCATCCTGTTCCTCAGCGCCTCGCCCACGAACGCCGATCGTCTGGCGTGCGAGCGAGAGGTCAAGGCCATCCGCGAGTGCCTGGAGCGGGCCGAGCATCGCGACCGGTTCCGTCTCGTCGAAGAATGGGCCGTCACGCCGGGCGACCTCGTGCGGCGCTTCGTGCGGTATCGACCCGCCATCGTGCACTTCAGCGGGCATGGGGCGCGAGGCGGGCGGCTCGTGCTCGAGAACGAACGGGGCGAGGCGGCGCCGGTGTTGCCGGCGTCCCTCGGCAAGCTGTTCCAGGCCCGGCGCGGCAAGGGCATCCGCTGCGTCCTCCTCAATGCTTGCTACGCCATCGATCAGGCGGCCGCGCTGGCCGAGCACGTCGACTGCGTGCTGGGGATCCAGGGGGTCGTGCCGGATCCGACGGCCATCGCGTTCGCGCGCGGCTTCTACACCACACTGGCCGGCGGCGAGAGCGTCGCCGATGCGGCAGCGCTGGCGCGCGTCCAGGCCGACCTGCAAGCCCTGCCGTCCCCGGACGTCCTGCAGCTCTTGACCCGGCCCGGCGTGCTGGCCGAGGACATCCGCCTGGTGTGAACCCCGACGTTCGCGCCGGCGCCGGATCGCGCGGTCGGTCGCTGTGAGGGGCGGTCGCGCGACCCGG
>DATAGU010000291.1:0-4396 GCA_036263495.1 Polyangia bacterium | reverse complement strand
CGGCCGCCCACACCGGATCGGGGTAGCGCGTGCCGCGGGCCTGCCGGAGCGTGGCCACGTGGTCGATGTTGACGTGGAGCTTGATCATGGAAGTGCGGCGAAGCTGCCATAGGGGGGGGAGGGCGTCAATCCGGCGGGGCGGTCTCGACATCGGGCGCGTGGGCGTGGGCGTGAGTGTGAGGCTTCACATCGCACCCGCGGCAGGTGGCCGCCTCGCTATCCCGCGCAGAAGAAAATTTGCGACCTGTCCTACACGCAGGCAACGTGTGTGTATGAGCGGGAGCGCGGATCTTCTATATCAATCGTTCCTCGCGCGCCTCGGGCCGAGGCTGGCTTCGACCGCGGGCGCGTGGTCCTTCCAGCCGGCCTGGCGACCGGATGCACCGGTGAGCCACGTGTTCCTCGAGGAGGCCACGCTGATCCTGCCGGAGCTGTTCGCCCCGGCCGTGCCCCACGCGGCGCCGATGATGGTGGAGAACGCGACGCTGTCCCACCTCCTCTCGATCCTCTGCTCCATGAGCCTCGACCGGCTGCTCGAGGGGCAGGCGGTGCCCTCGCCCGAGCTGCTCGAGCTGATGAACGCCGTGCGCCGCGAGCGCGATGCGGCGCTCGCCCGGCTGGGGCCTCTGGGCGCGGATCCGCTCCATGACCCGGCCCGCGCCGAGAAGGCCAGGGCCCGAGCGCTCGCCGAGGAGGAGATCCTGCTCGCCGGCCACCGGCCGCTCGGCTGGGAGGACTACGAGCGCGTCGCGCACGCCAAGCAGGCGCCGGCGTTCCCCGCGACCCTGATGCTGGCGCGCGCCGGCAGCGCCGACGAGCTGACCCGCGAGCGCATGGCGCGCATCCTCGCCGCCGTGACCGTGGGGCTGCAGGGCCTCGACGACGCGACCGACTGGGAGAAGGCCGCGGCGCGCGGCGCTTCGTGGCCGCTCCGCCTGCTCGGCGAGAAGACCGGCGCCCCCCTGTCGCCGGCGCTGCGCGAGCGGGTCACCACGTCGCGGCTGCTGGTGTCGCTCCTCCGCCGCACGCAGATCCATTTCGTGGTCGCCGGCCGCGAGGCCGCCACCCTCGGCCTCGAGCGCCTCAAGCGCTGGACCGAGTCTCTCGGGGAGCTCACGGTGTGGTTGGTGGGGGAGGAGGAGCGCTGCCCGGGGCACGTCGGGCACTGGCACGCCAAGCCGCAGGCCCTGCCCGAAAGCGACGGGGAGGAGCGGGTCGCGGTCGGCAGCCTCTAATCCGAGGCGCTCAGCGCGTGCGGGCCACGAAGGCGGCCACCACCTCGGCCAGCTCCTCGCCGCGGTCTTCTTGCAGGAAGTGACCGGCCCCGCGGATGGTCGTGTGCGGCTGCCCCTGGGTCCCCGGGATGAGTTTTTGTAAGAGCAGGTCGGCGCCGCGCGTGATGGGATCCTTGTCGCTGAAGGCGGTGAGGAACGGCTTCTGCCAGTGCCTCAGCACCTCCCAGGCCCGGCGGTTGGCGGGCGCCGCCGGGTCGTCGGGCGAACTCGGCACGAGCAGCGGGAACTGGCGCGCCCCGGCCTTGTAGCTCTCGTCGGGGAAGGGGGCGTCGTAGGCGGCCACCACCGCGGGCGGGAGATCGGTCGTGCAGGCGCGCCGCACGATGCCGCCCGCCGGGAACTCGGGCATCTCCTGGGAGAGGCGCTGCCAGGTGAAGAAGGCCTCGGATGGCTTCTGGTCCCCGGTCGGCAGGAAGGTGTTGGCCGCCACCACGCGGGCGAAGCGCTCGCTCTCTTCGGCCACGAGGCGCAGGCCGATGAGCCCGCCCCAGTCCTGCCCGAAGAGCGTCACCCCGCGGAGGTCGAGGCCGGTGACGAAGGCCGTCATCCAGTCGACGTGGCGCTGGTAGGTGTAGTCGCCGCACTCGGTGGGCTTGTCCGAGCGGCCGAAGCCGACGAGATCCGGCGCCACCGCGCGCAGCCCGGCGCGCACGAGGCCCGGGATCATCTTGCGATAGAGGTACGACCACGACGGCTCACCGTGAAGGAGGAGCACGATCTCCCCCTCCCGCGGCCCCTCGTCGAGATAGTGGATGCGGAGCTGGCCGCCGTTGCCGGAGGGCACCTCCAGGTAGTGCGGCGCGAAGGGGAACTCCGGCAACGAGGCGAAGCGATCGTCGGGGGTGCGGAGCACTTTCATGAGTCTCTCCTTGGCCTGGGCCTGGGACGGGCCCAGCAGGATCCTGTGGTTACGGTCAGCTGATCGAACGAGCGGAGGGCCACCTGTTCAGCGGCCGTCTTCGCTGCGCTTCCTTCATACCAGTTTCTGCACAGATTCCCAGGGGGCCCCCAGCGAAAGAGGGTCCTCTCCCAGTGAGAGAGGGTCCTCCCCCAGCGAAAGGGGGGCCCCCCCAACGAAAGGGGGGCCGCCCACGTGTTGCGCAACATGATGGCCCTTCGTGAGGCATGACGCTACCTTCCGGGCCTTCCGGGCGGCACCTCGCACGCCCGGGATGCCACCTCGCACGCTCCAGGTGCCATCTCGCACGCTCCAGGCGCCACCTCGCACGCTCCAGGCGCCACCTCGCACGCTCCAGACGCCACCTCGGCACGCTCCAGGGACGGGTCTCGCACGCTCCAGGCGCCACCTCGCACGCTCCGGGACAGGTCTCGCACGCTCCGGGCGCCACCTCGCACGCTCCGGGGCAGGTCTCGCACGCTCCAGGCGCCACCTCGCACGCTCCGGGACAGGTCTCGCACACTCCCGGTGCCACCTCGCACGCTCCAGGGCTGCTGAGGTCGTGCTCAGGGCTGCTGAGGTCGTGCTCAGGGCTGCTGAGGTCGTGCTCAGGGCTGCTGAGGTCGCGTTCCGGGCTTGCTGAGGACCCCCCTTTGGCTGCTGAGGACCCTCCTTCGGCTGCTGAGGGCCCTCCTTCGGCTGCTGAGGACCCTCCTTCGGCTGCTGAGGACCCTCCTTCGGCTGCTGAGGACCCTCCTTCGGCTGCTGAGGACCCTCCTTTGGCTGCGGGGGCCCATGTTTTCTAGGGGTTGCGTAACTCGTAGGCGACCGTGTCGCGCAACTCGTGGGTCCTCCCCCAGTGAAAGAGGGTCCTCCCCCAGCGAAAGGGGGCCCTCCCCCAGCGAAAGGGGGTCCTCCCCCAGCGAAAGAGGGAACTCCCCCGGCGCAATGAAGCAACTCCCCAGGCGAAAGAGGGAGCTCCCCCTGCTCTGGACTCAACGCCCCGTCTCCGGGGCAAGTATATCCGCTATTTTGCGGATCTCATCGACCCTTGCGCTGGGATCGTGATGCGGGTTGGAGGGTTTCATCGCCCAGGTGCACACAGGCCAGGGGGTCTTCGCTGCGAGAGCAGTCTTCGAGTGAGGCCTTGCTGGTGACTCCCGGGGGGCGGTCCCGGACAGGGGACGAGGGGGGATGATGAAGGCCGTGCCGCGTCCCTGCCGATCCCGGTGCGGACGGGGCCTTGACGGGCTCCGTGGGACCTCCCCCGGCCCGGCCTCCGGGAGCGGCAGGTCCCGTCGTCGTGGTCGTACCGGCCTGGCCCGCGAGCGGGGGAGCGCCGCGCGGCGTCAGATCGATGATCGGCGGCACGAGCCGCGGCAGCACCGGGGGCCGCTGCGCCACGTGCCACAGGATCGCGATGAGCGTGAACGCCCCGAGCCAGCTCACCGCCGCAAAGCCCCAGGTCCAGTGCCGCGCCGGCGGCGCGGTCGCCGGCACCAGCAGCGGGTCCCCTGCGGGCCCGAATCCTTCCCGTAGCTCTGCCATGCGCCGCGAGAGCGCTTCCACCTCGCCCTCGAGATGGGCGACCCGCTCCGCCTTGGCCTGGAGCTCGTCGCGCTCGCGCTCGATCCGCTCGTGCTCCTCCTGCTCGGCCCGCTCGCGCGCCTCGCGTTCGGCCTGCTCGCGCGCCCGCCGCGCCTCCGCCTGTCGCGCCTCCACCTCGCGCCGCGCCCTCTCCTCCGCCGCCTCCGCGGCGATGCGCCGCGCTTCGATCGCACGCAGCTCGTGGAGCGCCATCATCGTGCTCTTGTCCCGATCCGTCGCGCCCATCCGTACCTCCTGCGAGGCACCCAAGAGCACGTGGTGGGCCAGGATCAGAGGGCTTGTCGCGCAAGGACTTGGCGCGTCCGGCCGGGGCCGGATGCTATCGGGAGCAGCATCGGGATGCTACGAATCGGAGCGCCGGGACTTCTTGCCCGCGCCCGGCGTCGAGCGGGCGAGGGGGCGGGCGCGCAGCCCGAGCTGATTGAAGCGCAGCCGCACCCGCCGCGCGTGGGCGGCGCTGTCGCCGAGGAGGAGCCGCCGCGCCATGGCCGCGAAGTCGCCGCCGGTCTCGTGATACAGGCGCTCGTAGATCTGCCGTTCGAGCGACTGCGCGAGCTGGTGCAACGTGGCCGCCGGCTCGATCCGCACCTCGCTG
>DATAGU010000290.1:0-61719 GCA_036263495.1 Polyangia bacterium | reverse complement strand
CGTGGCAACCAGCCCGACATCGTCCTCAGTTTCTGGCGCGAGGGTCGCGAGGACGAATGGGTGGCGGTTCTGGCCGACGCCAAGCGCAACGCAAAGAAGGAGGATGACGGCATCGGATATCTGCGCAAGTCGGTCGAGCTCCGGCATGTACGGCGTCGTTGACGTCCTGATCGGCATGGAGGGGGCCTTGGCGGGCGTGGATGGGGGCCCGAAATGGACGGTAGCGGGGGGCAACGCGCCGGGTGGGGCCGTGAAATCGCCGCTCATCACCGTGTAGCGGCCTGTTGCCGGACCTTCTCCTCTCTCCTTCCCATGCACCGCTCCCATCGCCAGCGCTTCTGTGCCAAAGACGGCTCCCCATCATGCGCAACGTGTGCGAGGTCCCTTATCGTCAGGGGCCGCAGCGCGACTCCGCAGGCTTCGACAACCTGGGTCAGGCGCTAGGCCATCAGCGTGGGCCGAGGACCCCAGAGCGCGAAGGCCCCTGACGATAAGGGACCTCGCGGTGACCCACAGTGCCCTGGTGCCACACTGAAGAGTCCCCCTTCCGACCGCTCGGACTTGATCTTTACCAGACAGTCAACTATTGCTCTCTCATGGGCCGGACGAGCGATGCCAGGGAGCGCCTCATCGCCGCAACCATCGACCTCATCTGGATGGAGAGCTACGGCGCCGTCACGGTCGATGCCATCTGCGAGCGAGCGGGCGTGAAGAAGGGCAGCTTCTATCACTTCTTCAAATCCAAAGAGGACCTGGTCGTGGCCGCGCTCGAGGCCCACTGGCAATCGCGCCGCCCCACGCTCGACCACCTGTTTTCGCCTTCGCTGGCGCCCCTCGAACGCCTGCGCGGCTACTTCGCGAGCGTCTACACCCGCCAGCGCGAGCTCCAGGCCGCCAAGGGACGCACCCTCGGGTGCCTCTTCAACTCCGTGGGCGTCACCTGCGGACAGCAGGAGCAGCCCGCCATCTCACGGAAAGTGCAAGAGATCTTGGCGATCTACCTCGGCTACTACGAGAACGCCCTGCGCGACGCCAAAGCCCGCGGGGAGATTCGCGCTGATGATGTCCCCGGCACGGCCCGCGCCCTCTTCGCCCTCATGGAGGGGGTCCTCGCGCAGGCCCGAATCCAGAACGATCCTGAACTCGTACGTCCGCTGGCCAGCCTCGCCCTGCAGTTCCTCGGGGTCGACGAAGGCGCACGCTTGGTCGCCCCAGAGACCCCCGTCCCATGACGCCTCATCTCCAGAGCCGGCCTCGGCGGACCTTTGGGCCCATACTTGACCAGATCGTCATCTATTTCCCCAGGAGACGGCCATGTGGCTAGTCGAACTCGCGCTCCGGCGCCCCTACACCGTCGCCGTCATGTCCATCCTCATCCTGATGATGGGCGTCCTGTCGCTCACCCGCATGGTGGTCGACATCTTTCCGGCCATCGACATCCCGGTCGTGGCCGTGGTCTGGAACTACCCCGGTCTTCCGGCCGAGGACATGGAGCGGCGCGTCGTGGTCATCAGTGAGCGCGCCTACTCCACGACCGTCAACGGCATCGAGCGCATCGAGTCGCAGTCCATCCCGGGCATCGGCCTCCTCAAGATCTATTTCCAGCCGGGCGCGGACATCGGCGCCGCCATCGCCCAGATCTCGTCGATCTCGAGCACCATCCTGCGCATCGCGCCCCCCGGCATCCAGCCGCCCAACGTCATCCAGTTCAACGCCTCCAACGTCCCCGTGGCCCAGCTCACCGCCTCGAGCGACACCCTGCCCGAGGAGAAGGTCTTCGACTACGGGATCAACTTCATCCGCATCCGCCTCTTCACCATCCCCGGCCTGTCCTCCCCGGCCCCCTTCGGCGGCAAGAGCCGGCAGATCAACGTCGACCTCGATCCCCTCGTCCTCGCCTCCAAGGGCCTCTCCCCCTCCGACGTCGTCTCGGCCCTGCAGAGCTCCAACATCATCCTCCCGGCCGGCACCGCCCGCATCGGCAGCCGCGAGTACAGCGTGCTCATGAACTCGAGTCCCTCGCTGGTCGCCGACTTCAGCCAGATCCCGATCAAGGTCGTGGGCGGCGTGCCCATGCTCCTCGGCGACGTGGCCCGCGTGAGCGACGGCTTCGCCGACCAGACCAACATCGTCCACGTCAACGGCCGCCGCGCCACCTACCTCGCCATCTTGAAGCACGCCGAGGCCTCCACCCTCGCCGTGGTCGACGCCACCCGTGCCATCTTGCCCAGCATCCAGGCCGTGGCCCCGAGCGGGCTCGAGCTCCGCATCGACTTCGACCAGTCCCTGTTCGTGCGCGGCGCCATCCGCAGCGTGCTCCGCGAGGCCATCATCTCCTCCATCCTGGTCTCGCTCATGATCGGCGTCTTCCTCGGCAGCTGGCGCAGCATGGTCATCGTCTGCACCTCCATCCCGCTCGCCATCTTCTCCGCCATCATCGGCCTCAAGCTCACCGGCCACAGCATCAACATCATGACCCTCGGCGGCCTCGCCCTCGCCATCGGCATGCTCGTCGACGACGCCACCGTGGAGGTGGAGAACATCCACCGCAATCGCACGCTCGGCAAGCCGCTCACCGTGGCCATCCTCGACGGCGCCCAGCAGATCGCGGTGCCGGCCATCGTGGCCACGCTCGCCATCTGCATCGTCTTCTTCCCGGTGGTGCTGCTCTATGGCCCGGCCAAGTTCCTGTTCGAGCCCCTGGCGCTCGCGGTGGTCCTGGCCATGCTCGCCTCCTACCTCCTGTCGCGTACCCTGGTGCCGACCCTGGCGCGCCTCCTCATGGCCGGCGAGCGCCATCACGTCCCGGGGAACGTCACCGATGGCGGCGCCGGTGCCGCGGACGCGCACGGAGGCCCGCAGGTCGGCCTGTTCGGCCGCTTCGTCCACGCGTTCAACCAGCGGCGTGACCAGGCGTTCGATCGGTTCCAGGAGGCGTATGGCCGCGTGCTCGAGCTCCTGCTCCACCACCGCGCCTTTACCCTCGGCGTGGCAGCGGCTCTCGGCGGCATCACCCTGGTCCTCGCGCTCCACGTCGGCGCCGACTTCTTCCCCTCGGTCGACGCCGGCCTCATGAAGCTGCACTTCCGCGCCCCGCCCGGCACCCGCATCGAGCGCACCGAGGAGCTGGTGCTCCGCGTCGAGAAGCGCATCCGCGAGATCATCCCGCCGGGCGAGATCGAGACGGTGAACGACATGATCGGCGTGCCGCTCTACTACAACCTGGCCTTCATCCGCACCGACAACGTGGGCGGCATGGACGCCGAGATCCTCATCGCCTTGAAGGAGCACCACCAGCCGACGGTGAAGTACTTGCGCGAGCTGCGCCGCGTGCTGCCCGCCGAGTTCCCCGGGTCGAGCTTCTACTTCCAGCCGGCCGACATCGTGAGCCAGGTGCTCAACTTCGGCCTGTCGGCGCCAATCGACATCCAGATCGAGCACCCGCGCCTGAACGAGTCCTACCCCATCGTGCGCCGGCTCGCCGACGAGGTGCGCAAGATCCCGGGCACGGCCGACGTCCAGATCGCGCAGGTGCTCGATTACCCCACGCTGCACCTCGAGGTGGACCGGCAGCGCGCGGCGCAGCTCGGCCTGTCGCAGCGCGACGTGGCGAGCAACGTGCTCGTGTCCCTGTCGTCGAGCTCGCTGGTGGCGCCGTCGTACTACTTGAGCCCGATGAACGGCGTCAATTACACGGTCGTGGTCAAGACGCCGCTCCGCCAGGTGGACTCGGTGCCGCGGCTGCTCGGCATCCCGCTCACCCAGCCGAGCGGGGCGCTGGCGCAGCCCATGCCCATGCCCATGCCCGCGGGGGTGCCCGAGGCGCCCACCCAGACGCTCGACAACATCGCTTCGCTCTCGCCCACGGTGAGCCCGTCGCAGATCAACCACTTCACGGTGCAGCGCGTGCTCGACATCACGGCCAGCCTGGACGGCCGCGACCTCGCCGCGGTGGCGAGCGACATCGAGCGCAAGATCGCGGGGCTCGGCCCGCTGCCGACGGGGATGAAGATCCGCGTGCGCGGCCAGAACGAGGTCATGAACCAGTCCTTCAAGAGCCTCGGGCTCGGCCTCATCCTGGCCATCCTGCTCGTCTACTGCCTCATGGTCGTGCTCTTCCAGTCGTGGATCGACCCGCTCATCATCATGGTCGCGGTGCCGGGGGCGCTGGTCGGCATCGTGTGGATGCTGGCCCTCACCCGCACGACCTTCAACGTCGAGTCGCTCATGGGCTCGATCATGGCGGTGGGCATCGCGGTCTCGAACTCGATCCTGCTCGTCAACTTCGCCAATGACCTCCGCGCCGAGGCGCCCGGCACCGAGGCGACGGCGGCGGCGCTCGCCGCGGGCAAGACGCGCCTCCGCCCGGTGCTGATGACCGCGCTGGCGATGATCATCGGCATGGTGCCGATGGCGCTCGGCCTCGGCGAGGCGGGTGAGCAGAACGCGCCGCTCGGGCGCGCGGTGGTGGGTGGCCTCCTCATGGCCACCTTCGTGACGCTCCTCGTGGTGCCGGTGGTGTACTCGCTGCTGCGGCGCGCGTCGCCGACCAAGCACCTCCTCGAAGAGCGCTTCCAGCAAGAGAAGGCCGGGATGGATCCTCAAGGAGCCGTGGCATGAGCCGCCCGCGTGTACCTGTGTTCCTCTACCTCGTCGGCCTCGGCCTCGTGATCGCGGCGGGGATGGGGGTGAAGCGCATCGCCACCGCCCGCACCGCCGAGACGACCGAGGAGGCCCGCGCCCGCGAGGCGCTGGTCGATTCGGGGCCGCACGTCCTCGTGGCCCGGGCCGCGCTCTCGCCGGGCGAGCGGCGCCTCGAGTTCCAGGGCGAGGCGCGCCCGTATCAGAGCGTCACCCTGTACGCGAAGCTGAGCGGGTACCTGAAGCGCATCCTCGTCGACCGCGGCGACCGTGTGCGGCCGGGGCAGCTGCTCGCCGAGATCGAGTCGCCGGAGCTCGACCGCCAGTACGACGCCGCCACCGCCGATGCGCGCTACCGGCGCTCGAGCGCACAGCGGGCCGCGACCCTGGTCGGCCCCGGCGTGGTCTCGGCCAACGAGGCGGATCTCGAGTCGAGCCGCGCGAGCGTGGCCGATGCCCAGGTGGCCGCGCTCGCGACGCAGAAGTCGTACGAGGCGATCCACGCCCCCTTCGCCGGGGTCGTCACCGCGCGCTACGCGGACCCGGGCGCGCTCGTGCAGAACGCCGCCAACGCCCAGACCAGCGCGTTGCCCATCGTCACCGTGGCCCAGCCCGAGCGGCTGCGCATCTACATCTACGTGGGGCAGCGCGACGCGCCGTACGTGAAGGCCGGCGACCTCGCGGAGGTGAGCATGCCGGAGCGGGCGATGCTCAAGCTGCGGGGCCGCGTGGCGCGCACGAGCGGTCAGCTCGATGCCCGCACCCGCACCCTGCTGGTCGAGGTGGATCTCGACAACAAGAAGGGCGAGATCGTGCCCGGCAGCTTCGTCTCGGTGACGCTGGTGGTGCGCACGCCGCGCGCGGTGGAGGTGCCGGTCGAGGCGCTGGTGCCGCGCGGTGACAAGACGCTGGTGGCCGTGGTCGCGCCCGATCACACGGTGCATTTCCGCCCGGTCGTGCTCGAGAGCGACGACGGCACGGTCGCGCGCGTGCAGTCCGGGCTGGCCGCGGGCGAGCTGCTGGCGCTCAACCTCGGCGACCGCGTGGTCGATGGCGCCGCGGTGCAACCGATCCTGCCGGCGCCGCCGGGGCCCCCGGCGCCGCCCGCGCAGCCCGTGCCGCCGGCACAACAGGGTGGAGCCCGTGGATCGAGCCACTAGAATCATACCCCTGCGGACCGTGCGCGGCCTCGTGGCGGGCCTCCTGTGCCTGGTGGCGCCGGCGGCCCGGGCGGAGGCGCAGGCGCCCGAGATCGAGATCCTCACGCTCGAGGGCGCCGTGGCTCGCGCGCTCGGACGCAACCCCACGGCGGCCATCGTCGCCGAGGAGATCCACCGCGCCGAGGCGCTCGTCACCCAGGCGCGGGCCGGGGCGCTGCCTTCGCTCGCGTTCAACGCCAGCTACCTGCGGCTCGATCATGACCGCGTGCTGAATACCCGGGTCATCTCCGCGGCCAACCAGGTCTCGGCCTCGCTGTCGGCGACGTTGCCGCTGATCGCGCCGCAGCGCTGGGTGCAGCTCTCGCGCTCGCGCGACAACCTCGAGGTGGCCCGCATGAGCGGCGAGGAGGCGCGCCGGCAGCTGGCGATCACGGTGGCGCGCACCTACCTCACGATTGTGGCGCAGCACCGCGTGATCGAGGTGGCCGAGCGGGCGCGCCGCACGGCCGAGGCGCACCTGTCCTTCGCGCGGCAGCGGTTCTCGGCCGGCTACGGCAACCGGCTCGACGAGGTGCGCGCCGCGCAGGAGCTGGCGACAGATGGGGCGCAGCTCCAGGTGGCGATCGGGCAGCTCGCGCGCCTGCGCGAGGCGCTCGGGGTGCTGGTGTCGAGCGAGGGGCCGGTGGATGCCGCGGACGCGCTCACGCTGCCGGCGGTGCCCACGCTGGAAGAGGCGCTGCGCGAAGGCACGACCCGGCGCAGCGACGTCCTCCTCGGGCAGGCGCGGATCGCGGCGGCCGAGCACGCGGTGCGCACGGGGTGGGCGGACTATGCGCCCTCGCTGACCGCCAACGCCCAGGCCTACTTGCAGGATCCGCCCACGCTGACCGTGCCCATCCTCGGCTGGCAGGTGCTCGTGGCGCTCACGGTGCCGCTCTATGACGGGGGGCTGCGTTACGGGCAGCAGCGCGAGCGGAGGATCTTCGCGCACCAGGCGCGGCTCACGCTCGATGGCGGGCAGCGCCAGATCGAGGGTGATGTGCGCGCGGCCTGGGAGAGCCTGCAGCGCGTGGAGGCGGCTCGCGAGGAGGCGCGCGAGGCGGCGCGGCTGGCGGGGGAGGGGCTCAAGCTGGCGAACCTCGCCTATCAGGCCGGCGCCACCGGCAACCTCGACGTCATCGATGCCGAGCGCCGCGCCCGCGACGCCGAGACCGCCGCGGTGATGGTCGAGGACGCGGCGCGCCAGGCGCAGCTCGATCTGCTCATCGCCAGCGGGCGATTCACGTTCTGATCGGGGGCGAGGGGAGCCGCCGGGTCACCGCGACCGCGCGAGCGCCTGGCGCGCCATGGCGACCTCGGGGATGGGCCGGTCGGCGTGGCCCCAGAAGCCGAGGAAGCGCTCGTACTCGCTGCGGGCCTCGGCGGTCCGCCCGAGGCGCTCGAGCACGCGCCCGAGCCGATAGCGCGCCAGCACGGCCCGGTCCGGGGCAAAGCCGTTGGTGGCGGTGAGCGACGAGGCGATGAGGGTGGAGGCGCGACGGAACGCGTCGGCGGCCAGGGCGGACGCCCCCTGGGCCTCGGCGCACACGGCGAAGCGGAACATGGACCGCGTGCTGCGCTCGTTGAGTCCGTAGCCCTCCTGTAGCACTTCGGCGCAGCGCGCGCAGCCCACGTCGGAGGCGGCGCGCACCATCTCACGCTGGGCGAGGACGCGTGCCGGCGCGCTGTCGAGGTCCTTGAGGAAGGTGGCCCGCGCCGGGCAGGTCTTGCCGAGGGGGCTGCGCAGCGCCCGCTCATAGCGCGTGGCGGCCTCCTGCGCGGCCATGCCGAACTGCCCGAAGGTCTGCTCCAGGGCCTCCAGGTGCCGGGCGCGATCGCCGCCGATGAAGAAGCGCTCCTCCAGACTGACCAGGGCCTCGAGCACCTGCAGGAGCTCGGACTCGATGCCAAAGGCCCTCTGCGCCTCGGCCGAGGCCACGAGGTCCTGGTAGCCCGCGTCGAGGTGCCCTTCGAGGATCGCGATCACGCCGAGGCGGTACAGGCCGAGCCCGCGCTCGCGCTGGCCGGCCCCGAGCAGGCGCTCGGCCATGGCGCGCGCCTCGGGGAAGCGGCCGCCGACGATGAGCACGTCGCACAGGGTGACGAGCCGGTGAGGCGCGATGCCGTGGAGGAAGAGCAGGGCCCGCGCGCGCCGCTCTGCCTGGTCTTGACGGCCGGCGGCGATGTCCACGCTGAGGGCGGTGGTGAGCGCCTGTTCGCTCTCGGGCGCACGCTCGAGCCAGGCGCGGGCGATGGCCGGCACCTCGTCGGCCTGCCCGGCACGCTCGAGCGCCGCCACCAGATCCGCGCCGAACTGCAGGTCGGGGCGCAAGGCGTGCAGGCGCCTGAAGAGCCCGACTTGCTCGTCGGCGCGGCCGAGGGAGGCATAGTAGACGGCGAGGAGGTCGAGGCCGAGGATGTCGTCGGGGGAGACGCGCAGCGCCTGCTGGACGGTCTGGCGGGCGGCCTCCATCCGGCCCTTCGTGCTCTCGTCGAGTGACGTGAGCAGGTCCTGACCGAGCGGGTCGCGCCGCGCATCGAGGAGCTTGCGCCCGCGCGCGAGGATCTCCTGGGCTCGTGGCGTCACCCGGCCGGTCACCACCACGAGCGCGGCATAGGGGTGCGCCCATCCCGGGTCTTCCTTGATGGCGGCCTCGAGGTGCTGCTCGATCATCGCCACGTCCACGAGCAGCGAGCGGAAGTAATCGTCGAGGGCGCCGGTGTAGAGGCGGTAGGCGGCGAGCGAGGCCGTGCCGAGGCGCTTCATGCCCGCGGCTTCGGCGGCGTCCGGCCCCGCGGACCCGGGCTTGTGGTTCATCTGCTCGACCACGCCGATGAGCAGCGGCCCGAGGGCGCCGAGCACCGAGCTCGCCTCCGCGGTGCCGAGGGCGCGTTCGCGTTCGCGCGGTGGGCTCGTGGCGGCGGTGATGATGATGCCGCCGCGGGTCGTCCGGGCGTGGAGGCGCAGGATGAGGTCGGCATCGGCCTCCTGCTCGACGACGATGAAGCGGCGCGCCTCCTGGCGTAGCCGCGCCGCGCCGAGGTGCGCGATCGCCCGCGCGATCCACTCCTCGCCGGCAACGCCCGTGCCCTCGGCGCCTGGCGGGGGAGGGGCCAGGTCGGCCGTCACGAACACACGCGGCGCCTCGGGCCGCATGCCGCCTGAACCGAAGAGGAGGACGGCGCCGCCCAGGCAGAGGACCAGGAGGAGCAGGAGCCAGCGCCGCCAGGTCATCTGGAGTATGGAGCGGGCAGGGGCCAGGGCCCGGAGCACGTCCGCGCAGGGAGGGCGCTCGGCGGGATCGCGCCGCAGGCAGCCATCGATCGCGCGACACAGGGCGGGCGGCAGATCCGGGCGCGCGAGGGCCAGCGGCGGGACCGGGGCTTCGAGCCGGGCGCGCATCAGCTCGAGCAGGTCCCGTCCCTGGTGGGGGCGCGTGCCCGTGGCCGCCTCGTAGAGCACCAGGCCGAGCGCGTAGACGTCGAGCGCCGGCCTGATCGGGCCCTGGCCCTCGAACAGCTCGGGCGCCATGTAGAACGGCGTGCCGAAGGTGCGGTGCGCGGACAGGGTCTCGCGCAAGGTGAGCTCCGCCGGAGCCGGGGCAGGCGTCTCGTCGTGCCCCTCGGGCTGGAACCGCGAGACGCCGAAGTCGGTGATCACCGCCTGCCCGCTGCCCTCCCGGAGGATTATGTTGGCCGGCTTGAGGTCGCAGTGCAGCACCCCGGCGCGGTGGGCGGCGTCGAGCGCCTGGGCGAGGTTCACAGCCAGGGTGCGCAGCTCGGCCGGATTCAGGCGTCCGGTTCGTTGGAGGCGGGCCCGGAGGGTCTCGCCCCGCACGAACTCCATCGACAACGCCAGGCGATCGCCGAGATCGATGACGTCGTGGATGCGCACGATGCCCGGGTGCGTCACCTTGCGCGCCATGCGCAGCTCGCTGCGGAGCGGGTCGATGGCCTCGGTGGTCTGCGGCCGCTGGTGGCGCAAGAGCTTGATGGCCACGGTCTCGTCGGCCACGCGATCGTAGGCGCGGTAGACCTTGCCGATGGCGCCGCGCCCGAGCTCCTCGTCGATCTCGTAGCGCCCGCCGAGGATCTGGCCGGTCCGGAGCTGCTCGACGCTCTCCCTCGCCGCGGTGGCCGCGATGATCGGATGCACGCCGGCCGCCCCGATCAGCGCCTCGGTCGTGGCGGCTTCCAGGCGTTCCTCTGTCGCCGGACCGTCGCTCTTGATCCGTCCGGATCCGGCCATGGCCTATTGCAGGTAGGTGGTGATGACCTCTGTGACCAGAGCGCCCCCGGGGAGGGTGCAGCTGGTGAAATAGCCCTTGCTGTTCTTTTCACCCGCGCACAGGTTCGAGCAATCGCCGACGCGCCGGATGATGCCGCAGTCGACCGTCGCGCCCTCGGGGGTGAGGTGGCCTGCGGCGCAGTCGCGATAGAGCTCGCGCGAGTGGCTGACGTTCTGGCTGTTGTAGCAGGCGTACGCCGTGGGGCTGGGAGCGAAGAGGTCGCCGTAGAAGACACCCTCCATCACCTGATAGGCGTCCGCCTCGGTGCGGGAAATCAAGAGGCTATTGAAGGGACCGCGCGAGGAGATGGAGACATGCACGCCGTACCAGTTGACGCGCGCGATGAGGCAGGCCGAGATCCAGCGCTCTTCGCTCGCGGTGAGCGGCCGCGTGGCCCAGCCGGACGCGAGCCCGAGCAGTCCAGGGTAGCGCTCCTGGTGTGCGACGCCGGACGCATCGATCCAGGAAAAGGAGAAGGTCTGCGCGGGCGTGAAGGCGCAACTCACCGTGTACTGGAGGAGCTGGCGCGCCAGCTGGCCCGTGTCGTTCGGGGCCTGGATCGCGCTGAGCGAGGCGCCGGAGAGGCTCTGGAGCGTGAGGGCGTTCTGGTTGAGGGCGTTGAGGCTGAGAGCGTTCTGGTTGAGGGCGTTCTGGTTGAGGGCGTTCTCATCGAGGAGGTGAGCCTGGGAGGGAGGGGCGACGAGCGCTCCCGGTACGGCGGGATCGGCGGGGCCGCAGGCCGCGAACAGCATCAGAGATGACGACAAAAGGATACGAGCATACATCTGCATGGTCCCCCTCCCAGCGTGGCTACATGTAAGACAGCGACGGTGGCCGGTTGGTTGTAAGCACCTCCGCATCCGTTACAAGGGCCCGCCCGGAAGCGAAGACCCTGCCGCAACTAGGGTGCTCAATGAATGCGTTCCAGCGCTGCCTGCGCCTGCGTCACCTCGCTGAGAGGCCGATCCGCGTGCCCCCAGAAGGCGAGGAAGCGCTCGTATTCGGCGCGCGCCTCACGCGGACGAGCGAGGCGTTCGAGCACCTGCGCGAGCCGGAAGTGCGCCAGCACCGCCAGGTCGGGGGCGAAGTCGCTGGTCGAGCCGAGCGATGGGGCGATGAGCTGCGAGGCGCCGCGCCAGGCCTGCGCGGCCTGTTCGAGCTGCCCTTCGGCTTCGGCGCAGAGGGCAAAGCGATGCAGCGACCGCGTGCTGCGCTCGCGCGGGGCCAGGCCCGCGTGGAGGACGGCGGCGCAGGGAGCACAGCCGACCTGGGCGGCGGCCCGCAGCATCTCGCGCGCGGCCTGGGCGCGCGCCTCCTCGTCCCCGAGTTCCCGGAGGAAGTCGCCGGGCCTCGGACAGGCCGCGCCGGCCTCGCGGGGCAGGGCTTGCTCATAGCGGGCCACCGCGGCCCGCGCGGGCATGCCGAACAGCATGAGGGTGCGCGCGAGCTCCTCTTGCTCGGCCTCCTGGCCCTCGCCGCCGGTGACCCGCTCGTGCAGGCTGAGGAGCGCCACCAGGGTCAAGAGGAGCTCGGACTCGGTACCGAGGGAGCGCTGCACGACGAGCGAGGCGGCGAGCGAATCACGGGCCGAGCCGAGCCGACCCTCGAGGATGGCGATGAGCCCGAGGCGGTACAGCCCGAACGCCTGCCCGTGCTCGCCGTCCGCGAGCAGGCGGTCGGCCACGGCGCGGGCCTCGCGGATCTGGCCGGCCACGAGGAGGACGTCGCAGAGCGTGACCAGGCGGTGTGGCGCCTGGCCGTGGACCAGGAGCAAGGCGCGCGCGCGCCGCTCGGCCGCGTCATGGCGGCCAGCCGCGACGTCGAGCGCGATGGCCGCGAGGTGCGCCTGTTCGCTCTCGGGGGCGCGTTCGAGCCAGGCACGGACGAGGGCCGGGACCTCATCGCCGCGTCCGGCGCGCTCGCGGGCCCACGCCAGGTCGGCGCCGAATTGCAGATCCGGCCGCAGCGCGTGCAGGCGCTCGTAGACGGCGGCCTCCTCGCTCGCGTGTCCCGGCGCGGGGTAGGAGGAGGCGAGGAGATCGAGAGCGAGGAGGTCGTCGGGGGCCTGGGGCAGGGTCTGCTGCAGCACCTGCTGGGCGCGAGCCTGCTCCCCGGCGGCGCTGAGATCGAGGGACGAGAGCAGCGCCTGTCCGAGCGGGTCCCGCCGCGGGTCGGCGGCGGCGCGTCCTTGCCGGATCGCCTCGCGGGCCTGCGGGGTCAGGCGGCCGAGCACCATCGCCAGCGCCGCGTAGGGGTGGGCCCAGCCGCGGTCCTCGGCGATCGCCTTGCGCAGCGTCTGCTCGATGGCCTTGAGGTCGGTCAGCGTCGAGCGGTAGTACGCGTCGAATGCCTCGGTGTAGAGCCGATGGGCCGCGGGCGAGGCGGCGCCGAGACGCGCCATGTCGGCCGCTTCGGCCGGCTCCGGCGGGAGGCGGTCACGCCCGGCGCCGATCCGTTCGCTCACGGCCGCGAGCAGCCGCGGCAGGGCCTCGCTCACGGAGGCTCCCTCGGCGCTGTCGAGGAGATGCTGGCGCCCGTTCGGCCGACCCACCGTGGCTGTGATCACGACCCCCGGGTCGAGCGCGCGGGGACGGAGGGTCAGGTGCACGAGCACGTTGGCCTCGTCGCGCGCGCCCACCGTGACGAAGCGGCGCTCGCGCTGCCCGAGGTGTGCCCTGGCCAGGCACGCCGCGGCCTCCGCGATCCAGCCCTCGCCGATGTCACCGGGCCCACGAATGCCTGAAGGCGGACTCGCGCCTTTGGGGGATGGGGGCCAGGGCGCCTGGGGGATCCACGCGGCCTCGACATAGACACGGCGCTCGCCGAGGGGCAGCCCGTTCGCCCACCACCAGAGCCAGGCACCAGCGAGCACCAGCGTCGACACGAGCAACATCCAGGCGCGTCGCCGGGGGGCGCCGGTCGGTCGTGGATCCAGGATCTGGATCACCCGCTCGCTCGTGAGCCGCTCGGCCGGGTCGCGCTCGAGGCAGCCATCGACCACGCGGCACAGCTCGGGCGACAGATCGGGGCGGACCAAGGACAGCGGCGGCGCGGCCTCCTCGATGCGCTGGCGGACCATCTCGCGCAGCTCGGCGGCCTTCTGTGGGGGCACTCCCGTGGCCGCCTCGTAGAGCACCACGCCGAGGGCATAGAGATCGATCGCCGGGGCGACGGGGGCGTCATCCTGGAAGAGCTCGGGCGCCATGTAGAGCAGGGTGCCGAAGAGCCGGCGCGGGAGCCACGGATCCCCCGAGACGGAGCCGGTCGAGCGGGTGGAGCCGAAGGTCTCGCGGCCGAGGTGGCCCGCCTCGAAGGAGGCGACCTCGTCCGTGCCGAGGGCGGCGCCGTCGGCGGTCGCGGTGTCGCCGGTGTCGCCGGGGCTCGTCTGGGCTGCCGGTGCGCCCCCCGGAGGCTGGAGGCGCGAGATGCCGAAGTCCGTGATCACGGCGTGGCCATCATCCGAGCGCACCATGATGTTGGCCGGCTTGAGATCGCAATGCACCACGCCGGCTTCGTGGGCGGCATGGATCGCAGAGGACAGATCGAGGGCGAGCGCCCGCAGGGCCTCCTCGCCCAGGCAACCTTTCTGTAGAAGACGTGTCTTGAGCGTCTCGCCGGGTACGAACGCCATGGAGAGCGCCAGGCGGTCGCCCAGGTCGATGACGTCGTAGATGCGCACGATGGCTGGATGCGTGACCTTGCGGGCCATCCGCAGCTCGCTGCGCAGCCGATTCACGGCGTCGGGCGCTTGCTCGTGGTCGTAGCGCAGGAGCTTGATGGCCACGATCTCGTCGGCCGTGCGATCGTGGGCGCGAAAGACCAGACCGAAGGCGCCCCGGCCGAGCTCCTCCAGGAGCTCGTAGCGCCCGCCGAGCACCCTGCCCACCTGGAACGACTCGCTCGGTTCCCGCTCTCCATCCGTCGCCGAGAGCCCGGGCGAGATCCGGATCCGGGCGAGCGACCTCGTCAAGGCCGAGTCGGGGGCAGGAGGCGGAGGCGGGCCTGCCGGGACCTGCGTGGGCTCCTGGCCCGGGCCCCAAGGCGAGCCCATCCCCCGGCCCTCGGCCGTACTGCTCGCCGGGTTCCCTGTGGCGCTCCGAGGCTGCTGACCCTCGGGGCGATCCACCTGGGGATCGGGCTGCACCTGGCCGTCCGGCTCGGGCTGAAAGCTGACCATGTCCTCAATCTAGGGTCGTCAGACGTCTGACCTTTTCGGAGGATATCAGTTTCCCACCAATCAGCGCTCTCGCGTGTGGCTCCACCAGGCGGCTGCTGGGGAGCGGAAGGCCCCGGGCGGTTCACCGTTGGATCCGCCGGATCATTGAAGCCTCGCGAGCGCCTGACGCGCCGTGGCGACCTCGGCGATCGGTCGGTCCGCATGACCCCAGAAGCCGAGGAAGCGCTCGTACTCGCCGCGGGCCTCGGTGGTCCTGCCGAGGGACTCGAGCATGCGGCCGAGCCGGAAGTGCGCCAGCACCGCCAGGTCCGGGGCCAAGCCGTGGGTCATGGCGAGCGACGAGGCGATGAGGGCGGAGGCGCGGCGAAACGCGTCGGCGGCCAGGAGGGGCGCGCCCTCGGCCTCGGCGCAGGCGGCGAAGCGGAAGATCGACCGGGTGCTGCGCTCATCGGCCTCGATGCCCGCGCGGAGCACGGCGGCGCACGGTACGCAGCCCACCTCGGAGGCGGCGCGCAGCATGTCGCGCTCGGCCACCCCGCGCTCGCGGGTCGGGCCCAGCGCGGCGAGGAACCCCTCCGGCGCCGGGCAGGTCTTCTCTTGGGCGCGCCGAGGGCTCGCGTCCGGGTCCGGATCGAGCTCCGGATCGGGGCCCGGCCGCCGCGGGAGCGCCCGCTCGTAGCGCGTGACCGCGGCCCGCGCCGGCATGTCGAAGAGCGCGAATGTCTCCTCCAGCTCCGCCAGGTGAGAGGCGCGGTCCTCGTCGAGGTGGAGGCGCTCGTCCATGCGCACGAGGGCCTCGAGCGTCGGCAAGAGCTCGGACTCGGTGCCGAAGGGCCGCTGCGCCTGGGCCGAGGCCACGAGCGATTCATGGGCCGCGCCGAAGCGCCCCTCGAGGACCGCGATCACGCCCAGGCGGTACAGGCCGAGCGCCCGCTCGCGCTCCCCCCCTTCGACCAGGCGGCTGGCCACGGCGCGCGCCTCGCGCGTGCGACCGGCCGCGAGGAGGACGTCACACAACAGGACCAGCCGGTGCGCCGTCTCACCGTGGACCAGGAACAGCGCCCGCGCGCGCCGCTCCGCCTGGTCGTGCCGACCGGCGGCGAGGTCGAGCGTGATCGCGGTCACGAGCGCTTGCTCGCTCTCGGGGGCGCGTTCGAGCCAGCCGCGGGCCAGGGCCGGCACCTCGCCGCCGCGCCCGGCGCGTTCGAGCGCCAGGGCCAGGTTCGCGCCGAATTGCAGATCCGGCCGCAGCCGGTGCAGGCGCCCGTACGCCTCCACCTCATCCTCGGCGCGGCCGAGCAGGGCGTGGAAGGTGCCGAGCAGGTCGAGGCCGAGCAGGTCGTCGGACGTGGCCGGCAGGGCCTGTTCGAGCCGCTGGCGGGCGCGATCGAGCTGGCCGGCGGCGCCGAGCTCGAGGGACGCGAGCAGGGCCTGGCCGATGGGGTCGCGCCGCGGATCCGTGAGCTTGCGCCCGCGCTCGAGCAGCGCGCGCGCGCGGGGCGTCACCCGGCCGGCCACCAGCACGAGCGCCGCGTGGGGATGCGCCCATCCGGGATCCTGCTCGATCGCCGCCTCGAGGCGCTGCTCGCTCGTCGGCACGTCCGCCAGCACCGAGCGGAAGAAGTCATCGATGGCCTGGCGATAGAGCCGGTAGGCGGCGATCGAGGCGGTCCCGAGGCGCTTCATGGCCCCCACCTCGTCCGCGTCCGGACCCGGCACGCTGCGGCCGTCGCCCACCAGCGCGGCCACGCGCTCGACGAGCGGCCCGAGGGCCTCGTTCACCGAGGCCGCCTCGACCGTGCCGAGCACGCGCTCGCGCCCTCCGGACCGGGCCACGGTGACGGCGATCGCGACGCCGCGGCCCGGCGAGCGGAGCTGGCTGGCCTGGAGGCGCACGATCACGTTGGCCCGGGCGCGTGCGTCCACCACGGCGAAGCGACGCTCGCCCTGCCGCAGCCGCGCTGCGCCGAGGCGTCCGATCGCCTGCCCGAGCCACCTGTCGCTCGTGCCCGCTGGCGCGTCCGCGAGACTCGCCTCCGGGCCGCCGGCATCCCCCGGCGTCCTCGGCGCACGGACGAAGGTGGCCTCCACGTACACCCGACGCTCGCCCAGGGGCAGCCGGCCCGATCCCCACCAGAGGCCGGCGCCGGCGAGGCCGAGCAGCAGCGCGAGCAGCGGGATCCCCCAGCGCCTCGCCGCCGGCCCGGCCTGCGCCCGCGTCAGCGCCTGCGCCACCGCGGTGCTGGTCAGCCGCCTCGTGGGATCCCGCTCGAGGCAGCCCTCGATCACGCGACACAGCTCGGGCGAGAGATCCGGACGCAGCTCGTGGAGCGGGATCGGCGGCTCCGTGAGCCGCGCATGGACGACCTCGCACAGGTCGGTGCGCTCATGCGGGCGGATGCCCGTGGCCGCCTCGTAGAGCACCACGCCGAGGGCGTAGAGATCGACCGCGGGGCTGAGCTCCCCCTGGCTCTCGAACAGCTCGGGCGCCATGTAGAGCGGGGTGCCGAAGACGTTCCGTTCGACCGCGGTCAGTCCGAACGTGGTGTTGACCGAGACCGTGATCTCGATCAGCTCGGGGTCGCGGACGTCTTCCGCGGGGTCCTGGGCGAACGTCGCCTCGGGCGTCGAGCCGCCCGGCGCCCGCCCGTGACCATGCCCGGGGTCCGTGACCTCGTCGACCGTCTTCTCGTGGTCCGGATCGCAGGGCGGGGGCTGGAGGCGGGAGATGCCGAAGTCGGCGATCACCGCCCGCCCGGTGCTCCTGCGCAGCAGGATGTTGGCCGGCTTGAGGTCGCAGTGCACCACGCCCGCGCCGTGCGCCGCCTCGAGGGCCCGCGCCAGGTCCGCGCCGAGCGCGCGCAGCTTCGTCTCCTCGAGGCGCCCGAGGCGCGTGAGGTGCTCCTTGAGCGTCTCGCCGCTCACGAGCTCCATCGACAGGGCCAGCCGATCGCCGAGGTCGATGACGTCGTGGATGCGCACGATCCCCGGGTGCGTCACCTTGCGCGCCGCGCGCAGCTCGCTGCGCAGCTGGGCCACGGCGTCGGGCGCTTGCTGCCGGTCATAGGACAGGAGCTTGATGGCCACGGTCTCGTCGGCCATGCGGTCGTGGGCGCGGAAGACCTTGCCGAAGGACCCCTGGCCGAGCTGCTCAGCGAGCTGGTACCGCCCACCGAGCACCTCGCCCACGGTGAACTGATCCGTCGGCTCGCGCCAGGGCCGGGGCCGGACCGCGATGTTCAGCGGGCCTGCGGCCAGGGTCGTGGCCCAGCCGAGCGAAGATTCACTCAAGAGCAGCTCGCTCTTCGGGAGCGTCCCCTCAAGAGGCCCTTCTGGTCCGTCCTGCTCCTTGCACCAGGAGGTGCCCATCGCGTCTCCGGCGCCGATCTGGCGAGGGGGTGATAAGCCCGCGCCGGAGGGGAGCAAGAGGGCGCTCGCCTGGAGGGTTACTTGAGGAGAGGGCTCACCGCAGACGTTCGAGCGCCTTCTGCGCCTCCGTCACCTCGGTGATCAGTCGATCCGCGTGGCCCCAGAAGCCGAGGAAGCGCTCGTATGCGGCGCGCGCCTCGGCCTTCTTGCCCATCCGCTCGAGTACGCGCCCGAGCCGGAAGTGCGCCAGGACCGCCAGGTCGGGGGCGAAGCCATTGGTCGTGCTGAGCGACAAGGCGATGATGACCGCCGCCCGGCGGTAGGCCTCGACGGCCAGATCGAGCGCCCCCTCGGCCTCGGCGCAGGCGGCGAAGCGGTAGATCGAGCGCGTGCTGCGCTCGTTGGTCCCGAGCCCCGCGCGGAGCACCTCGGCGCAGCGCGTGCAGGCCGCCGCGCCGCGGGCCGTCGGGGCCGCGGCGCGCAGCATCTCGCGCTTGGCGATCGTGCGCTCGCGCGGATCGTCGAGCTCCTTGAGGAAGGTCTCGGGCGTAGGGCAGCCCCCCTCGGCCTTGCGCGGGAGCGCCTGCTCATAGCGCGCCGTCGCCGCCTGCGCCCGCATGTCGAAGAGCGTGAAGGTGCGCTCGAGCTCCTTGAGGTGCGCCCGCTGATCGTCGGCGCTCTGGAACCGCTCGTCGAGCGTCAGCAGGGCCTCGAGCGTCTGCAGGAGCTCGGACTGGCTGCCGAGGGGCCGATGCGCCTCGACCGCGGCCACGAGCGACTCGCGGGCCGCGGCGAGGCGCCCCTCGATGACCGCGATCACCCCGAGGCGATAGAGGCCGAACGCGCGCGCCCGCTCGTCGAGGTCGACCAGCTTGCTGGCCACGGCGCGGGCCTCCAGGGTGCGGCCGGCGCTGATGAGCACGTCGCACAGCGTGACCTGGCGATGGGGCGCGTCCCCGTAGAGCAGGATCAGGGCGCGCGCCCGTCGCTCCGCCAGCTCGTAGCGGCCGCCCGCGATGTCGAGCGAGATGGCGCTGAGGTTCGCCTGCTCACTCTCGGGGGCGTGCTCCATCCAGTCCTGGATGATGGGAGGGACCTCGTCGCCCCGCCCGGCGCGCTCCAGCGCCGACACGTAGTCCGTGCCGAATTGCAGATCCGGCCGCTGCGTGTGCAGGCGCCCGAAGAGGCCGGCCTGCTCATCGGCGCGGCCCAGGAAGTTATAGGAGGAGGCGAGCAGGTAGAGGCCGAGCAGGTCATTGGGAGCGCGGTGCAGGGCCTGCTCGAGCATCTGGTAGCCCCGATCCGACGGGCCCCCCGCCGCGAGATCGAGGAACGACAGCAGCGCGTGGCCGAGCGGATCCCGCTGCGCGTCGGCGCCCTTGCGTCCTCTCCGGATCACCTCCTTGGCGTCCGGCGTCACGCGGCCGATCGCCAGCGCCAGGGCCGCGTAGGGGTGCGCCCAGCCCGGGTCCGCGGCGATCGCGTCCTTGAGGCGGCGCTCGATCGCCGCCGAATCGACCACCACCGAACGGAAGAGATCGTCGACGGCCTCGGTGTAGAGCCGATAGGCCCGGGGCGAGGTCGTCCCGAGGCGCGCGCGCTCGGCCGCCTCGGCCGCCTCGTCCTCGCGCTCGCTGCGCCCGGCGCCGATCCGATCGCTCAGCTCGACGAGGAGCAGGTCGACGGCCTTGCTCACCGAGTCTGCCTCCACCGGGTCGAGGGCCTGCTGCCGTCCACCCGGGCGACCGACCGTGGCCATGATCGTCACACCCTCGTGATTCTTCTGGGTCCCGGCCCGGGGAGCGACCGTCAGGCGCACGAGCACGTTCGCCTTGTCGAGCATCGGCACCACGGTGACCCGGCGCTCGCGCTGTCGTAACCGCACCGCGGTCATGTGCGCCACCGCCGTCCCCAGCCAGGGCTCCGTCGCACCCACACCCAGGCGCACCCCGCCGGGATCGTCGGTCCCGGCGCCCGCGGCCCCTGCGACCGTCCTGCTCGCCCCCTGGGGAGGGGCGGCGCTGCCCACGGCCCCCGGGGCCCACGTCGCCTCCACGAACACGCGGCGCTCGCCGAGAGGGAGACCGGTCATGCCCCACCAGAGCGCGATGCCGCAGAGGACGACGAGGAGCGCGAGCAGGGGGCCATGGCGCCGGAGCGCCCGCGCCGAGGTCCGGGAGATGGCGGGCCGCCGTGGGCCCAGGGCCTGGATCACGGCCTCGCTGGTGAGCCGCTCGGCCGGGTCCGTGGCCAGGCACCCGTCGATCACGCGGCACAGCTCGGGCGACAGATCCGGGCGCGACACCGAGAGCGGCGTGTGCGGTTCCTCGAGCCGCCGGCGCATGAGCTCGCGCAGATCGCCCCTCTCGTGAGGGCGCAGCCCGGTGGCCGCCTCGTAGAGCACCACGCCGAGGGCATAGAGATCGACCGTGGGCCCGACCCGGGTGCCGGGCCGGAACAGCTCGGGCGCCATGTACAGCGGCGTGCCGATGAGACGGCGCTCCTCCGGCGAAGCCGAGGCGGGGGAATAGGGCAGGATCGTCGTCGAGAACAGCTCGGGCATGAGGCCGCTCGGCTCGGCCTCGAGCTCGGCCGCGGTCGCGGCCATGGGGCCCATGGCCTCGCCGGCGGCCGGACGTTCCCCCTCCTCGCCGCCCGCGGGCTGGAGGCGCGAGATGCCGAAGTCCGTGATCACCGCCTGCCCGGTCTGCGAGCGGACCATGATGTTGGCGGGCTTGAGGTCGCAGTGGACCACGCCGGCGCCGTGGGCGGCGTGGAGCGCGCGGGCCAGATCCGCGCCCAGCCGGCGCAGCTCCTCTTCTCTGAGCCGCTCCTTCTGTCCGAGGCGCACCTTGAGCGTCTCGCCGGCCACGAACTCCATCGACAGCGCCAGGCGGCCGCCGATCTCGATGACGTCATGGATGCGGACGATGCCCGGGTGCGCCACCTTGCGGGCAGCCCGCAGCTCGCTGCGCAGCTGCTCCACCGCCCCCGGCGTTTGCTCCCGATCGAAATGAAGGAGCTTGATGGCCACGGTCTCATCGGCCATGCGGTCATGGGCGCGGAAGACCACGCCGAAGGCGCCGCGGCCGAGCTCCTCGGCGAGCTCGTACCGGCCCCCGAGCACCCGGCCGACACGGAACGCGCCGGTCGGCTCGCGTCCGTCGTGGCCTCCGAAGCCCGCGGCCGCCTCGGACACGATCCCCACCAGAGGAGTCGCCTTGACCGTGGTCGCCGCCGAGCTCGTGACGCGGGGGACCGCGGCCAGGGACGGACCCTCGCCTTCCGGCGTCCCGTCCGGGTGATACGGGGGTTTGCTCATGAAATCCCCTACTTTTTAGCACCATCAAGGGGGCCGAGGAGGATGGCTTTCGAGGGCTGCAGCAGGTCTTGCAGAGCGAGGGGGCGGGGCGCGGTCCTACTGGAGATAGACGGTGATGACCTCACTGCTCTCGATCCCCGCCTGGGGGTCCTGGCAGCGCGAGAAAAAGCCATCCGTCGGGTTCTGGTCCGCGCACCAGCTGGAGCAGGGCCCGAGCCGCTGGATGATGCTGCAGCTGACGATGCTGCCATCGGCGTTGACATGACCGGCGGCGCAGTCGCGATAGCGGGCGCGCGCGGCGGCCACCTGACCCGGATCATCGCAGGAATAGACCGCGGGGCTCGTGCCGAAGAGGTTGCCGAAGAAGGCGCCCTCGCGAGTGGTGAAGGTCGTCCGCTCCGTATCCGAGATCGGGAGCTTCGCCCCCGGGCTCCGGGCGGAGAGGGTCACGCGGACGCCGTACCAGTTGACCCGCGCGGTGAGGCACGCCGAGATCCACCGATCATCGCTCGCGATGAGCGGTCCGCCGGCCCAGTACGGCGCCAGGCCGAGATCGCCGGGGTAGCTCTCCTGGTGGGTGGTGCCCGCCGCGTCGGTCCAGGAGAACGAGAACGTCTGGCTGGCATTGAAGGCGCAGCTCGTCGTGTACTGGACAAACTGCCGCGCCAGCGTGCCATTCGATCCCGGATCCTGGATGGCGGCGAGGGCGGCCGGATCGAGCGCCGCGGCGTTGAGCGCATGGAGGTTGAGCGTGCTCAGGTGGAGGGCGTTCGTGTCGAGGGCGTTCCCGGTGATCGAATTCCCGGTGATGGAGGCCTGGGAGCGATGGCCCACGTCGTCCCCGGAGACCGGATCGACCGCGCTGCAAGCGGCGAGCATCAGGGCCGAAGACATCACGAAACACATGAGATTCCGCATGGTCACCCTCTCGACGAACGCACCGTCCAAGACATCATCGACGGCCAGACAGGTGATAGGGCCCACACTCTGGCCGGCAAGAAGAGCGCTCGGTCGATCTACGACCCCCGTCGCTGACCAGGGTGGCGAGCGCTCACGATCCGGGAATTGGGAGCGCTGGAGACGCGTCGAGGTGTGTAATTTTTGCCAAGGCGGGAGCGATGCCGTAGATCACGGCAGACCGAGGAGGACCGCGATGAAATGAGTAGGAAATGCACAGCGTGGCGTAGAGGCAGGCGCGCTCCTTGAGCGCCCATCGCCATCGATCGATCGATCGGCGATGAGGGCGATGAAGGCGCGAGCCTGGGCGGCCCAGGGAGCCGCCGCCACCGCCGTGAGGTCCCGGTCCATCTCTTCGCGCCGGCCGAGGCGGGGAAGAGGGGAGGGAGATCAGGAGGGGGGGAACGTCGCCAGGGGCCTGATTACTTGCCCTTGCCCTCGGTCGGCGGCGTGGACTCCGGCTGATTGCTGCGGGCGCGGGCGCGACCCTCGAGGATGATCTCGCGCCGCTGGATGATGAGCGACATCAGCGCCGAATACTCGCGCTTCAAGAGCGGGTTGCGATCGGCCACGTGCAGGAGCTCACCCCGGACCTCGCCGAGATAGTTCATGACGTCGTGGTTGTTGATGTCCTCGAGCTCCTCGTAATAGGCGAGCAGGTCGAGCGCGCGCTGTTTGCCATCGCGCAACACGACGGCGCGTTGCAGGAGAGCCTCGCCCTTCGCGGCCGGCGGCGCATAGGGGCCGAGGTCCGCCTGCAGCTTGGGCCCCTTGGCTGCGGCCTCGCCGAGGGCGGCGAGGACCTCGGCGCGCTGCGTCTCGGCCACCTTGGACAGCGAGCGCTTGACGTCGCCCTCGCTCTGACGGAACCCGGCCGGCGGGGTGGGCACGTTGGCGCCGCCGACGAGGGGCAGGGCGCGGTTGACGGTGATCGTGTCCGGTGTATCGAGCACGATCGCCTCCGGTGATGTGACACTGGGACTGGTCGATGAAGCGGTACTCATGCAGTTCTCCTTTGAGTGTCCGAGGGCGGAAGTGCCCCCGGCGTGCCAGGGCCCCCTCTCCGAGCCCTGACGAAGTAGCTACTTCGTGTAACGCACAGAGAGCTGCGTCAAGGCCGCCAGGTCGTTTTTTAGAAAAATCTATCGAGTTCAATCCATTGTTCTTCCTCATTGTGTAAGCGAAAGAACCTCTCTTTCAGGGCGCTGTTCCGTCGGTAGGGAAGCTTGCGAAAGGTTCATCGATCAAGGCGGTGAGGGCGAAAATGTTTTGTGAGGGGGGAGACACAAGGAACAAAGCATCATGTCTCGTGCTCGACTGTCCCGATGGATCTCGGGTCCCTCGGATACGACCCGGGCTGGGATCGACGGGAGTCGTGCAGGGCGATGACGCGAGGAAGGCGTCACGATGCTGATGCGACAAGCAGCCACATCTCCCACTCTCCTGAATGTGGAGCTGGGGGAGGGGACTCAGCGGCTCCAGGTGCGGATGCCCCCCTGCCGGGTCCTGCGCGGACCCTTGGAACCAGGAAAAATCGCCTGATCGGCTGACAAAAGTCTATCGGATCGATAGATCATTCTATCGGGACGATAGATCATTCTATCGGATCGATAGATCATTCTATCGGATCGAGTGAATCATCCATCGGGGGCGATAGATCATTCTATCGGGGCGATAGATCATTCTATCGGGACGATAGATCATTCTATCGGGACGAGGGAATCATCCCTCGGGACGAGGGAATCATCCCTCGGATCGAGGGAATCATCCCTCGGATCGAGGGAATCACCCCTCCCCGGAGGGGAATGTTCATCTGCTGTTATATTGAAAGCGAGGAGACGCAGGGCTACGGGGCGGGCGGCGGCGTGGGGCAGGCCTTCCCCAGGCGCTCCATGCGCGAGACGATGTTCGGCTGGCCGCGATACTGAGGATAGTGGCGGAGGAACTGGAACACGGGCGCCATGGCCTCGCATGGGCGGCCGAGTCGCTCGAGCACCGAGGAGAGGTTGAAGGGGATGTTGTTGCTCGCAGGGCGGAGCTCGAGGGTCTTGCGATAGTCCGCCGCCGCCTTCTCGAGCGCTCCCTTCTCCTCGTAGATGTTCCCGCGCCACCACCAGTAGTCGGGATCCTCGGGCGCGTTGTCGATGAGGCGCGTGGCGTCGGCGATGGCGGCGTCCCATTCGGACAGGCGCTGATGCGCCGTGTAAGTCGTCCAGCGGAGCCGCAGGTGTTCGCCGCACGCGGCGAAGAACGCGTCCGAGCGACGGAGCGCGCCGCGGTTGTCGCCGGCCTGGAGCATGACCTCGGCGAGCTTGACGATCTTCTGGCGATCGCAGGGCTCCTTGGCGAGCGCGGCGCTGAGGTCGCGCACGAGGGGCGTCTGGTCGCCGTAGTCGAAGTCCTCGGTGCGCGTGAACACGGCGCCCACGTTGAAGCGCTCGGGGTGCTTCCAGCAGTAGACCACGCCGCCGCCGAGGAGGCCGAGCATCACCAGGGCCGCCGCGGCCCGCACGAGGCGGCGCAGGCGCATCTTCCGCCGCTGGCACACCGCGCAACACTGCAGGATCCCGTCGTAGACCAGGCAGATGGCGCAGATCGGCTGGAGGCAGCTCACGCACGTCGTCTCGGCGGGCGAGGAGGCGTGCCGGTAACACGGGGCGGTGGGCGTTCCCGGGACGTCGCGGTACGGCATGATCGAACCTACCGCCCCTGTCCTCCGTCCGTCAATGAGGCGAGGGCCAGGAGGCGGAGCGAGGATCCGTGAGGCGAGCTGGGAGGGAGGATGCTGCGAGCGGGCGGGGAGGGGCGGCTTACTTCTTGGGGTCTCCTCCGCCGGCGTGGGCATGGGGGCCCGGCTTTTGCGCGGCGTGGCGGTCGGCCAGAGACTCGGCGGCGTAGAGCGGGCCGATGATGCGGTCGAGCGTGCCCTCGTCGATCTCGGAGACCAGCTCGGCGTTGGTGAGGAAGGCGCGGGTGGCGCGGATCCATTGGGTGCGCGCCTGCGCGGCGGTGCCGTGGACGGTGGGCGCGCCATCGCGCTGGCGCTCGAGCGCGCTGCGCTGGTTCTCGATCTTGCCGAGCGCCTCGCCGGCCTGCACCCAGTCCTTGACCTCGTCGTCGAGGGTGCGGCCGCCGACGGTCTGGATCTTGCGCAGCTCGGCGTGGGTCGGCTCGTCGAGCATCTCCTTGAGCGCCTCGACGTTGCCGGCCTCGTCGACGTAGGTCATGCCGGTGGTGGCGGGGCCGCGCGGGATGAGGCGGTCGCGCAGGTCGAGCACGCGGGCCGCGTCGGCGGGGTTCTCCGCCAGCTCGGCGAGCGCCGACAGGAGCCAGTAGCTGCCACGCACCTTGCGGTCGTGGCGGGTGTCCATCTTCTCGGCCTCGTCGGTCAGCCGCTTGAGGCTCTCGTCGAGGGAGTCGCTGGATTTGCGGACGGCGAGGAGGGCGGCGTGGGCCGCGTCGAGCGAGGGGAGCAGCGCCGCCAGGAGCTGGACCGACTGGATGATGGGACGCTCTCTCTGGGGATCGGTCCAGGCCGCCGACAGCGACAACATGGTCTCGGTGGACAGGTTCTTGAGGCCCATGACGAGGACTCCGAAGAAAAGTCAGGCGAGCGTAGGCGGGCAGGCCAGGCAAGGCAAGGAGGAAACATCCTCGCGCAGGGCGGCGGGCCGCTCCTCTTATTATAAGGAGATCGAATGCAACGAACTTGAAGCCCCGGGGCCCCGTGGGGTACAAGGCGGGCCCGAGGTTTTCTGAATGGAGATTCGCCAGGCGCTCGATTTCGAGAAACCGATCCTCGAGCTCGAGCAGAAGATTGCCGAGCTCAAGCAGCTCGGAGGGGCATCGCTCGAGGTGGAGGTGCGCCGGCTCGAGCGGCGCGCGCGGCGGCTCCAGAAGGAGGTGTTCGCGGAGCTGACCGCTTGGCAAAAGGTGCAGCTGTCGCGCCACCCGCTCCGCCCCTTCACGATCGATTATATCGGTCATCTGTTCACGGACTTCTTCGAGCTGCACGGCGACCGCGCCTTCGGGGACGACGCGGCGATCGTGGGCGGGATGGGCTGGCTCGGGGCCCGGCCCCTGGTGGTGGTGGGGCATCAGAAGGGCCGCGGGACCAAGGAGAACCTCAAACGCAACTTCGGCATGCCGCGGCCCGAGGGGTATCGCAAGGCGCGGCGGCTCATGGAGCTGGGGGCGCGCCTGGGGCGCTCGATCGTGACCTTCATCGATACGCCGGGCGCCTATCCCGGCATCGACGCCGAGGAGCGCGGTCAGGCCGAGGCGATCGCCAAGAACCTCGAGGTGATGGCGCGGCTGCCGGTGCCCATCGTGGCGGTGGTGATCGGGGAGGGGGGCTCGGGCGGGGCGCTCGCGCTCGGGGTGGCCGACCGCATCCTCATGCTGGAGTACGCCATCTACTCGGTCATCTCCCCCGAGGGGTGCGCTTCGATCCTGTGGAAGGATCAAAAGGAAGTGGAGGCGGCGGCGCGGGAGCTCAAGCTGACGGCGCAGGATCTGCGGGATCTCGGGGTGGCCGATGAGGTGGTGACCGAGCCGGCGGGCGGCGCGCATCGCGACCCGCAGGCGGCGGCCCGCGCGGTGGAGGAGGCGGTGGTGCGGCACCTCGGGGAGCTCGAACGTCTCGCGCCGGAGGTGCTGCTCGAGCGGCGGTACGAGAAGTATCGGCGCATGGGCGCCTTCGTGGAGTAGGCCCGGCGGTCTTCGGCGGTCCTGCAAAGAGGCGCGCTGGACGCGGGACGCCTCCAGGCGTTCTCTTTACATGCAAAAGGGTTGAGATATCAGTCTTTCCGGCCGGCGGCGGCCGAGGTTGCCGCGTCCGGCAGAAGCGAGGATAAGTAACCGGTGGAGATACTCACCGTATTTCTGTGTTTGGCCGCGGCGGCGGTGGTGTTGGAGGTCCTGGAGGTCTTTCGCCGGGGCCTGTTCGATCATCTCGGCCAGTTCGTGCTGCTGGCGGCGGATCTCGGGGTGCTCGGCTGGGCTCTCGCCTCTGCTCTCGAAGAGGGAGACGGGAACTCGTGGCAGACCTGGGTGGGGCTCGTGGGGGCGGCGGCGCTCATCCTCCTGCCGGCCCTGTGCGACAACCTGGCGCGGCGCGCCATGGCGAGCGAGCACTTCCAGCGCGCGGCGTGGGCGGCGGCGTTCAAGGAGCTGGTGGCGCCGGGGCGGGCGGCCACGGCGCAGCGGGAGTTCCTGGCTGAGCTGGCGGCGGTGCGCGCCGGACACATCGACCAGGTGCTGCGTCGGCTGCGCGAGCAGCTGCTGGAGTCCGAACCCGAGGAGAGCGTGTGGGTGCACGAGCGCATCGCCACGGCGCTCGTGTTCGCGGGGCGTCATGACGAAGCGGCGCTGCATTATCGGACTCACGTCGGGCGGGAGCATCCGGGGCAGCACCCGGCGCTGGCGGTGCACATGGTGCGCAGCTATGGCGAGATGGGGGATCTGGCCCGCGCGCTCGAGATCGAGCGGCGGCTGGAGCAGGCCGCCCTCGGGGGAGAGCTGCGCGACGCGATGGGGCAGGCCGCGCTGGTGCAGGCGGGGCTGTGGCTCGTGGCGTATGCCGGCGAGGTGGCGTTGCTCGACGAGATGCTGGCGACCGACATCGGGCAGCGGCTGTCGCCGCGCCTGCGGCACCGGCTGGAAGAGGTGGCGCGGGCGCATGTGCCGGCGGAGGCGGGAGCGCCCCAGGACGCGGGGGCGGTGGAGACGGTGGGGGTGGCGGGTGTCGAGGGGGAGATGGGAGGGGTGGGGACCGCGGGAGAGGCGGGAGGGTTCGGGGGCGTGGAGGCCGAGGCGACCGGCGAACCGGTTTCCGAGGTCCGGCGGGTGAGGGAGATCACCGAGGATACGCTGCGCGAGCGCATCAAGGATGCGGGCGATCGACTGATCATCACGATGCGCAGCCTCGCGCCCCCCTCGTCGTCGCGGCCGGCGGCGCCCGTGACCCTGGCGCTGTTCGCGATCAACCTGATCATCTATCTCGCGCTCCTCTACAAGGGGCGGCTCGACGACGGCTACGCCCTCGTGCGCAGCGGGGCGAACTTCCACGCGGCGGTGCGCGCCGGCGAGTGGTGGCGCCTCGTGACGGCGCTGTTCCTCCATGAGACGCAGGATCCGTTTCATCTGCACCTCATCTTCAACATGACGACGCTGTACCTGTTCGGGCGGCACGTGGAGCCCCTGGTCGGGAGCGTGCGCTACGCGGTGTTCTATCTGGCGGCGGGGATCGCCGGGAACGCGCTGTCCCTGGTGATGCACCAGGCGGCGTTCGGCGCGGGGATGTCGCCCGGGTTTTCGATCGGGGCCTCGGGGGCGGTGTTCGGGCTGGTGGGGGCGTTCATCGTGACGCTGGTGGAGCGGCGCGGCGAGTGGCCCGAGCACTGGCGGCGGGCGCTCCTGGTGAACCTCATCGTCCTGTCGGTGTTGCAGGTGGCGTTCGGGCGGATCATCCCGCGCCTCGACAACTGGGCGCATATCGGCGGCGCCTTTGGCGGGGCGCTGGCGGCGCTCCTCATCGGACCGGGTGGGATGCTGGAGGAGCGGCGGTGGGGGCGGCTGGTGACGATCGTGGCGGCGGTCGGGCTCGGGGGGATGCTGGTCTGGGCCGGGATCTCGGTGGTGCGGACGCCGCTCGAGGCGACGCTCGCCAAGGTGCCGGACCATGAGCTCGTGGTCGGTCCGGTGCGGATGATGGTGCCCGAGTATGTGACGCGGGAGACGCCCGAGCAGCCGGACTGGCCGGGGCAGGAGGCGGTGCTCGACAAGGTGGCGACCCTGGGGGTGGCGCCCCACGTCGTGCCGGCGGAGCCAGGGGGGGTCATGGCCACGCTGCGCCGCTGCGCCGAGCGTGACCAGGAGACGCTCGACCGCCAGACGCCGGCGGGCGAGGCGCGGATCAAGCTGGAGCCGATGGCGGCGCCGGAGATGATCGGGTGGGAAGGGCTCGGGCAGAAGGCGCCGGGGCAGCTCGAATATCTCTATTACGGCCGGTCGCTGGACGCGACGCACGTGCTGGTGGTCGAGGTGAATCTACCGCCGGAGGGGCGGCATCAGGCGCTGCGGGAGGCGGCGCTCAGCCGGCTGATGAAGTCCGTGGTCCTCGTCGCCCCGCCCGGGGCCGGGCCAGGTTGATGGAGGGCCCTCGGCGCCCCGTCGTTTGATCTGGGGGCGGTGATGTGCGGCCATCGATTTTTGGCCATGAGCGGGCGCGAAGCTGTATAGGATGGCCGCACTTTCGGAGGCAACAGGATGGCCATCAAGCTCGATCTCGTCGGTAAGAAGTCCGCGCCCGTGCCCTTCCAGTACACGTGGAAGGATTGCGTGCTCTATGCGCTCGGTGTGGGAGCCAAGAGCGAGGAGCTCGATTTCCTCTACGAGGCGCGCGGGCCCAAGGTGCTGCCGACCTTCGCGGTCGTGCCCTCGTTCACCTCGATGCTCTCGGTGGCCGGGGATCTCGGCGCCAACCCGATGATGATCCTGCACGGGGAGCAGAAGATCATCCTCCACCGGCCGATCCCGCCGGGAGGGCGGCTCTCGACGGTGTCGGAGGTGCAGGGGATCTACGACAAGGGCAAGGGGGCCCTGGTGGTGGTCGAGGCTCGCACGCAAGACGAGCAGGGGCAGCCGGTGTTCGACAACGTGTTCTCGATCTTCGTGCGGGGCGAGGGGGGCTTTGGCGGTGATCGGGGGCCGGAGGCGCCCAAGGTGGAGACGCCCGCCGGCGTGGCGCCGGACTTCGAGGTGGTGGAGGCGACCACGCGCGAGCAGGCGCTGCTCTACCGTCTATCGGGCGACATCAATCCGCTGCACGCGGATCCGGCCATGGCCAAGCTGGGCGGCTTTGACCGGCCGATCCTGCACGGGCTTTGCACCTATGGTCATGCAGGGCGAGCGATCCTGGCGCGGGCTTGTGGCGGCGACCCGGCGCGCCTGCGCTCGTTCGGGGCGCGCTTTGCGGGCGTGGTCTTTCCGGGCGACACCTTGACGACGCGCGGCTGGAAGGCGGGCGAGGGGCGGTACGTGGTGACGGTGACGACGCAGGACGGACGGCTGGTGCTTTCCCACGGTCAAGTGGAGGTGGGGTAGAGACGATGGATCTCACCCGCGAGCTGACGGTTGCCGAGCAGCTGGCCCGTGAGGCCGGAGAGCTGACCAAGCGCTACTTCGGATCGGGCATCTCGGTGGAGTACAAGGCAGAGGGCGAGGGGCCGGTGACGCGCGCCGATCGGGAGGCGAACGCGCTCCTGGTGGCGGGGCTGCGCGCGGCCTTTCCCGGAGACGGGCTGCTCTCCGAGGAGCTCCCGGACGATGGCTCGCGGCGCCGTTGCTCGCGGGTGTGGATGGTGGATCCGCTGGATGGCACCAAGGACTTCATCCGCGGGCATCACGGGTTCTCGGTGATGATCGGTCTCCTGGTGGACGGGCGGCCGGCGCTCGGGGTGGTGTTCCAGCCGACGGTCGGGCTGCTCTACCGGGCGGCGCGGGGGTGCGGCACGGAGATGGTGGGTGCGGCCGGTCACGTCGAGCGGCTGCGCGTGTCGAGTGTGAGCGATCCCGGCCAGATCCGGCTCGTGGCGTCGAAGTCCCATCGCAGCGAGACCATCGACCGGGTGCGCCAGGCGCTCGGGGTGGTGGACGAGATGAACATCGGCTCGGTGGGGCTCAAGCTCGGCCTGATCGCGCGGGGCGAGCGCGACCTCTACGTGAATCCGAACAGCTTGTCGTCGCTGTGGGACACGTGTGGTCCCGAGGCGGTGCTGATGGAGGCGGGGGGACAGCTGACCGATCTGCACGGCGCGCCGCTCGATTACACCGGCGAGACGCTCAAGAACGAGCACGGCCTCGTGGCCTCGAACGGGGCGGTGCACGGGGCGGTGATCGAGCGGATCCGGCCGCTCTTTCCTCCTGGGACGATACCGGTCTGAGATGAGGCGCCGCCGGGCGCCTCGGGGGCGGTCGCTATTCGGCGCGGAAGGCTTCGAGGACGGGGCGGCCGCGCAGCTCGGGTGAGACCGGCAGGCCGAGGGCGTAGAGGGCGGTGGCGGCGGTGTCGACGGTCGAGATGTCGCCGTGGATGCGATAGTTCTGGCGGATGCCCGGGCCGCGCGCGATCCACGGGATGAGACGGTCGATCATGTGGGAGCCGGAGTGGGTGTGGCGGTGGCCGCCGTGGTCGGCGCTGACGATGACCAGGGTGTCGTCGAGGAGATGGGCCTTGTCCAGGGCCTCGATGAGGATGCCCAGGCACTGATCGGATTGGATGACGGCGCGCCGATAGGCCTCCGAGTCCCAGCCGAGGGCATGGCCGGCTTCGTCGGGATCGGAGAAGTGGACGAAGGAGACGGGCGGCCGCTCGCGGACGAGGAAGGTGGCGGCGTCTTCCGCCACCTTCTTACAGTAGTAGCCCGGGCGCTGGAAGACATCGACCGTGCCCGGCGTCGCGATGTGGCGCAGCTTGGGTTTGCCGACGAACATGGCGGTCTTGAGCCCCGCCTTCTCGGCGGCCCCGAAGATGGTGGGCACGCGGATGTAGCCGCGGTTGGGCTTCCAGGTGTTCCAGGTGAGACCATGCTGATCGACGTCGACGCCCGACAGCATCGAGGCGTGGGAGGGGAGGGTGGAGGCGGTGCGGATGGTGCGCGCCCGCCACGAGTAGGCGCCTTTGCGATACAGCGCCTCGTGCCAGGGCAGGTGCATGCCCGCGACCAGATCGGGACGCAGGCCGTCCTCGCTGATGATGAGCACGCGTGCTGCGGGGTGGCGGATGGGAGGTGTCCGACTGGACGAGTCAGCAGCGACGGGCGCGGCGTGTAGCGGGCGCGGGCCGGACAGCATCGTTCCAAGAAGAACAGAGAGACCGATCACTCGTATCGGTACAGTGTGCATGTACTCATGCTAAGGGGCGGCGCCCTGGGGTGCAAGAAACAGGACGTGGAGCGGGCGACCTCGGGGTCGATGAGGCAGAACGAGGCGGCTCAGCGAGATGGTAGGGGCTGGGACGAGGGCAAGGGAGCGAGGCCGATGTCTTTGAGCGCCGCTTCGCCACCGGGTTTGTTCATCATCCAGTAGGGGAGGCGCGCCGAACCGAGGATCTTGCCGGATTCTCCGCTGCTCGATTGCCAGGCCAGGATCCGGTGGGGCTGTGCGGCCTCGATGGTGTAGGTGAGGGTGTCGCCGCCTTGCTCCTCGATGGTGTAGGTGAAGGCAGGGAGGGTGCCGAGCGCCGTGGCCACCGGCGCCGTGGCGGAAGAGCGGCGGACGATGGCCTGTCCCCAGGCCTGCTTGCGATGGAGCAGGCGCGCCCGCAGGGAGGACGGCAGGAGCGGGACTGGGCGGCTCTCGCCCGGGGCGAGCCAATCCCCGCGCAGGCCGCGGACCAGGATGGGGAGGGCGTCCTCGAGGACGCCGCCGGGCGGGAGGGGCAGTTCGAGCGCCGCGTCGGCCTCGCCATCGAAGTAGCTGTGCAACTGGCCGACCAGGCGTTGACCGCGCGCGAGCCATTGTTGGTAGACGTGGCCGCACCATTCCTGCGCGGAGAAGCTCACCTTGGTTAGGGGCCAGGAGGCGCCGCTGCCGCGGAATTCGGTGCGGGCAAAGACGGAGGTGAGCACGTTGTACTGATAGATGCCGGTCTGGAACTGGCGCGTGAAGTTGAGTTTGAGGACGGGGTAGACGTCGGCCGGCGGGTGCTTGCCGGGGTCGGCCTTGACTCGTGCCGAGTCGCTGAAGTCTTCGGTCACGAAGATGAGGACGGCGGTGCCTGCGCGTGGCTCGCCGTAGCGCGGTTGTACGAGCGCATAGCCGTCGATCTCGGCTTTGCCATCGCCCCAGGTCCGCCAGAAACCATCATCGGACGCAGGCGCAGGGGGGCCTTCCCCTGCCAGGGCGCAGGCCGTGGGGATACAGAGGATGCCAAAGGTGGCGAGCAGGAGCCGGGCGAGCCGCATGCGGCAGTTATACTCCTTAATATCCAGGGGAGAGCCGGCCCAGAGGGGCGGGGTGAAGGATGGACGTGATCGTGAGCTCCTGGTGATGGGGGGAGCCGGGAAGGGGCGGTGTTCCCTGGGAAGGCAGCGGTGATCCGGCTGTTCTTCAGGGATCGGAAGGTGGTAGGGGGCCGAAGCTCCCGCGGAGGAGGGGCTTGATCCGGCCCCGGCAGAGGCCCGGGGAGGCCGGGGGAACCCCTACAAGGTCTTGGCGTTGTCCCCCTCCAGACCCGATGCCACTGGTTTACTCATCGAAACCAAAGGGGAATTTATTTTTTCGAAAAAATAGGGTTCCAAATTACGTTTTCCTGATCGAAAGTAAGGCTGTCGTTGCAACACCAAGCGTAGTCGTAGGAAGGACTAGCCATGATGAACGCAGCAGCTCAAACCGTGGTCGTTCAACAGCAGGCCCGTTCCCTGGCCGCCCGCCTTCATGCCGCCAGCAAGTTCGTCGAGAGCAGCCTCGAGTGGGCGATCCCGCGGACCGAGATGGTACCGGCGCGTCTGGTGACGGCGATGCGCGAGTCGGTCTTTCCGGGCGGCAAGCGGGTGCGTCCTTTGATGGTGCATCTCGTGGCGGCGATGTACGGTCGCGAAGAGCACGAGATGGTGCAGCGCATGGCGGCGGCCGTGGAGCTCATTCACTGCGCCTCTCTGGTGCACGATGACCTGCCGGCCTTCGACAATGCCGAACTGCGGCGAGGCAAGCCGAGCTGTCACACGATGTTCGGGGAGGCCACGGCGATCCTGGTGGGCGACGCGCTGTTGACGTTGGCCTTCGAGATCCTGGCCCAGAGCCCGATTGAACATTCCCGGCAAGCGATGTATCTGACGCGGCTCTTGAGTGCGGCGACGGGGGCAGGGGGCATTATTGGTGGGCAGAGTCTGGAACTCGAGGCGCGGGTGGACATCGACGACTACCACCGCCAGAAGACGGCGGCGTTGTTCGTAGCGGCCTCGGTGGGTGGCGCGGTCGCCGCGGGGGCAGAGCAAGAGGCGGGGCGGTGGCAGCGGTTCGGGGAGCTGGTGGGACTCGGTCTCCAGCTGCGCGATGACCTCGATGACGTGTGCGGGACCGTGGAGGACATCGGCAAGCCCGTGGGTCGCGACGCGGCCAATGCCAAGCCCAATGCAGTCAATGCTTTTGGTTACCACCACGTCCGGCGGCAACTGCTGGCGACGCTGGCTGAGGCCGAGGAACTGATCGGTCCGGAGAGCGAGGAGAGTGAGCCACTGCGGTATCTCCTGCGCCAGGTCGGAGGCCCCTACCTCCAGCCCAGTAACTGAGCCGAAACACCACAGTTTTCCGGCTGAGCTGTTCTCTCGCCAACATCAGCGATATCATTCGAAGTCCGCGACCACGGCACTTCAGCAGGACGGGTGTCCGCTGCTGTAGCCGTGTCTCTTCGAGATTCCCCTTTCAATGGCACGGTTGACGTCTTCAGGAAGACGCGGAAGACAATATTCATATTGTCTCCTGAATGGGCTCAGAAGTATCCGATGGAGTCCGATGTAGGAGTACAGCGCCAGGGGGATCCGGTTGTCATCCCGTCGGTTGAGGGGGCGAGCCGATAGGAGACCAAGCCTTCGCAGGGTACCTTGAGGCGAGGCTTGCGCCCAAGGGCAAATGTCGGACCTATTTTTGAGAAATTGGAGTTCCAAATTACGTTTCCCTGATCAAAAATATATACGCCCCTCATCCAATGGCTTTGGAGCAAGGACCAGAGACATGTCGAAGGCCGTAACGCAGAACGCGGTGGTTCAACCTCAGGGACGCTCTCTGGCCATCCGTCTTCATGCCGCCAGCAAGTTCGTCGAGAGCAGCCTGGATTGGGCGGTTCCGAGGGCCGATATGGTGCCGGCGCGCCTGGCGACGGCGATGCGCGAGTCGGTGTTTCCGGGCGGCAAGAGAGTGCGTCCCTTGATGGTGCATCTCGTGGCGGCGATGTACGGCCGTGAAGAGCACGAGATGGTGCAGCGCATGGCGGCGGCCGTGGAGCTCATTCACTGCGCGTCTCTCGTGCACGACGACCTGCCGGCCTTTGACAACGCCGAGCTGCGGCGGGGCAAGCCGAGCTGTCACACGATGTTCGGGGAGGCGACGGCGATCCTGGTGGGGGATGCGCTGCTGGCCCTGGCCTTCGAGATCCTGGCCCAGAGCCCGATCGAGCACGCCCGGGAGGCGATGTACCTGACGCGCCTCCTGAGCGCGGCGACTGGGGCAGGGGGCATCATCGGAGGTCAGAGTCTGGAGCTGGAGGCGCGGGTGGACATCGACGACTACCACCGTCAGAAGACGGCGGCGCTGTTCGTGGCCGCTTCGGTGGGTGGTGCGGTCGCCGGGGGGGCGGAGCAAGAGGTGCCGCGGTGGCAGCGGTTCGGAGAGCTGGTGGGGCTCGGTCTCCAGCTGCGCGATGACCTCGATGACGTGTGCGCGACCGTGGAGGACATCGGCAAGCCCGTGGGTCGCGACGCGGCCAATGCCAAGCCCAATGCGGTCAATGCCTTTGGTTATCACCATGTCCGGCGGCAACTGCTGGCGACGCTGGCTGAGGCCGAGGAGTTGCTCGGCCCGGAGAGCGAGGAGAGCGACCCCTTGCGGTATCTCCTGCGCCAGGTGGGAGGCCCCTACCTCCAGCCGAGCCATTAGCGAGTACGGGCCGATCCTTTCACCGTCCCTCCCCCGCACGAGATAGAGACCAGCTCCGACCTTCCCAAGGTACCCCGCGCCATCCGTGGGGCGTCCGTTGCTCCCCCACCTGCAGCGTGTTAGTTTGCCGACGGCATGGAGATTCGTGACGCGATCGCCGAGCTGTGTGCCCGACGCGACCTCTCCGCCGAGGAGATGGCCGACACCATGGGCCGCATCATGGACGGCGACGCCACCTCCGGCCAGATCGCCGCGCTCCTCATCGGCCTGCGCCTCAAGGGCGAGACCGTCGACGAGGTCGTCGGCGCCGCCCGCGCCATGCGGGCTCGTGCGACCCGCGTCGAGGTCCCGGACGGCATCCTCGTCGACACCTGCGGCACCGGCGGTGATGGCGCCCGCACCGTCAACATCTCCACCATCGCCGCCCTGGTCGTCGCCGCTTGCGGCGTTCGCGTCGCCAAGCACGGCAACCGCTCCGTCTCTTCGCGCTCCGGCTCCGCCGATGTCCTGGAGGCCCTCGGCGTCGATGTCGCCGCGCCGCCTCGCACGGTGGCGCGCTGCCTGCGGGACATTGGCATCGGTTTCTTCTTCGCGCCCGCCTATCACGGCGCCACCCAGAAGGTCGCCGCCGTGCGTCGCGAGATCGGCGTCCGGACCATCTTCAACCTCCTCGGCCCCCTCACCAATCCCGCCGGCGCGCGGTACCAGCTCGTAGGCGTCTATGACCCCAACTGGGTCGAACCCATTGCCCGCGCTCTGGGGCACCTCGGCGCCGCCCGCGTCCTGGTCCTCCACGGCGCCGGCGGCCTCGACGAATTCGCCCCCGCGGGCGAGACGCGGATCGCCGAGCTGGCCGTCGCACACGCGCAGGCTTCCGGCGCCGGCATGCCCGCTGGCGGCGAGCCCCCGGTGACGAGCTATCGCCTCACCCCTCACGACTTTGGCCTCGACGAGAGGGACCCCGCCGAGCTGGCCGGCGGCGACGCCCAACACAACGCCGGGATCGTGCGCGCCATTCTCGGTGGCGCCCACTCAGCCGTGCGCAACGTCGTCATCATGAGCGCCGCCGCCACCCTCCGCCTCACCGGCGCCGCTCCCGATTTGCGCGCCGGAGCCCGCCGCGCCGCGGCCGCTCTCGATGACGGCAGCGCGCTCGTCCTCCTCGAGCGCCTCGTTCTGGCCAGCCGTGAGCGCCATCCCGGAGAAGCAGAGGCAGCCGCATGATCCTCGACACCATCGTCGCCGCCAAGCAGCGCGCCTATCGAGAGCGCGACCCTGCACAGGACCGCCAGCGCCGCGAGCGTCTCGGTGATACCCCGCCGCGCCGTTCCCTATCCGCTGCGCTCCGTGCCTCCCAGTCCGGTGCGCGCGGCGGCTTCCCCCAGATCATCGCCGAGTTCAAGCGCCGCTCTCCTTCGGCCGGACCCATCCGGCCCGGGGCCGCACCTGCCGACATCGCACGCGAGTACGCCGCCGCCGGCGCCGCCGCCCTCTCCATCCTCACCGATGCCGAATTCTTCGACGGCGACCTGGCCCACCTCGGCGCGGCCCGCGCCGCCGTCGGGCTGCCCCTCCTGCGCAAGGACTTCCTCCTCTACGAAGAGGACCTTGTCGATGCCCGGCTGGCCGGCGCCGATGCCGCCTTGCTCATCGCCCGCCTCCTCGAAGACACCGTCCTCGTCCGCCTCCTCGAGACCGCCCGCCAACTCGGGCTCGAGGTGCTGGTCGAGGTTCATAACGCCGAGGAATGCCGCCGCGCCGTCGCCGCTGGCGCCACCATCGTGGGCGTCAACCATCGCGACCTCGACACCCTGACCCTCGACCTCGACCTCTCGGCCCGGCTGGCCCCACTCCTCCCGCCTCAAGTCACCCGCGTGGCCGAGAGCGGGCTCAAGAGCGCCGCCGATCTCGCCGAGATGGCGGCCCGGGGCTACCATGCCGTACTGGTCGGCGAGACCCTCATGCGCGCGCCCTCACCCGGCGCGGCGCTCGGCCAGCTCCTCACGCGGTGAGCCCTGATGTGCCGCTCCACGAACCGGTCATGACCCGCCCACATCCAGAGCCCAGGCGTTTCTTTCCCGCCGCCTCGCGCGGTCCGGAGGAGCGGCCATGACCTGGGTCAAGATCTGCGGCATCACCACCGTGGACGACGCCCTGGCCTGCGTCGAGGCCGGCGCTGACGCGATCGGCCTCAACTTCTGGCCGCGCTCCAAGCGCCATCGCCCGCCCGACGAGCTCTATGAGATGGGGCGCGCCCTCGCCACCCAGCCACGACGCATCGAGCGCTGGGGCGTATTCGTCGATCCTACGGCCGAGGAGATCGAGGCCGCCTTCGCCGCCGGCGCCATCGACGTCGCCCAGCTGCACGGGGACGAAGATCCGACCCTGTGCACACGCCTCGGCGCTCGCGCCGTCAAGGCGCTGCGCCTGGCCGGCATCCATTCGCTCGCCGAGTTCGACCGCTACCCCGGCGATCGCTTCCTCATCGACGCCCCCTTCGCCGGCTACGGCGGCTCCGGCCAGCTCGTCGACGAGCAGCTCGCGCACCAGGCCACCCTGCACGCCGCCCCGCGTCGCATCATCCTCGCCGGCGGACTCGATCCCGACAACGTCGCCGGCGTCATCGCCCGCGTCCGCCCCCATGGCGTCGACGTGGCCAGCGGCGTCGAAGCACGCCCCGGCGTCAAAGATCATGAGCGCGTGCGGCGCTTCGTCGCCGCCGCCAAAGGTCAAAGGAGTGTTCCGTGATGAGCCAGGCAGGTAGATTCGGCCCCTACGGCGGGCGCTACGTCGCCGAGACCCTGATCCCCGCACTCGAGGACCTCGACCGCGCGTGGCAGCAGGCCGACGCCGACCCTAACTTCCACGCCGAGCTCGACCGCCTCCTGCACGACTACGTCGGCCGGCCCTCGCGCCTCAGCGCCGCCCCCGAGCTCACCCGCAGCCTCGGCGGCGCCGCCATCTGGCTCAAGCGCGAAGACCTCAACCACACCGGCGCGCACAAGATCAACAACTGCGTCGGCCAGGCGCTCCTCGCGCGGCGCATGGGCAAGCGGCGCCTCATCGCCGAGACCGGCGCCGGCCAGCACGGCGTCGCCACCGCCACCGTGGCCGCCCGCTTCGGCTTCCCCTGCCGCGTCTACATGGGCGCCGAGGACGTGCAGCGCCAGTCGCTCAACGTCTTCCGCATGAAGCTCCTCGGTGCCGATGTCGTGCCTGTCACCTCCGGCACCGCGACCCTCAAAGACGCCATGAACGAGGCCCTGCGCGACTGGGTCACCAACGTCGCCGACACCTACTACCTCATCGGCTCCGTCGCCGGCCCGCATCCCTACCCGACGCTCGTGCGCGAGCTCCAGGCCGTCATCGGCCGCGAGGCGCGGGCCCAGATCCTCGAAGCCACCGGGCGCCTCCCCGACGCCTGCGTGGCCTGCGTGGGCGGCGGCTCGAACGCCATGGGCCTATTCCACGCCTTTGTCCCGGACGAGAGCGTCGCCCTCATTGGCGTCGAGGCCGCGGGCGAGGGCATCGCCACCGGGCGCCACGCCGCCACCCTCTCCGCCGGCCGCATCGGCGTCCTCCACGGCTCCAAGAGCTACATCCTCGGCGACGACGACGGCCAGATCCTGGGCGCGCACTCCATCTCCGCCGGCCTCGACTACCCCGGCGTCGGGCCCGAGCACGCCTGGCTCAAGGACAGCGGCCGCGCCCGCTACGTCTCGATCACGGACGACGAAGCCGTCGCCGGCCTGGAGCTCCTCGCGCGCACCGAGGGCATCATCTGCGCCCTCGAGACCGCGCATGCCATCGCCTACCTCAAAAAACTCGCGCCCGAACTTGGCCCGAAGGGGCAGATCATCGTGTCGCTCTCCGGACGCGGCGACAAGGATATGATCACCCTGGCCCAGCGCATGGGAGTCAAGCTGTGAGCCCTACACCCGGACCTACCCGCATCGCCCGCCGGTTCGCCGCGCTCCGCGAGGAACGCCGTGCCGGCCTCGTCGTCTACCTCACCGCCGGCGACCCCGTCCCGGCCGAGACCGTGGATCTCGTCGTCGAGGCCGCGGAGGCCGGGGCCGACGTCATCGAGCTCGGGGTGCCGTGGAGCGACCCCTCGGCCGATGGCCCCGTCATCCAGCGCGCCATGGAGCGCGCCCTCGCCGCCGGTGCCACCCTCGGCCGCACCCTCGAATGGATCGCCGACGTGCGGCGCCGCTCCGAGGTGCCCATCGTCCTCTTCGGCTACTACAACCCGCTCCTCGCCCGCGGCGTCGAGCGCGTGGCGCGCGAAGCCGCCCAGGCCGGCGTAGACGGCGTGCTCACCGTGGATCTGCCGCTCGAAGAGGCCGAGGAGCTCGACACGCCGCTACGCGCCCAGCGCCTCGACCGCATCCCGCTCCTCACTCCCACCACCACACCCGAGCGCGCCGCCCGCCAGGCCGCCCGCGGCTCGGGCTTCGCCTATTATGTCTCGCTCACCGGCGTCACCGGCGCCTCCCACCTCGACACCGCCGAGGTCGGGCGGCGCATCGCGATCCTCCGCCCCGCCCTCGGCACCTTGCCCCTGGCCGTGGGCTTCGGCGTCAAGGACGCGGCCTCGGCGCGCGCCCTCGCGCCCCACGCTGACGCCGTGGTGGTCGGCAGCGCCTTGGTGCACGCCATCGCCGAGGCCGGGGATGCTGCCGGACGGCGCCGCGCCCTGCGTGCCAAGGTCAACGAACTGGCCGGCGCCCTGCGGAATCCCTGACCGGGCCTCGCGCCCCGCCGCCTGCCTCTGCCTCTACCCCGAAGACCGACCGAATAGCCGCGCCAGCGTCGCCCGTAGCTCCGGGTCCGCCACCTCGCCGAGCGCCTCCGCCAGCGCGGCACCCTCGACCTCATCCTTCATCACCGGCGGGGCAGGGCGCCGCCGCTTGGCCTTGCGTCCCGCCTTGGCCTCCGCCGGCTCTTCCCAGGAAGGCGCATCGCCGAGCGGCCCGACACTGAACCGCAGGTCCTGGACCGCGTCGCCACCCGGCAGCTCATGCAGCTTGGCCAGCAATTCGGCCTTGAGAAAGGACAGCTCGTTGGCCCAGGCCGACGACACCACCCGCACCACCAGCGTCTTGTTGCGCAGCTGCTCGGCGCGCGCGTGCTTGGCGATCCGCGGCCCCGCCGCCCGCGCCCATGAGGCCATAGCGCGCCAGGCCCGCGCCTGTTCCACCAACCCAAGACGGCGGAAGAGTCCGCCCAGGAGCTGCTCCCCCTGCCGGATCCCCTCGCGGCCCCTCTGTTGTCCAGAGACCGCTGCGCCACGGCGAGCCATGCCGCCTGATACCACGAACAGGCACCCGAAGACCATCCCCGAGAGGGTGAGAGAGTTCGCGGCCGGTGACCGGCAGATCCGGTCAGTGCACGGATTCCTGCGCGGTCGTGCCTTGGATGGAGAGCAGACGCGAGACCAGCACCGTGCGCGGCAAGAGGCCCGTGCCCACCAGCGTGATCGCCAGGACCGCCAGCGCCAGACGTTCCCTCACCAGGAGGTCGCGCGTCGTGCGGCGGGCCGACGGTGGCCCGAGGAACGTGTAGCTGAAGCTGCGCAGCACCAGGATGGCGTTCAAGGCCGCCGCCACGATAAGCACCACCCCGAGGATGGGATGCGACGGCAAGACCCCTTCCACGATGAGATCCTCGCTCACGAAGTCGAGCGTCCCCGGCAGCCCCACCACCGCCAAGCCGAGCACGAGATAGAACGCCGCCAAGACCGGCGTCCGCTCCGCCAGTCCATGGAAGTGGTGTAGATCCGGCCGTCCCACGCGCGCCTCGACCGCCCAGGTGCAGAGCCCGAGCCCCGTCAACGCCAGACCCGACGCCAGCCACGTCACCAATCCCCCGACCGTCTCCTCGACGCTGTGGCTGTCGAGGCCCACCAGGATGAGCGCCGACTGCCCCAGACCGAGGAAGGCCAGCACTCGTCGGAGGTCACGCTGCACGAGCCCCACCAACGCGGCATATCCCGCCGTGAGGAGGGCGAGATACGCCACGATCACGAGCGCCCGCGGCCCCTGCTCGGGCCGGTCGAACACCGGCAGCACCACCCGCATCAGGATGCACGTCCCCGACTGGGCCGCCGTGAACAGAAGCCCGAGACCGAGCGGCCCCCGCTCGAGCAGCGCGGGCAGCCACGAGTGCACCGGAAACACCCCCTCGCGGAGGAGCACTGCACAGAGGAGGAGGCCGAGGGCCCAGCGCGCCTCGCCCACAGGCAGACCATGCTGCGCCAGCTCTGGCAGGTGCAGCGGCGCCACCAACCCCGCATGGGCCCCGAGCCGTCCGATCCAGGCCACGCCCACGAAGAGGAGGAGGACACTCGCCCCGAGATACATACTGCAAGCCGGGACCAGGCTCTCTCGCCCGCCCGCCCCCTCGCGGCGCTTGAGCTCGGCCAGCATCACCATGACCTGGAACGCGAAGAAGAGCGCCAACACGCCGAGATCGAGCGTCTCCACCATCCCGAGCATCGTGGACTCGAGGAGCAGGATCGCGCTCGTGGCCAGGGGATCGAGCTTGGCCCGCGGCCCCGCCACGAGCACGAGCACCGAGAGGAGCGCGAAGAACGGCAGGAGCACCGCGCCGAGCCCGTCGAGCCCGAAGAGCGGCCGAGCCACACCGAGCCAGGCCAGATCCAGCGGGCCCACCAGCCGCCCCCCGCCCGAGAGATGGAGCACCCGCCAGGCCGACAGCCCAGCCAGGAGCAGCGTGAGCACCGCGCCCCCGATCCCCAGTCGCCGCGCCGTCTTCTCGGAGTGAACCCACCGGATCGCCAGACCGACCAGGCCGGGCAGGAGCACCGTGAGCGTGAGCAGAGGGAAGGCGAGCCGCGTCATGGGGCCGACCTCGGGGCCATGAGCGACTTGAACCGCTCGCGCAGCACCGCCGGCACCACCGCACGCCCAAGCCGCCCGAGCCACCCGGCTTTCCGCGACAGCAGCATCAACCACCGCTGCTCCAGGCCGTCGAGCGCCTGCCCCACCCGCAGGAACGGCTGCACCAGCAACATCTCGAGGAACGTGTCGAGGTGACCCCGCTCCACCGACAGGTGATAGAGGAACCGCTGCACCCGCAGGGGCAGGAGACGCTCGATGTGTTGCCCGGTCGGACCCATCGGCCCGCCCGCCGCCGCCTCCACCCTGCGCAGATCCTGCATCAGGCTCGGTGCGCGCAGGAATTGAACCGTGCGCAGGCAGGCGTGCCCGAGCAGATGCACCATCGCCACGCGCGGCAGCCCGAGGCCGATCTCGACCAGGATGAGCCCCACCTGGCACATCGAGGCGTAGGCCAGGGAGGTCTTGGCGTCCGCCTGCACCCGGCCGCTCATCGTGCCATGCACGCTCGTCAGGAGCCCGATCACCACGAGCAGGATGCAGGCCGCCGGCGCACGCTCGAGCACGGGCTGGGCCCGCAGGAGCAGGAAGGACCCGGCGTGGATCGACAGCGTCCCATAGAAAATCGCGCTCGACGGGGTCGGCCCCTCCATGGCGCGCGGCAGCCATCCCGAGAACGGCACCTGGGCCGACTTGCCCATGGCCGCGAAGACCAGCAGCAGCCCCACCCAGGGCGCCACATGAGCCGGCAGCGCCGCGAGCGCCCCCGCATCCCCGCCGACCTCGAACGCCGGCCCAAAGCTCGCCGCGTGCGCGTAGTGATGGATGAGCCCTGCGGCGCCCATCAGGCCCATGTCGCAGATGCGGTACGTCACGAAGGCGCGCAGCCCATTGCGCACCGGCTCCTTGCGGTGATGGAAGAAAGAGATGAGGAGCGACGACGCGAGCCCCACCAGCTCCCAGCCCACGATGAGGACGTCCAGGTTCCCCGCCAGGACAATGAGCAGCATGCCGCAGGCGAACAGCATGAGCAGCGCGAAGAAGCGCACGAAGCCCGGGTCGCGATGCAGGTAGCGCACCGAGAAGACCCCGATGAGCCACGCCGCCGTCGAGGTGAGGAGCAGGAACGGCAGCGACAGGCGGTCGAGGAGCAGCGTGATCTCGAAGTCGTACCCGCCCACCTGGAACCACGGGCCGAACCCGAGCACGAGCTTGGTCTGGCGCCCGAGCTCCATCGTCGTGAAGGTCGCGAGCGTCGCCAGGAGCGACAACCCGAAGGTGAGCCCCGCGCTGCGTGCGACCACTCGTTCGGGCGGCGTTCGAGCGAGCAGCGCCAGGAGGCCGAGCACGAGGAAGGTCAGGACCGGAAAGCCGAGGATGCTCCCGGCCATCCAGGGTATTGCAGGGTCAAGCGCGTTCATTCTGAAGCTCCACCGACCGACCTGAAGAGGTACTGAGGGGACCGCTCGGCGCCTCGCTGAGCGCCCGTGCGATGCGCGCCAGGGGCAGGTGCTCACGGCGGCCTCGGTACCAGTCCACCGACGACGGCACGACCGGCAACGGGGCGGCCGGAGCAACCAAGGGCGCAAAGCCATCCGCCCCGAGCACCTGGATCTCGCGCGTCTCCGGATCCACCGTCGCCACCTGCAGCCAGCGATTGCGCACGAGCTCCGCGAGCCCCGCGTTGCGCTGCACCACCGCGCCGAGCAGCTCGGGGTGCGTCTCGATCACCGCGAGGAGCCGCATGGGCTCGTGGATCTCCACCATCTGCCACGACAGCCCGGTCTGCAGGTCGCTTGCGTGGCCGTTCATCACACCGAGGAGCCCGGTCACGTTGTGCTGGATCTTCGTCCCGCAGCCATACACCTGGTTGTCCACGTGCGAGAAGTAATACTCGAGGCTGATCCCGACGCCCACCGGCACCACCCCGGCCAGCGAGCGCGCCAGGATGTGCCCGTCCGGATCCAGCGTCGGATCATAGGATACGAGGAAGGCCCGCCGGTCGAAGAACAGCCCGCGGGTGAGCTCGCGCCGTCCGATGTAACAGACGGCGTTGGTGGCGTGGCCATACTCCGGCCGCGGCTCGGCCAGGTGCTCGGAGCGCGCCTCGACATGGGCGAGCGCCTCGTCGGGCGTGAGATCGAGCGGCGCGGCCTCGAAGCGGCGGCAGCGTTCGTGCGCGTTCTGGCGGCGGGCCTGCTCGAGCGCCCGGCGCAGCTCGGCCAGATCCTCGGCATGCGTGGCCGGCACCTCATGCGTGTCGAGCTCGATCGCGTCCGAGCAGGTGTCGTGGTAGCCGCCGATGAAGATCGTGCTCTCGGGGATGTCGATCCCCCGCGCCCGCAGCCCTTCACGCACGCCCGGACGGTTCGCCATCTGCGCGAACAGGCGCCCGTTCGGCTTGCCGCGCCGTCCTCCGCAGGCGCCGCAGTCGTACGCCGACTCGTGCGGGTTGTTGCGGCTGCTCGACCCGTGGCCGATGATCACCACCAGGCGGCCGAAGTCGCGGACCAGGCCCGTGTCCTCGAGCACCCGAGCCACCCGCTCGATCTTCTCTTCCTGCTTGAAACCGACCGCGAACCCGGGGCCGCCCGACGCCTCCACGGCCTCCTCCTCGCGCTGCAGGGTCAACTCCGAGCGCGGCGCCGGCAGGAGCCGCGCCTTGAGCCCCTCGCCCATCCGCGCCGCCAGTCGGGGCGAGAGCACCCGCATGATGAGCGGCACGGCCGAGAGCACGCCGAAGCCAAACGACGCCAACCAGCCGCGGACCATGGCCCGCGAGCTCACGTGGGCGCCATGCGCCAGGTTGGCCCACAACCGGCGCATGCGATGGCGCTTCTCTTTGAGCAGCGTGTCCTCTTCGACCGGCCGATCCACCACTCCGTGTTCGGGCCGCACCACCACCGGGCACAGCGGCACGGGCTGCGCATCGTCCACGCCGCGGAAGTAGACCGCGACGCCGAAGAACCCGAGCGCCCCGAACGTCTCGAAGTCCGGCCCGAGCTCCTCGATGTGGCGGCGGAGCGACTCCTCGCGCTCGTCGACACAGAACATGAGCTGGAAGCGCGGCGCCGCCTTGGTCCTCCCCTTCGCGCGCGCGGCCAGGCCCTCGCGTCCATGCTGCGCCAGGGCCCCGAGCACCTGGACGCGGTAGTGACGCTCGTAGGCGAGGTGCCACAGGCGCCTCCGCTCCACCTCGGGGAAGGCGTCCATCTCCGCGAGGATGCGGCCCAGCGCGGACTGCGGGAGACGGGCCGCCTCATGCCCCGGCACGCCCGCCAGCTGCAGGATCCGGAACAGCCGATACGACTCCCCAAGGTGCTGCGCTCTGGCGTCCTGCATCTGCGGCGACGCGAGCAGCCGCTCCACCAGCTGGTGGAGCGGAGCGCCGAGGGCCAGGCCATGCCGCCTCGCCACGTCCCGGATCGCGCAGCGCGTATAAATGAGGCGCACGGCCAGGAAGTCCACCAGCGAGCAGGGCGGCACACCATGCGGCGCCAGGCTCGGGTCCTTCTCGAGCCGGTTCATGAGGCCCGCCCACCCCGGGAGCCCGCGCATCACCGCGCTCACGTACTCGTCCCAATCCTCCGGCGGTACGCCGAGATCCCCCAGGATCTCGAGGACCACGTCCGCGGCCCCGAGCCGCCGCGTCGTCTGGTCGCGCAGCTCCTCGCGCAGCCCGCGCAGCCAGCCCACGGGCAGCGCGCTCCCCTGCATACAGAGCGAGCGGACCGCCAGATAGAAGCCCTGCTCGCGATCGGGCATGGGCCAGTAAGCCACCCCCTGATCGAGGAAGGCCGCCATCAGGCGGATGAGGACCGGGTTGACGAGGTCATCGATATCTTCCTCCGTCACGGCCAGGAGGAGGTCGCGATGACGCCGCAGGCGTCCCGCGGGCTGCATCGCGGCCCGCGCCCGCTCGCGCAACACCACTGGATACGAGGCCGCCACCCACAGGGCCTGGGTCGCCAGCGCCTCCGCATCGCGGGCGAGCGCGCGCCTGAGCGCCTCGGTTTCGAGCGGGATCTCGAGGGCCAGGCGCAGCCCGGCGTCGGCCGTGGCCGGGTCTGCTTCACCGGTCAGGAGGCGTCCCACCGCCGCCAGGTCGCCCGCATCGACCAAGGCGCCCAGGTGCGCGCGTGTCGCCGCCAAGAGCCGGTCCTTGGCCTCGGCCGGGACATCCTCCTGCAGTTGCCGCGTGAGCTCCTGCTCGTGCATGCGCCAGGCGAGCGACTGCGGATCCTCGAGGATCGGATAGAGCATCATCAGCCGCCGCAGCTCGCGGCGACTCAAGAGCCCCGGCACCAGCCATTCATCGATGGCAGCAGCGGTGGTGTCCTGACCCGCCATCGGTCCGAGCACGTCTTCGAGATCCGAGGCGTCGATCCGCCCCCGGCGGTACTCCTCACGGTAGCGCGCCTTGGAGAGGTAGGGCTCGGCCCCGAACAGCTGCCCCGCCTCCTCCACGGCCTGCTCGAACGGCAGATGCTGCCAAGCGTGGAGCGTGTTGTGGTGAATGAACACACCGATCGGGCCCTGCGCCGGCAAGAGATGCGCGGCGTGACCGAGGGCCTCCGCGAGTCGGGCGTGCGCCCCCCCATCCACGACCTTCCGCTGTACTTCCATGGTCTTTCTTACTCCTCTTAACCACCCGGAGCCAGGAAGGAAAGAGTAGCGATCCTCATCTTGTCCGACGGGCCGCCAGGTATCGATATTCTGACCGATCAGGCCAGGGCGGGCCGGCGCTTCTTGCGGGCGGCCAGCTCGTGATCCGATGAGGGGACGTGCTCCTCCAGGCCCTGGAGGACCAGCTCGCGGCCTTCCCATTCGTCGGCGATGCGATGGAGCTTCTCGAGCACCGTGTGACCCACCACGCGGGCGCGCGAGAAGTCGATCACCACGCGCACGATGTCGGACTCGAGCCGGTCGAGCCGCCGCTTGAGCGTGAGGACGTTGGTGAACACCGCGGCGTTCTCCACCTCGATGTGGAGCGCCTCTCCGTGACGCCGCTCCCGCATCTCCATCCGGACGAGATCCCGCAGCGAGACTCCATCCTTGACGTGCAGCGCCAGCTTGCAGACGAGGCCGACCGCGACCCCGACCAGCAGGTCCGTCGCCAGGGTCACCAGGAGCGTGAGCATGAACAAGAACAGCTGCTCCGGGCCGATGCGGTACGCCCTCTTGAACTCTGCCGGAGACGCCAGGCGAGTGCCGGTGTAGACGAGCATCCCCGCCAGCGCCGCGAGCGGGACCCGATGCAGCATCCCGGGCAGGAGCACCACGAAGCCGAGCAGGAACAGCCCGTGGAAGAAGTTGGCCCGCCGGCTCGTGGCCCCGCTGTCGATGTTGGCCTTGCTGCGCACGATCTCCGAGATCATCGGCAGCCCGCCGAGGAGCGCGGCGATGGCGTTGCCGATGCCCACCGCGCGCAGGTCCTTGTCGAGGTCCGACGCACACTTGGCCGGGTCGAGCGCGTCCACCGCGCTCACGCTCAGCACCGACTCGATCGAGCCCACCAGCGTGAACATGAGGATGTACTTGAGCGAGATCGCATCGAGGAGGTGGGAGAAGTCGGGAAAGGCCAGGCTGCGGAGGAGGTTCCCCGGCAGGTGGATGAGGTATTGCGGCCCCACCGAGTACTCGTGCCCCTGGAACGAGAACGTGTGCTGATGGTCGAGATCGAAGCAGAGCCCGAGCGGGATCGCCAGGACCAGCGCCACCATCTGCGCTGGTACCTTCTTCGCCCAGCGCCAGGGCAGGAGCGGGAGACCGAAGAGCACCACCAGCGTGCACACGCCGATCACCAGGATCTCGGGGTTGGCGTGCGCCACGCTCCTCGGGATCTCGGCCAGGAGCGGGAGCGGCCCCTTGCTGGTCGGGCTCACCCCCATGAGCGTGTGCGCCTGCTTGGACACGATGATCACCCCGATCGCCGCCAGCATCCCGTGCACGACCGAGGGCGGCATCAGGCTGCCGATGGTGCCCGCGCGCGCGAGTGAGAGGAGGATCTGGATCACCGCCGCGGCCACGCCCACGGCCAGGGTCCGGCGATACCCGGTGAGCGCGTCGCCCTGACCGAGCTCGGTCACGGCCCCGAGCACGATGACGATGAGACCCGCCGCCGGGCCCTTGATGGTGAGCCGCGCGCTGCCGACGAAGGTCGAGATGAGTCCGCCCACGATCGCGGTCGTGATGCCGGCGATGGGCGGAAAGCCGCTGGCCATCGAGATACCCAGGCACAGCGGCAAGGCGATGAGGAAGACGAGGAAGCCGGCGGTCATGTCGGCCCGCAGGTTGGGCGGCGGCACCGAGGCGTTGATCGTGGTCCTCTGGGAAGCGCCCGCGGGCGAGGAGGCTGAAGGAGCTTCTACTGCTACGTGCCGTGCATAAGAAGTCGTATCCATCGGAGCCAAACCCCTGTGATCGGGCTGCAAGAGCGCCTCGGGGGCCGAGGAGCGAGGGAGTGAGGACCAGGACTGGCTCCTCCCCCAAACGCTCGCACGGCACACGCGAGCCGCACAGCAGCCCGCTGTCTGGTACTTCACGGACAGAGTGCAGCCGTGTTCAGGAGCCCTTCCGCGGGCTCTGAATCAACAGCCAGGATATGTAATGAATCGGTCGGGCGTCAGGTGACTGGAGGGCCGCGGTTCTTGAAGCAGTCGCGGGTGATCTGCAGGAGGGAAGGGACGTCATCGCTACGCGTCTGCCACCCCCGCACCTCATCAGGACGCGGGATGAAGGGGGCCGCCGTCTCGCAAGCGCCCGAGGTATCGTCGTCGTCCTCGGAGGATGCCTCGGCGCTGCTGAGGGAAGACGGGGCCGTCAGATCATCCCCCTGGGCCACGTCGAAGGCGGCGCAGGGGAGGGTTGGGGCCAGTGAGAGCCCGCCGCCCGTGCTCCCGGGAGCGGCTGCGAGCAGCGCAGCGGCCGAGAGCAGATAGAGCGCGAGGTTTCTCATGGTCCTGATGACCTTACTTCCTTGCTGGGAGAGCTAGCACGGGTTTGTAGGTAGATCAACTGACGGCGGCGGGAACTCCGACGATCGCTCTCCGAGCCCTCCGATCGGCCCCGGCCGCTGTCTGTCTGTTGGACGTAACGTCGCCGCGGAATGTTCTATTCCCCATCGTGTGGCTGGAAGGGGGAACGTTGGTGGAGGGGAGAGCGCAGGGGGCCCTGTCCGGCTTAGCCCTGCATGGGGCCCAGGAAGTCCACCTGCAGCCCGCCAAAATCCGAGGGGGCCAGCACGAGCTCGAAGCCATGCAGCTGGGTCACGTGATAGGCGATGTTGAGGCCGAGGCCGTGGCCGCCCGGGTCGCGGGTGCGGGCCTGGTTGCCGCGGAAGCGGCGCTCGATGAGCCGCGCGCGCTCGTTCTCGGGGATCCCGGGGCCGTCATCGAGCACGCGCAGGCGGAACCGCGTGCCGTGCTCGAGGGCTTCCAGGATCACCGCCACGTGCCCCCCCGGGTTGTTGTAACGGATCGCGTTATAGATGACGTTGCTCACCGCCTGCTCGATCAGCGTGACGTCGCCCTGCACCCGCACGGGCTCCTCTGGCACGGCGGCCTCCAGCGAGACCTGCTTCTGCCGCGCGATCGGCAGGTGCCGGCTCACCGCGCGGCCCACGAGGTCGCCCAGCGCGACCGGGGCCATCGCCAGCTCCGGCGCGCCCGCCTCGAGCCGGGCCGCCGCGGCCAGGTTGTGGATGAGCGAGGCCATGTAGTGGGCCTCCTGCATGGCCGCGGTCACCGTCGCGCTCGCGACCGGCTCCCCACGGGCGGCCTGCTTGTCGAGCGAGGCCAGGTGCCCCTTGAGCACGGTGAGCGGGATCATGACGTCGTGCGTGGTGTTCTCGAGGAACGAGCGCAGCGCCTGTTCGCGCTGCTCGCGCGCGGCGATCTGCGCCCGGATCTCCTGGCCGGCATCGGCGAAGGCCCGGGCCAGGTCGGCGATCTCGTCGTGGCCCTCCACCGTGATGGCGTGGCGATAATCGACCCGCGCCGCGGCCCGCACCTCGGCGCCGAGCCGCCGCAGCCGCTGCACCACCGGACCGAGGGCGATGAGCATGGCCATGAGCACGACCCCGGTCGGGACCAGCCAGATCCGCAAAGGAGGGGCGCTCAGGCCGGGGCCGCCCCTGCCGAAGCCCGGCGGCCCCGGGGGATCCACGCGCCGCGCGAGCACGAAGGCGCAGGGCCCGTCCTTCCAGGGCATCCGAAGGAGGATGTCCTGTACGCGATGGCCGCCTTCCTCGAACCGCCGCAGCGCCATCTGCCGCCCCTCCTGCATGGCGGCGCGGAGCGCGTCGTCGAGCGGCGGCGCCTCCGGGTTGCGCGAGACGAGCGCGGCGTCGTACGCGTAGAGCTCGGGCGCGCGGGGCGGCGGACCTCCCGGAAGGCCTCCTCGGGGGCCGCCGGGCGGTGGATCGAAGAAGCCGCCGGGCGGTGGCTCGAACGGACCCCCGAGCCGAGGCTCGAAGCGGCCGCCGGGCCGGAGACCGCCAAGCCGCCAGCGCGGCGGCGGCGGACCGCCCGGACGCTCCCAGGGCGGTACTCCCCGTCCTGGCCCTGGCCCTGCGATGTCCGGATCGTCCGGCGGGGGCGGGAGATCGCCGGGCGGCGCATCGAAGTCCTCGCGCGGCGGCGGCCTCCTCCCGAGCCCCTCGGGAGGCCGCCGGCGGCCCATCCAGCGCTCGGGCGTGGCCTCGCAATGCTCGCGCTCGCCGGCCTGCATCTGCGACAGCGTGAACGACGCGATCACGTCGACGGAGGCGCGCTCCTGCGCATAGAAGTGCACCCAGAGGAACGCCGCCACGAGCGGCAGCGCCACCGCCAGCGTGACCAGGCCGAGACGCAGGCGCAGCTTCATGACTCGGCGTCCGGGTTCAGGCGGTAGCCGATGCCCCACACCGTCTCGATGTACTTGCCCGGGCCGAGCTTGCGCCGGAGCCGCGACACGTGGACATCGAGCGTGCGCTCGGTGCCCTCCCGCTCCGGATCGAGGACATGCTCCACCAACCACTGACGCGTCACCGCCGCCCCGGGACGGCGGGCGAGCGCGATCAAAAGATCGAACTCCACGCGCGTGAGCTCGAGCGGCTGCCCCGCCATCCGCACCTCGCGCGTCTCGGGATCGATGTGCAACGGCCCCACCGCCATCACCCCCTCGCGCTGCAGGCGCGGCCGGCGCAGCCGCGCCCGCACCCGCTCGACCAGCTCCTCGGGCCAGAATGGCTTGGTCATGTAGTCATCGGCGCCGAGCTTGAGCGCGCGCACCTTGTCGAAGGTGTCATTGCGCGCGCTCAGGATGAGCACCGGGATGTCCGAGAACGCGCGCAGACGCTTGAGGATGTCCATGCCGTAAGTGCCCGGCAGCATGAGATCGAGGATGAGGAGGCCGAGATCCGGCACCGTATCCTCGTCGAGCAACTTGCCCTCGGTCCACCAGGAGACCTCGAAGCCCGCCTCGCGCAGGTGCGCGACGACCTGCGCCCCGAGCTGCCGATCGTCCTCGATGAGCAGGATGTGGTCCGCCGTCCTCGTCGCTTTGGGCATCATGCTCCCCAGACAGAACCAGAGCCATCGTAAGAGATTCTTAAGACCCGGTCGCTACCTTGCTTACAGGACGGTCCGCGGTGGTCCGTCGCAGTGAAACCCAACCAAGGAGTGACCATGTCGAAGTCTCGTTTCTGGTCGTGGCTCCAGCTCTCGCGTCGTGTCTCCCTTACCGTGGGTCTTCCCGGCCTCTGTTGTGCCCTGTGGCTCGGGGGCGGGTGCAGCGGTGCATCCGCCCAGAGCGCCAATGATCCTACCGTCGCCGCGTCGCAAGCGCTCACCGATACGAGCGACATGATCCATGCCACGGAGATGATGGGCCTGCAGCCGGGAGGCGCCGGCGGTCTTCTCAGCGGCCAGCCCGGCCAGGCCGGTCCTCAGAGTCCGGGCGCGCCGGGTCTCCCCCCCGAGGCCATGCACTGCGATCCCGCGCCCGACATCACCACCGCCACGGTCTGCGACAAGACCTACCCGGCGCAGGCGCACTTCGAATGGAGCGCGTGCCGTCTGCCCCCGCCCGGGCATCACGGCGGACCGCCTCCGGCCGGCGGCCCCGGTGCGCCAGGCGCCTCGGGCCCCTCGGGCGGCGCTGGCAGCGGCCAGGCCTCAGGCGCCGGCGCCCAGGGACCCGGGCAAGGCCAGGCGCCGACCTCGAGCGGCACCATCGACCTCGCCACCAGCATCACCACCGAGCCCGCGGACAGCTGCGGCGATGACGTCGTGTTCCACTTCCAGCACCAGGCCACCTACGCCATCGACCGCAGCGGCCCCCATGGCGGCACCCTGTCGCTCTCCGGCACGTCGAGCGCCACGTCCGCCCACACGCGCGACGCGACCACCTTCACCCGCACCGACACCCTCGACAGCCGGCACACGGCCAAGGACGCGAGCGGCGCCGTCCAGCACGACATGCACCTCCAGGGCACCATGACCACCGCCTTCGATCGCTCGGGCGCCGTCCCCACCCGCACGATGGACGGCCAGCTCACCATCGACTTCGGCGATGGGACGCAGGGTCAGGTCCAGGTGACCGGGCTCGTGCGCGTGCCGCCGCCCGAGTGCCGCTTCCCGATCGCGGGCACCATCGAGCGCACCGAGCCCAACGGCACCGTGCACACGCTCGTCTTCGGTCCCAGCTGCGGCTCGGCCACGCTCGACGGCAGCGCCATCGATCTCAAGGCGCTCCAGGGCCCGCACGGCCGCGGCGGTCACCCCGGCGGCGGCCACCCCCATCCGTAGCACCCCCCCTCCATAGGTAGCGCCCCCACCTCAAGCCTGCGCGTACGCCCTCGCGTCTCCCGTGCGCAGCCCCCTCATCCGCACCGCGAACTCGATGGCCGCGACCGCCTGGCTGAGCCCGTCCTCGGCCTGCACCCTCTGCCCGAGCGCCCGCGCGCGTCCCTGCATGCCCGCGTTGTCCACCACTGTCGCCAGGTGATCGAACAAGCGCTCGGCCGTGAGCTGCCGATGATGAAGCGGCCGCGCCGCCAGCCCCTGCTGATAGAGGAGCTGCGCCCAGTACGGTTGATCCGCGAGGTGGTGCACCACCATGTGCGGCACCCCCGCGCGCGTCACCGCGGCCGTGGTGCCCGCGCCCCCGTGATGGACGACGCAGGCCGCGCGCGGAAACAGCCAATCGTGCGGCACGTAATCGACCCGTAAGAAGTTGGGCGGCAGGTGAGTCTGCCCGAGCGGGTTCCAGCCCGCCTGGAGGATCGCGCGCCGGCCGAGACGAGTGAGCGCGCCCACCACGGCGTCGGTCTGGGCGCGCGCGTCGGGGCTCACCATCGAGCCGAACGTGACCACCACCGGCGGCTCGCCCGCCGCCATGAACTCGGTGAGCGCGCGTGGCGGGTTGTAGGTCGGCGTGTCGAGGAACCAGTAACCCGTCTGCACGACCCGCTGCTCGCACCACAGGGGATCCGGGGGCACGAGCGCCGGGCTGATGGCTAGCAAGTTCAAGAGCGGCGACTCGCTCATCGCCGCCCACAAGGGACGCCGCGGCTTGAGGCCGGCCGCGGCGAGCACGCGATTGAACGGCGCGTCCGCGAAGCGACTCATGAGGAAACGGAGGAGGTGGGTCATCAGGCGATTGCCCAAGGCGCCGAAGTTGCGACCATCGGGGGCGATGCCGCAGGCGCGCAAGGAGCCGTGGAACAGGTGCCCCGTGATGCGCGGCTTCCGGTGGACCTCGGCCGCGGCGAAGCCGGTCACGTCGATCTGGTGATGGATGATGACGTCCGCCGGGCGGGTGGCCTGGATGACGTCGGGCAAGGCGGCGATGAGCCGGTCGGCCAGCGACTCGAAGATGAGGCCCGCCTGGCGGAGCGGGTGCTTCTCGTGCATCACCGCGGCCATGGCCTGGCGCAGCTCGGTCTCGCTCCACGAGCGGCCCGCGGCGCGCAGCGGCACCCCGTTCTCGGCGGCGCGCTGCACGTAGAGGGGCGGCGCCACGAGCCAGGCATCGTGGCCGGCCTGGCAGAGGCGGCGGGTGAGGGCGATGAAGGGGCGGATGTCGCCCTCGGTGCCAAACGTGGTGATGGCGATGCGCATGGCGGGGTTACATCGGCACCCGGCGCGCCATGGGAAGGGGGACGTTCGGGAAGTCCGCGCTACGAACGGATCTCCGCTCTCAGGGGGGCGGAACCCTCGGTCGCGGCGGGCGCTCGATGGCCAGGATCAGCGTATCTCGAAGCAGCTGAGGTCGTCGGCGAAGCTGACAGGGCCGTGGTACGTGGCGGCGATGGCCGCCTGGGACTCGGCTTTGCGTCCGAGCGTCCGCAGCATGCGGTGCGAGAGCACCAGGGCCTTGACGTTCGCCGCGCCCGCGATGCGGCCGATCACCGAGGGCGGCATGTGCAGCCGGCGCTCCACGCCGCTCGCGCCCTCGGGCGCCGCGTGGTGGGCCACGAGGAGGTGGGCCTGCTTGGCCAGCTTCTCGAGGTTGCCGTTGTCGCCGTTGTTGTCGCCGCTGAACACGACGCTCTTGCCGCCCACGTCGATGCGGTAGGCCAGCGCGGGCACGGCCGCGTGGAGCACCTGCATGGCGGTCACGCGCAGCCGCTCGCTCGCGAAGATCACCTGCGCCTCGTCGGGCTTGAGCGCGACGTCGTGGGGCTCGAGCTTATAGCTGCTCTCGGCCCTGGGATCGATGAACGCCGAGAGATAGGCGTAGGCGCCCCGCGGCTCCTCGAACAGCGCCTTGACGAAGGCGGTCATAGCCGGGAAGTGCTCGTTCCCGACGGGCCCATAGACCGGGAGCGGGCGGCTGCGCTTCTGGAAGTAGGACGACTTGACCAGCGCCGCGAAGTCAGCGCTGTGGTCGACGTGCAGGTGGGTGAAGAGCACCACGTCGAGGTCCGTGAAGTCCGCGTTGCTCTCGCCAAAGCGCAGCGCCGAGCCGCCGCCGCTGTCCACGAGTACGCGCGCCTTGCCGTCCTGCCAGACGAGGTAGCTGCTCGAGGCGCGCTTGCCCTGCACCTGCGGCCCGCCCGAGCCGAGGACCTGCACGGCGATCCCGCTCGCGCCGCAGGGAGGCGCCGCGTGAGCGCTAGGAGCGACGCAAGAGAGGAGCAGGAACGCGATCCCTCGGAGTGGCTTCATGATGGGCTCCTATGCGAAGAGGCCGCCGCCGCCGCGAGCGTGCTCGAGCAGCTCGCGGCTCGAGACTACTCGGCGGGCGCAGGGGGCGGGGCCATGAGCACCTCCTCCAGCGCCCGGGCCAGCTCGTCGACCCTCACGGGTTTGGTCAAATATCGATAGAACCCCGCGTCCTCGACCCGCTCGGCGTCGCTCACCATCGCGGCGGCGCTGAGGGCGATGATCGGGATGGCGGACGTCTCCGGCCACCCGCGCAGGCGCCGCGTGGCCTCGAGGCCGCTCATCCCCGGCAGGTGAATGTCCATGATGACGAGGTCGGGCCGCCGCGCGCGCACGAGCTCGATGCCCACCTCGGCGCTCGGGACCGTGATCAGATCGACGCGCTCGAAATCGGCCAGGAGATCCTCCATCAACGCGCAGCTCGAGGGGTTGTCCTCGATGTACACGATCAGACGGCGCGGCCCCTGCGCCTCGGCTGGCGACGCATCCTCGCTCCGGGCCTCGGCCCGTGAGACCCCCGGCCCCTCTACGCCGGGGTGATGGACCGGCAGCTCGATCCAGAACTCGGAGCCTTGTCCCTCTCGGCTCTGGAAGCCGACCCGGCCCCCCATGAGCTCAGCCAGGCGCTTGGTGATGGCGAGGCCGATGCCGGTGCCCTCGATCGCTCCCGTATCGCGACCCGCGCGGTGAAACGGCTGGAAGATCCTCTCCTGCTGGCCCTCGGCGATCCCGATGCCGTCGTCCGCCACACAGATCCGCACGACGTCGCCCCGCAACGCCGCACGGAACGTGGCCGTCCCGCGCCGCCGCCCATACTTGATCGCGTTCGAGCCGTAGTTCATGAGGATCTGCTTGAAGCGCGTGTAATCGGCCAGCACGTCGGGCAGGTCCTGCGGCACCGGCCGGACGGCGATCTCGACATCGGCGCGCGTCGCCATCGGTTCCAAGGTGGTCCTCACCTCCGCGAGCGCCTGGGCCACGCCGACCGGCTCGAGGGAGAGCAGGACCCGACCCGACTCGACCCGCGACAGGTCCAGGATCTCGTCGATGAGACGCAGCAGGTGCTCGCCCTCCTTGAGCACGTGCTCGATCCGTTCCCGATGGCGATCCGAGAGCGGCGTCTTCTTGTCCCGGTGGAGGAGCTGCGCGAAGCCGAGGATGGCGTTGAGCGGGGTGCGGAGCTCGTGGCTCATCGAGGCCAGGAACTCGCTCTTGGCCGAATTCGCCGCTTCGGCGAGCGCCCGTGCCCGGCGCAGCTCTTGTTCGTGCTCCACCTCCTCGGTCACGTCCCAGATGGTCATCACCGTGCCGCCTTCGGGCGTGCGTCGCTCGACGATCCGCAGGTCGTGGCCCTCCCGGGTGCGGACATCGAGCACCCCGGTCGGCTCGCGGTGGTACGCGACCCACCGCAGGCGCAAGTCCGTGGCCGACGTGCCGCTCGGGTGGAAGGCGCCGGCCTCCAGGTTGGCGTCGACCAGCTCATCGAAGGAGCGACCGACGAGCGCCCCCTCGATGCCCCGGCCCAAGATCCGGTGGCACGTGCTGTTGCACAGCACCAGCCGATCCTTCGCGTCGAAGATCGCGAAGGCGCCTTGAATGCTCTCCACCGCGCTCAGCAGGTGCTCCTGGATGCGACGGACCCTGAGCTCGTTCTGCTTTCGATCGGTGATGTCGCGGATGCTCGCCGAGGTCAGCATCCCCTCCTCGGTGGGCAGGGGGCTGAGGCTGATCTCGATGGGAAACTCCGCGCCATCCCTCTTGATCCCGAACAGCTCGAGCCCCGAGCCCATCGGGCGGACCTTCGGCGACGCCACGAACCCCTTCCGGTTGCCCACGTGGGTCGGCCGGAAGCGCTGGGGAATGAGGACCTCCACCTCGCTGCCGATGAGCTCGTCGCGCGGGTACCCGAACAGGCGCTCGGCCTGGAGGTTGACGAGGACGATGCGCCCGAGCTCATCGACCACCACCACCGCGTCGGGGGCGGTGTCGAGCAGCTTGCGAAACACCTCGTCACTGTGCTTGCGGTCGCTGAGCCCACGAAAGGGCGGCCTCTCACGCCCCTCGTCCTCGGTCATCCCGTTCATGGGGGAGCCTCACAGGGGGCGGCGCCGCGGGGGAGCCTCACGCAGAACATGGCGCCGGGCTCGCCGTCCTCGACCCAGATCGTCCCGCCGTGCGCCTCCACGGCGATCTTGCAGAACGCCAGGCCGAGACCGCGGCCGGCCACCGTGGAGACCCGGTGCGCGCGATCGATCTGAAAATATCGTTCGAAGATCTTCAGGCGAAGCTCGGGCGCGATCCCCGGGCCGGCGTCGGCCACGCGGATCTCCACCGCGTCCCCCACGTCGGACATCGTCACCTGCACCTCGCTCCGGGCGGGCGCGTGGCGGATCGCGTTGTCGAGGAGGTTCTCGATCACGCGGCGGAGCAGCTGGGGGTCTCCTCCGAGCGATCGGGCCTCGAGGGTCGGCTTGAAGGTCACGCTGGCGCTGTCCGCCCGCAGCTCGAGCGCGGCGATGACCTCGGAGACCATCGCCTCCAGGTCGATGGGGCCGAGCCGGAGAGAGAGCTGCCCCTCCTCGCTCCGGTTGATGTCGAGCAGGTTCAGGATGAGGTTGAGGAGGGAGCGGGCCTCGTCCCGGATGCGCCGCGCCGCGTCTCGCGCGGGCTCGGAGGCATCGCGCGCGCGGAGCACGACCTGGGCATTCAGATCCACGGAGTTCACCGGGTTCTTGAGGTCATGGACGAGGAAGGTGGTGAGCTGCTCCTTCTGCAGCTTGAGGCGCATGAGGTCGTCCCGCTGGCGTCGGACCAGCTCATAGTGCTGGCGCAGGTCGGTGCTCATGCGGCGCAGCTTGAGCGCCGTCTCGACACGGACGATGAGCTCGGTGGGGCGGACCGGCTTGGTGATGAAGTCATCGCCCCCCACCAGCAGCGCCTGGTCGAAGGTGGCGACATCGCGCAGAGCCGTCAGAAAGATGATCGGCGTGAGCGCGCCCCCGGGCAGGCCGCGGATGTGAGAGCACACGGCCAACCCGTCCATGTCCGGCATCCGGATGTCGAGGAGGATGCAGTCGGGGTGCTCGCGCTCGAACGCCCGGATCCCCTCGGAGCCCGTGGCGGCGATGATGACATCGTAGTCTTCGTCTTCGAGCGTCGCCTGCGCGAGCGCCCGGTTCCCCGCATGGTCATCGACCACGAGGATCTTGGGCCTGTGCTGCTCTACGGTAGGAGTGCTCATGATGCCCCGGAGGTGCCGTGGCACGGCCACGTGGATGTCTCGATCTCCGGATGCGCGTCGATGCCTCGGCATCGTTGCGTACCCGCCCTGCACCGGTGGTCGGCGGGGAGGCGTTCCTGCGGCTGCGATCAGGGGTCGCTCGGCCTCGACCTCCACCCGCCGTCGATTCCACCTCAGGCGTCGCCACCTGACGGCCAAGCTATGCTGAACCTAGTCGAATATCATGCCACCGCGCCGGCCTCCGGGGATCCTAAAAAACTGCCCACCCGGTGCACGGCGCGGCGAGAACAGACGGAGTTTCCTCCGACGCTCCTCCTGACCCCGAAGCGGCGCCTGTAGGACGGGGACATGGACCCTGTCCCACCTCGAAGTGAGACGGGGACACCGATCGCCTGCCCCGGTCTGCAGGGCGCGCTGCGGGTGCGCGCGGGAAAAGAGGGCACCAGGGGCGTATTCCACTGTGATGAACACAGCGGCCCTGGGAGGCGCCGTGGGCGCCTTGTGCGCGCCACGATCGAGGTCCGCTCGACGTCTTGGGATCGAAAGATCAATCGATCAATCAAGGAGGCGCACGTGATGACTTCTCTTGCCTTGGCTCCTAAGAAGCGCTCGGTCCCACCTCGGCTCGTCTCCTGGTTCGTGCCCCGGCTCGTGATCCTGGGGCTGCTCGCGGCAGGGACGGGGTGCGGCAGCGATCCCTGCGCAGGGATCCTGGAGAGCTGCATGGTGATCGACGCGCGCGGGGCCGGACCCTGTGCCACGCCTCGCAGGCGTGCCGCTACGAGACCGATTGCGAGAGCCGCGTCTGCACCGATCACCAGTGCGCAGCGGCCACCTGTACCGACGGGGCCAACAACGGCAGCGAGACGGACGTCGACTGCGGTGGCGCCTGCCCCCCCTGCGCCAACGGCAAGTTCTGTCAGGTGCCGGCCGATTGCGTGAGCGGCGTGTGCACCGGGAGCCGCTGCGCGGTGGGATAGTCCCCACCTCGGGGAAGGCCCTCTCTACCGGGCCTTCGCCCACGCCCCCGTGAGCAGGAAGTTGTAGCGCGAGGCGCGCGAGCGGCAGGCTATGATGGCGCTCGATGTCCCCCCGCCGCGAGACCAGCACCATCGACGAACCCATCGTCGGAGGGCCAGAGCCGGACCCCCAGGAGACCTTCCTCTTCGTCGTGCTCCACTGCGACGATCCCCTCGGCGGCGGCGCCCGCTACGGCCTCGCCGACATCGATCGCGTCGCCATCGGCCGCGGTGACGACCGCATCGCCAAGCGCGACCCCGACCAGCGCCGCCTCGAGCTCTACCTGCCGAGCCCCTACGTCTCCTCGCGCCACGCCGAGCTCCGCCGCAGCGCCCGAGGCTGGCGCGTCTACGACCAGGGATCGCGCAACGGCACCTACATCAACGGCGAGCGCGTCGAAGAAGGGCCGCTGCGGGACGGCGACGTCCTCCAGGTCGGCCAGACCTTGCTGCGCCTGCGCACCTACCTCCCTGCCGCCGACGACCTCGACACCGCGCCCGCCGATCGGACCCACCCACAGCCCACCGAGATCGGCCTGACCACGCTCCTGCCCGATCTCGCCGCCCGCCTCGCCAGACTCCCGTCCATCGCCAGCTCCTCGGTGCCCGTCCTGCTCCTCGGCGAGAGCGGCACCGGCAAAGAGGTGCTGGCCCGCGTCATCCACGAGCTCTCCGAGCGCTCCGGCGCGCTCGTGTCCGTCAACTGCGGCAGCCTCAGCGAGACCCTCCTCGAGAGCCAACTGTTCGGCCACCGGAAAGGCGCCTTCACCGGCGCCACGCATGACGAACCCGGATTCGCGCGCGCCGCCCATCAGGGCACCCTGTTCCTCGATGAGATCGGCGATCTGCCCGAGCCCGCCCAGGCCGCCTTCCTGCGCCTGCTCCAGGAGGGCGAAGTCGTGCCGGTGGGCAGCACCCGCCCCCAGAAGGTCGACCTCCGCGTCGTCGCCGCCACGCACCGGCCGCTCGAACACATGGCCAAGACCGGAGCGTTTCGCAGCGACCTCCTCGCGCGCCTGTCGGGCTATCGCCATGAGCTCGTGCCCCTGCGCGATCGGCGCGAGGACCTCGGCCTGCTCGTGGGCACGATCCTCCGGCGCCTGTGCCGCCCCGCGACCGAGGTGCCCCGGATCGAGCCCGAAGTCGGGCGCCTGCTCGTACAGTACGCGTGGCCGCTCAACATTCGTGAGCTCGAGCAGTGCCTGGCCTCCGCCGTCGCCCTGGCGCAGGGGGACATGATCCTGTCTGCGCACCTCCCGCCCCAGATCCGCGAAGCCTCGCCCCGGCACCGCCCGCCGCCGCGCAGGCAGGGGAGCCAACAGGACCTGCGCCAGACACTCATCACGCTGCTCGAGCAGTACGAGGGCAACGTGACCCAGGTCGCGCGGCGCCTCGGCAAGGCCCGCAACCAGATCCATCGCTGGCTCGATCGGTATCAGATCGAGCCGAACGCCTACCGCAAGCGCTCCCCCAAGGAGGGCTGAACCCTTGTTCCCTGATACATGTAACGTTACATGTAACGTTACATGTAACACCCCCCGGATGTGTTCTCCGCAGTAGAAGCGCCACCTCCGCAGCCGGAAGCGCCACCACCGCCGCCCCCTGGGCCGCCAAAAACCCCCACCGGACCGCCGCAAACTCCACCGCGAGCCGGAAACATCGTCCCCGCGAGCGCCGAAGGACGAGGAGCCGGCGATGAAGCGGCCACCGCGACGAGGCCACACGGACGGGCGCCCCTCATCGTATGCGCCGAAGCCCCTTTCGGGCGGAAGCAGCCCCCGTAACGTCGGAAGCAGCGCCGTCATGGCGGAAGCAGGCCCTGTCATGGTGGAAGC
>DATAGU010000289.1:0-10969 GCA_036263495.1 Polyangia bacterium | reverse complement strand
GGGTCGGCCGCCGCCCGAGGCGACGCTGCGGTGGGAACGGGGGACGGGGAAGGAGGGCGCGGGCGATGGTGGATCGCAGCCGGTGGGCCGAGATGGCAGCTTCATCGTGGCCGGGGTGCCGGCGTGGCGGCCGTCGCATTTTGTAGTGATGCTGCCGCCGCCGCGGCGGGGACGGCCGCTCACGCCGCCGCAGGCGGAGTTTGATTTTGTGCCATCCGAGGGCCAGGGTCCGGGGACGCGCGGGCGGGCCGAGGTGACGTGGCGGATCCCGGTGTACCGCTGGCTGGTCGTGCGGCTCGACGCGGCGACGCGGTTCCGGATCGAGTCGCCGGCACGGGCCCCGTATCCGCAGTTCCTGCTCGAGCGCCAGGAGGCGTCGGGGGCGTGGCGGGCGCGGGCGACGGATCATTTCCTGTCGGAGGCCGGGGGGATGGCGGTGTCGATCGCCGAGCCGGGGCGCTACCGCGTGATCGCCGCGGCCTCGCCCTATCTCCTGTATCGAACGCCCGAGGTGGAGGTGGCGGACGGTGATGTCGAGAAGGCGGTGGAGCTGGTGTTCGACGGCGCGGCCGTGCCGTGCGAGCTGCGGGTGACGGATGGCGGCACGGGTCGGCCGCTCGGCGGGGCGCACGTCGTGGCATCGGGGGAGCGCGGGTCGCTGCCGGCGGTCGAGGGGGTGACGGACTCGGCGGGGCGCTTTTCACTCGGGCCGGTGCGCAGCGCGACGCTGGAGTTGGAGGTGACGGCAGAGGGGCATGCGCCGCGCACGGTCGAGGCGGCGAGGAGCTGCATGGAGACGGGCATCATCGACGTCCGTCTGTGAGGCGTCGTCTCAGGGGCGCAGCACCACGCGCATGCAGGCGTCGCCTTTGTCCCGGAACAGGGGGAACGCCTGCGGGCCCTCGTCGAGGGTCATGCGGTGGGTGACCACGAAGGACGGGTCCACTTCCTTGTTGAGCACGCGCTCGCGCAGGAGGCGGGCGTACCGCTGCCCATGCATCTGCCCCATCTTGAACGTGAGCCCTTTGTTGAAGGCCGCGCCGAGCGGGAACTTGTCGATGAAGCCGGCGTAGACGCCCATGATCGAGACGACGCCGCCTTTGCGGCACGCCATGATCGCCTGCCGGAGGACGTGCGCTCGATCGGTCGCGAGGTGCAGCGCGTGCTTGGCCTGCTCGTAGCGCCCGTAGAGGCTCGTGCCGTGCGACTCCATGCCCACGGCGTCGATGCACGCGTCCGGGCCACGGCCCCCGGTCAGCTCCTTGAGCACGTCGACCACGTCGAATTTTTGATAGTCGATGGTCTCGGCGCCCTGCTCGGCCGCGATGCGCAGGCGCTCGGGGAAGCGGTCGATGGCGATGACCCGCGACGCGCCGAGCGAGAGCGCGCCCCAGATGGCGAACTGGCCCACCGCGCCGCAGCCCCACACCGCCACCACGTCCCCGGGCCGGAGGCCGCATTGATCGGCCGCCATGTAGCCGGTCGGGAAGGCGTCGGAGAGGAACAGGAGCCTCTCGTCGGGGATGCCGGCCGGCACCGGGACCGGGCCGACGTCGGCGAAGGGGACGCGCACGTACTCGGCGAAGCAGCCGGCGTAGCCGCCGAAGAGGTGCGAGTAGCCGTAGATGCCCGAGGTGGCGAAGCCGTAGAGCTTCTCCTGCTGCGCGGCGTTGGGGTTCGAGTTGTCGCACAAGGACCACAGCTCGCGGCGGCAGTAGTCGCAGCGGCCGCAGGCGATGGTCGAGGGGACGACGACACGATCGCCGGGCTTCAGGTTCTTGACCTCGGGGCCGACGTCGACGACCTCGCCCATGAACTCGTGACCGATCACGTCGCCCGCCTTCATCGTCGGCACGTAGCCGTCGTAGAGGTGCAGGTCGGAGCCGCAGATCGAGGCGGCGGTCACGCGCACGATGGCGTCGCGGGGGTTGACGAGGCCCGGGTCGGGGACCTGCTCGACGCGTACGCTATGGGAACCCTGCCAGGTGAGCGCTTTCATGCCAAGAACCTCCCTCCGGCCTTGTCAGTGGGAACGGGCGGCGCGAGCGCCGGGACTTCCCCCGCTTCGATCCGCGCCTTGAAGCGGCGCAGGACGTCATGCAGCTGTCCGGCGGGGGTCCGCCCGCGCAGGACGCCGAACAAGAGCTCGGCGCCGCTCCGCACCGGCACCGTCGCCATGAGCGTGATCTCGGTCCCCTGGCCACCGGGGGCGTCGGCGAAGTGCACCCGCACGTCCTTGCCGTAGAGGGGGCCGAGCAGGCCGGGGGCCTGCAGGGCCCAGAGGCGCTCCACGTCCGCCCGCGGGTGCGCGATGGTCACGCTCTCGTGCACGCTCGCGTGCGGCGGGTGCTCGTACGACGAGGCCCCGAGCTTTTCATACAGCGCGCAATGGCCGGTGACGCCGCGCCGCAGGCCGAAGGCGCCGGCCACGACGAGGGCCCACCGCAGGGGGCTCCGCAGGCGCAGGCCGGCGGCCAGCGCCGCGCTCCCTACGACGACAGACAGGGTGCGGGCGAACGGGCCGAGGTTCTGCGAACGGGAGCCCTGCTTGGCCTCGAGGAGGGGCTGCCACCCCGCGGGGTCCCATGCGCCATTCGTTTGGATCGAAGTTCCCATCATCACCTCTCCATGAAGGAAGACGGAGAGCAACGTAGGCCCCATGTCTGACGCGCACAGCGGGGGACGGGGCTGCAGAGGCGTCGTGGGGGGTGGCGCCGGGGTCGGCATCCGAGCTGCACCCGGCTGCGATATGGTCCAGGCCGTGATCCTTGACGTCGACGGCACGCTCGTCGACACGAACTATCAGCACGTCGAGGCGTGGGCGCGCGCGCTCCATGAGGTCGGTCTCACGGTGCCGCGCGCCGCCATCCACCGGCAGGTGGGCAAGGGCGCCGATCAATTCCTGCCTACCTTTGTGCAGGACCCGGCCCTCGCCCGGCGCGCCGACGAGGTTCACGCCCGCGTCTATGCGGAGCTCCGGGCGCATGGCTACGCGCTCCCGGGGGCGCGCGAGCTGCTCGCTGCCCTGGCCGGGCAGGGCTATCGCGTCTACCTGGCCTCCAGCGCCAAGCCCGAGGAGCTGGAAGACAGCCTGGAGACGCTCGCGGCCCGCGACCATGTCGCCGGCATCGTGTCGTCGTCCGATGTGGCGCGCTCCAAGCCCGCGCCGGATGTCTTCCGCCGCGCGCTCGAGGTCGCGCGGGTCGCGGCGGACCAGGCGGTGGTCCTCGGGGACACGCTCTGGGACGTGCTCGCGGCCCGGGCCGCCGGCCTGCGCGTCGTCTGCGTGCTCACCGGGGGCGGTTACACGGCCGAGGAGCTGCGTCAGGCCGGCGCGGCCGCCGTGCATGACGACTGCGCGGCCCTCCTGGCGAGCGGTTTCCCGCGCGGGTTCTAGTGACGGAATTTTCCGCGGCGCGAACGGCGGATTCACGGGCCCGCGGAGCGGAGAGGCTGCTCTGGCATCCTCCTTGTAGAGGCTCTGGGGAGGAGGTTCTTCATGGCCGAGAAAAAGAGCGACAAGGGTAACGAGAAGCAGGGTCAGTTGACGGTGGAAGAGGCCGGCCGGATGGGCGGCGAGAAGGTCGCCTCCGAGCGCGGGCGGGAGTTCTACGAGGAGATCGGCCACAAGGGCGGGCAGAAGGTCCGTGAGCTGATCGAGAAGGGCAAGGAAGTAGAGAAGGACGAGGACTAACCCGCCAAGCCGCAGGCGACAGGGGCTCGCAGGAAGGAGCCTCTGTCGCCTGCCCTTTTTTCCTGCCAGAGCCAGGGATGGTTACGGCGACGCGGCGCTCGCCTGCGGTTCGCTGCGAAGCCACACCCCGGACACGATGTCGAAGGCGCCGTGCACGAGCGCCAGCTTCTCGGGCGCGCGGCGGGCCGGACGTCCCCCTGCGGGGGGGAGCGCCCTCTCTACCTGATGTTCACGCAGATCCATAGGGTCCCCAGGTTGCAGCCCGTATGCCTCGCCTTGGCGGGGCCGCGACGCATGCTCCCCACGTCATGAGGATACAGACCGAGCTCGCGCTGGGGCCGCCCGGGTGGGAATATCACCCGGAGTTCCTGTCGCTCGAGGAGGAGGCCGAGCTGGTGCGCGAGATCGAGCGCCTGCCGCTGGCCCCGGTGCACATGCACGGCGTCGACTCGCTGCGCCGCGTCGCTCACTTCGGGTGGCATTACGGCTACGAGAGCTGGGATCTCCAGCCGGCGCCCGAACCCCCCGAGTCCCTGCAGGCCGTGCGCTGTCGTGCGGCGCGCCTCATCGGCGTAGCGCCGGCAGCGCTGGCCGAGACCCTCGTCACCGCCTACCCCGACGGCGCCGGCATTGGCTGGCACCGGGACGCCCCGATGTTCGGCCCGGCGGTGATCGGCGTCTCGCTCCTCGGGAGCTGCGTCATGCGGTTCCGACCCGCGCGTCACGGCGGGCCGAGCCACTATCGCGTGCACCTCGCGCCGCGCTCCGCCTACGTGCTCGCCGGCGAGGCACGTGCCCGCTGGCAACATTGCATCTCGCCGGTCCGAGGGCTGCGCTACTCGATCTCGTTCCGCACCCTGAAGAGACCTGCGGGGTGACCTTCACGAGCTCTGCCTCTCGTCGGTGGAACGACACATGCAGCCAGAATCGGCTGGGGGCGGAACTGGATCAATTCCCCCAACAGGAGAGTGCAGCATGAAGCGCAGGATCGGACGTCTCATTCAAGTGGGTCTCTTCGCGGCGATGCCGCTGACATGGTCGGCCAACGCCTTTGCGCAGTCGGGCGGGGGTGCGGGCGGGGGCGCAGGCGGCGGCGCGGGCCAGGGTTCGATGGGCCAGAGTGGCAGCCAGATCGGCAACCAGGGAAGCTCGGGAGGCAGCGTGGGCGACCAGGGCGGCTCGGCCGGCCAGGGCACCCTCGGAGGTCAGGGGGACGCGAGCAAGCGTGGCACCGGCACGGGGACCGGCACGGGGACCGGCGGCGGCACAGGGACCGATACCGGTTCGGGCGCTGCCACCGGCACGGATACCATGGGCGGCCAGGGCAGCAGCACGCAGGGGACGGGCAGCACCCGGCAGGGTCGCGGCAAGTCGGGCAGGCGTGGCCGGCACGGCAGCTCGTCCGGCTCGTCCGGCACGGGCGGGGATACCAGCGGCGACACGAACCGCTAGTCCACCCCATCGGGGGACGAAGAGGGCATCCCCTTCGCCGGGGAGTGCCCTCTTCTTTTTATGGGTGGTTCGAGCTCAGCCGAGCGCGGTGCGCAGCTTCTCGATGGCGGCGGCCGGCCCGCGCACGCGAAAGCGCGTGCCCTCCTCCTCGTAGCGCTCATCGAGCACGCGCATGGTCTCGTATGCGCGCGCCACGATCGCCTGCCGGGCGTAGGGCACGAACAGCTCCTCCTCGATCATGTCCCGCTCGAAGAAGGCGACGATGCGAGCGTGCACGCGGGCGACGTCCGCCGGGTCGCGGGACGAGACGGCGAGCGCGTCGGGGAACTCCACGGCCAGAGCCTGCCGCGCCTCGGGCGCCACCAGGTCGATCTTGTTGAGGAGCAGGAGGGACGGCGAGTCGTCGGCCCCGATCTCGTGCAGCACGCCGCGCGTCACCGCGAGCTGCGCGCGGAACGCCGGGTCCGCGGCGTCGACCACGTGGATGAGGAGGCTGGCCTCCTTGGCCTCCTCGAGCGTGCTGCGGAAGGAGGCGACGAGGTCGTGGGGGAGCTTCTTGATGAAGCCCACGGTGTCGGAGACGAGGATGCGCGGTCGCGACTCGGGGTGGAGCGCGCGCACGGTGGTGTCGAGCGTGGCGAAGAGCTTGTCGGCGACGTAGACCTCGCCGCCGGTGAGCACGCGCATCCAGGAGCTCTTGCCGGCGTTGGTGTAGCCCACCAGGGCCACGGTCGGCTGCTCGCTGCGGCGCGAGCGCCGCACGTCGGACTCCTGCCGGATCTGCTCGAGCTCGGCGCGCAGCTCGGCGATGCGGTCGCGGATGCGCCGCCGCTCGAGCTCGAGGGAGCTCTCCCCTGCCCCCTTGCCGCCGATGCCGCCGCGCTGCCGATCCTGCCCGGCGCCGGCCTCGCGCAGGCGCGGCGCCATGTAGGCGAGGCGCGCGATCTCGATCTGCATCTTGGCCTCGCGGGTGCGGGCGTGGCGCTGGAAGATGGCGAGGATGACCGAGGTCCGGTCGTAGACCTCGGCCGAGGTGGCCCGCTCGAGGTTGCGCGCCTGCGATGGCGTGAGGTCGTGGTCCACGAGCACCACGCTCGCCTGCCGGGCCTTCTCCGGCTCGGGGCCCGCCTCGGACTCCGAGTCCGGGGTGTCCTCCGCGCCGGCGGTCTCTTCTTCACCGGACGCCTCCGCCTGGGCGTCGGCCTCGTCTTCGTCGGGGCTGGGACGGCGGCGGTGCTCCGGGACGCCGGAGGGGACCACGCCGGTGCCGCCGGTGAGCGCGGCCAGCTCCTTGAGCTTGCCCTCGCCGAGCACGGCCGCCGGGGCGAGCCGATCCCGCTTTTGCACCACGCGGCCCACGGGTTCGAGGCCGAGGGTCTTGCCGAGCCGCTCGAGCTCCTGGAGCGAGGACTCGAACTCGATTTCGTCCACACCCTGGAGGCGAACGCCCACGATCACCATGCGAGGCTTGTCTATCGTACTCATGCGATCCGCGAGGATGGTTCCTCGCAGGGCGAATGGCAAGGACAGGCGTCTGCGCGCGGGGGCCCGGCGGGCTCGCGTGGTGGGGTGGATCAGCCCGCGGTGAAGAAGTTGATGCTGACGGTGGCGAGCTCGGAGGGGGGGAAGCGGGCGGAGTAGCGCGGGTCGGCGCGGAGGCCGGCCTCGCGGGCGCACTCGAGGAACACGTCGAGCTCGACGAGGTACTGATCCGAGTAGCCGTGCGTGCCGTCGTAGCCGATGGCGGGCGTCTTGTCGGGGTGCGCGGCGGTGAGCTCGGGCGGGAGGGTGTGGAGCTCGAGGGCGAGCAGCCCGAAGCGCCCGATGTAGGGCGCCCAGCGCCGCAGGTGGCGCACGAGGTTCTCTTCGAGCTCGTCGGGCAGGATCTCCTTGCCGAGGTGCGCGAACGCGCCGGTGGAGCGGGCCTTGCGGGTGCCGCCCACGTAGTTGGCGAGGAGGGAGTAGGGGCGGTTGTGGTCGAGGAAGGACCTGATGTGCAGGAGGTCGTGGATGTCGTGCCCGAGCTTCTCGAGGTCGCTCGCGAGCTGGGCGGGCCGATTGATGTCGCCGAAGATGACGTGGTAGGTGGGGATGCCGGCGTGGCGCAGGGTCTGTTTGGTGACGCGGCGCGCGACCTTGTTGAAGTCGGCGCCGACGATGACGAGAGGGTGCTGGTCGAGGACGCTGCCGCGCGCGGTGCGCTCGCGCACGACGAAGTAGAGGTGCTCGAGGAACGAGCCGTCGCCGCAGCCCATGTCGCAGATGCCGCGCGGCTGGAGGTGCAGCGGGCGGTTGAAGATCTCGATGATGATCTCGTCGACCTTCTTGAAGTAGTTGCGGTGCGCGCCGCCGCTGCCCCAGACGTTCATGGCCCGATCGACCAGGACCTCGAAGCCGTTCTCGTCGACGTGTGGGAAGCGGGGGTTGCCGTAGAGGAGCGTGCTCAGCATGGTGAAGAGCGGCAGGTACGAGACGGTGACGCCGTAGGCGGTGGCGATCTGGGCGGCGTACCGGCCGGCCGAGGTGAGCTCGACGCGATCGCCCTGGCGCAGGGCCCAGCCCTGGGTGGCGAGGAGATCGAGCACGCAGGTGAGGCTCGGGGCGTTGCCCGGGAGCGCGGTGATCGCCGCGGGGCCTCGCTCGAGCGCCGCGAAGACGCCGCCGCGGGCGAGCGCGACCATGACCGGGCCGACGAGCACGCCGTCGAGGTGGGTGAGCAGGCGGCGTTTGACGTCCCGGGTCACGTCGGGATCGCGGGCGGCGCCTTCGACGTCGAGTCCCCAGCGGCCCTCGGCGCGGCGCACGAGCTCGCGCAGCGAGGGCAAGAGGGGCTCCTCGCTGGCGCCGAAGAGGCAGTCCTGGAGGAACAGCGCCTTGGGGAGGAACGGGAGCACCTCGGCGTAGAGCGCGGGCGCGAGCTGGGTGGCGACGCGGCCGGCCTCGGTCATCGTATAGCGGACCAGGCGGCCGTTCTCTCTCGCGTGCTGGACGAGCCAGCCGGCGGACGCGAGGAGGCGCAGCGCCACGCGCAGGTAGCCGCGGTTGGCGTGCGTGCGGTGGGCGATGGCGTCGAACTCCACGCCGCCCCGATCCTGGTCGTCCTCGTGCCGGGGGGCGTGCTCGAAGGGCTCGAACGCGCCGCGGTCCGCCAGGGCCTTGACCGTGGGCGCGAGGACGAAGCCCGCGAGGTGGCCGAAGATCTGGCCCCGGACCGCGGCCCGCTCCTCGTCGAGGGACGCGCTCCCCATGCCGCTGTGCGCGGTGGAGGGCCTCATCACAGGCGCCCCTCGAAGAGGTCGCGGCCTTCGACGAGCGCGCGCATCTTGCGGTCGACCACGCTGCGCTGGAGCATCCAGAAGCCGCAGTCGGGATGGACGTACTTGAGCCGCTCGGGGCCGATGGCCTTGACGATGAGGTCGATGCGCCGGGCGATGAGGTCCGGGCTCTCGACCTCGTTGTCCTTGATGTCGATGACGCCGATGCCGAGGCCGATCTTGGGGTCGAGGTCCTTGAACACGTCGAGCTCGTCGTAGCCGCGGCGCGCGAACTCGAGGACGAGGTGATCGGCGCGGAGGGCGTTGAGGAGGGGGATGAGGTCGCGCCAGAAGCCGCGCAGGATGGGCTGGCCGCCGTAGTTGCCGAAACAGATGTGCACGGCCTTCTCGTTGAGGACGCCGTCGAGGACGAGGTTGATGGCCTCGACGGCCCACGGCGCGTCTTCGGGGTGGCCGGCGAGGCTCGCCTCGTCGAGCTGCACGGTGGCGACCTCGACGAGCTCGAGCTGCCGGCGCAGGATCTCGGCGATGTCCATGGCCAGCGCCGGGAGGTCCTTGTAGTAGCAGTTCGTGAGGAGCCGGGAGAGCATGTGCGGGCCGGTGCAGGTGAACTTGTAGGGGAGGCGCGTGAGCGCGGCGGCGAACTCGGCGTCGCGCGGCAGGTTGAGGGTGCCGTGGCCGATCTTGCCGACGACGATGCCGGCGGTGAGCAGGCGGTACCCGGAGGCGCGGCCCGCGGGCAGGCGATCGAAGTCGGCGAGCGAGAACTGTTTGCGGATGCCGTCCATCTGCGAGACGAAGTAATCGACCATGCCGTTGGTCTCGGGGTGGCTGGGATCGAACCGCGAGAGCTCCCCATCGGTGACGAGGTCGAGGCCGGCGAGCTCCTGGGTCTTGAGGACGGCCATGACGGCGTCGCGGAGGACGAGCCGGGACGGGTTCCCCACCATCCAGGGGAGGACGGGGTAGCTTCCGACGGTGGTGGTCTTGATGCGGGGGTTCATGGGCGTTCCGTGGCTGTCGGCGCGGGTGCCGCCGGCTCGAGAGGTGAGGCGACGCGCGCCTGGCTTGCCTCGGCGGGCGTCTTTGTTCAATCTCGCCGAATGATACCATGGTCCAGAATCGACCGGGCGGCGGCGGCGGCGCTCGATGAGGTGGATCCGCTGCGGGAGCGACGCGGCGAGTTCGCGGTGCCGCCCGGCGTCATCTATCTCGACGGCAACTCGCTCGGGGCGCTGCCGCGGGCGGTGCCGGGGCGGATCGAGGCGGTGCTGAAGGAGCAATGGGGCCAGGGCCTGGTCCGGAGCTGGAACGGCGCGGGGTGGATCGATCTGCCGGCGCGGGTGGGCGCCCGCATCGCGCGGCTCGTCGGCGCGCGGGCGGACGAGGTCATCGTCGCGGACTCGACGTCCATCAATGTGTTCAAGCTGCTGGCGGCGGCGCTGGAGCTGCAGCCGCGCCGCCGGGTGATCTTGTCGGAGGACGGCAACTTCCCGACGGATCTCTACATGGCGCAGGGGTTGTGTGGTCTCACGGGGCGAGCGGAGCTGCGGCTGGTCCGGACCGAGGCGGGGAGCGACGCGGTGCTCGACGCGATCGACGAGGACGTGGCGGTGGTGATGCTGACGCAGGTGGACTTCCGCACGGGCCGCCGTCATGACCTCCAGGCGATGACGGCGCGGGCTCATGAGGGCGGGGCGCTGGTCTTGTGGGATCTGGCGCATTCGGCGGGCGCGTTCCCGGTCCATCTGAATGAGGCGAGGGCGGACTTCGCGGTGGGCTGCGGGTACAAGTACCTGAACGGTGGGCCGGGGGCGCCGGCGTTCCTGTATGTGCGCCAGGACCTGCAGGAGAGGGCCCGGCAGCCGCTGTCGGGCTGGATGGGGCATGCGCGGCCGTTTCACTTCGTGAACGGGTATGAACCGGCGGCGGGCATCGCGCGCCATCTGTGCGGCACGCCCACGATCCTGTCGCTCGCGGCGCTGGACGCGGCGCTCGATGCGTTCGACGGGGTGGACATGGCGGTGCTGCGGGAGAAGTCGGTGTCGCTCATGGAGACGTTCATCGCGCGGGTGGAGGCCGAGGCGACGGCGCTCGGGTTGGCGCTGGCCAGCCCGCGCGAGGCGGAGCGCCGCGGCAGCCAGGTCTCGTATCGTCACCCGGAGGGGTACGCGATCATGCAGGCGCTCATCGCGGCGGGCGTGATCGGCGACTTCCGGGCGCCCGATATCCTGCGGTTCGGGTTCACGCCGCTTTATCTGTCGCACGCGGAGGTGTTCGATGCCGCGGAGCTGCTGTGCGAGGTGATCCGGACACGGCGCTTCGAGAGGCCCGAGTTCCACCGCCGCGCGCTGGTGACCTGAGGGTGCACCCGGGCTGACGGTGTAGGCGGCTGCGTCAGAGGGGGCGTCACGCGAGGGTCTGTGGGGTCCCCCCGCTGGCTCAAACAGGTCCTCGGACCGGCCTTCTTCTATCGGAAGAACTGAAGGAAGGCCGGTCCTGCGGAACTCGCCTGCGGGGGGACCCCACAGACCCTCGCTTCATCGGC
>DATAGU010000288.1:0-19498 GCA_036263495.1 Polyangia bacterium | reverse complement strand
CCCCGATGCAGCTCCGCGCCGCCACCGACCGCCGGTCCCTGCCCACCCGTGATGGGCACTCACGCCCTCTCGAGTGCCCCACCACCGCGCCCAGCATTGGCTTCGCCGCGGCGGACTCGATGGCCATCGCTCCCCTGCCGGACTTCGTGCTTGCGCAGGCCGAGCCCGCGATGTCCCGCCTTGCCACCGACCTCGCCGCCGAGGGCGCCCGTGGTGGTGCCGCGCGCCGGCTCCTCGCCCGCGACGTGGCCATCCGCCGCGCGCGGCTGCGCTACTTGGAAGGGCTCCAAGCCGTCCACCTCAAGCGCGCGGCCAACGACGCCACCGCGCTGCAGCAGGCCGTCGCAATCGACAAGCTCGTGGAGGCCGAGCACCGGCGCCTCCTCGCCAGCCTCGACGCGCTGGCGCGGTTGGAGCCCCAGCCCGCGGCGGTCCACGTCAGGGCGCACCAGGCCGCCGTCGTGGTGGGCAGATGAGGCGGCGGGTTGCACCGGGGCGCCGCGTCCTCGTGGAGCACTTCCCCGTCGTGGTCGACGCGGACATCGCCCGGAGGGCCGCTGGTGGGCGCCGCCACCTGCGCGAGGAGGTCACCCGCCTCGAAGTCGCGCTCGGTGACGGCCTGGTCGTGCCGGTCGCGGTGCGCCGCCGCCCCGGCCGCTTCGGGGGCCTGCGCTGGGTGCTCGTCTGCGTGGCGTGCGGGCGCGACGTGATGAAGCTCCGGCGTATCCACGAGGCGCCGTGGCTGGCGTGCAAGCGGGACCTCGTGAGCCGCTACGCCGCCAAGTACACCGCCCAGGTGAACAGGTACCGCGCTGCCCCTTCTGTCGTCGACGAGGAGCGCGCGGGTTGCGAAGGAGGAGATGATGGGAGTTCTCTGTAAGGTCCAGCGCGTCGACACCGAGGCCAGCAACGGCCGAATGGTGGACGGTGTCCGCGTGACGTGCAGCCGGTGCGGCAGGACGGCCGAGGCGTGCGGTACCAGGCGCGCGAGCGTGAGGTACTGCCTCGTCCAGCTTCGCAAGAAGTGCCCCGAGGGGGCCTTCTACGATGTGGACTTGCCTGGCTGGTGTTACCGATGACCGGGGCGTGGCGGACGACGGTGCTGTGGCGCGTCGTCCCTTTCAGCATCGGCTTCCTCGTCAGCGCGCTCCTCACGCGCCTGCTCTGGTAGCCGTGCCACCGCGGGCGCGGTGCGCGAAGTCGGTGGGGAAGGGGCGGGGACGATGATTACGCGCGGCCTCCCTTCTTCCGGCCCCTACGCCCGGGCTTGGCACCGGGGTCTCGCGGTTCGTCAGCATCGGTCACGGTACCCGCGCTGGACTCGACCACCTCGCCGGTCTCGCTCCTACCCACGCCGCCGGTGTCCTCGGGGTCCGGGACGTCCTGGGCCTCGCCCCCTTGGCCGGCCTCGCTCTCCTGGCTGGCCTCATCCTTCTGGCCGTCCTGCCCCTCCGCGGCCTCCCCTTCCTGCCCCTCCCGGTCGTCCTCGCCCTCCTGGGCATCCTCGCCCTCCTGGTCGTCATCTGTCCAGTCCCGGTCTTCCTCCCCCTCGGCTAGGAGCTTGGCCAGCTCCAGGGCTTCCGCCAGCACCTCGCTTGCTTCCCCCGTGGCCTCGACCGTCTGTGGCTTGAGCAGCTCGCGGGCCCGCTCCTGCAGCGCCACCAGCCGAGCCAGCGGCTTCTCCCCGAAGTGCTTCGCCTCGTCCTCGTCGAACAGGAGAATGAGCGGCCGCACCCCGGCGCTCTCCAGCACGAACGTCGCCTCGTCGAGGCCCTCGTCGACCTTGGCGTTCGCGTCACCACTTGTCGCCCAGCAGTGGAACCAGGTGGCCCGGTCCGCGAGGACCTTGAACGCGCGGTCGATCTCGCGCGCCAGCTCCTCGCTCTTGGCCCGCGCCATCGTGATGAGGGCGCACAGACGGTCGCGGGCCGGGTTATCCTCCGACCCCTCCTTCCAGGCGCCGATGTCGTAGAAGCTGGCATCGTCGGCGGCGACCACCAGCGCGGTCACCATGATGAAGGCGTACTGGATGTTCTCCAGGTGCTTGTCGATGTTGTCTAGGAGTTCGTCGATCTTCGTCGAGTGGGCCCTGTTTGCGAACGGCATGGCGTACCTCCTCCCCAAGAGGGGTCGGGTCGGTACGCCCAGCAAGGGCTGGTCCAGCTGCCCATGCCGTTGCCGCAGGCTGGGGCCCAGCGCCGGGGCGGGGGAGACCATGGTCGGCCCCGCATTATCTCTGGGCTGGCCCGTGTCAGGAGTGGTCGGTCTTCAGCGCCACGTCCACCGGGACCACCGTGCTGGCCGATGGTGCGTGGCCCTCTCGGTCGCGTTGTGACCGCGGTGGCAAAATGATGAGGGCGAGGCCAGCAAAGCAACCGAGCCGGCCACGGGCCACCAAGACGAGGCGCGCTCACGCGCCCGAGCGGCACGCTACAGTGGCCGCGTGGCGACCTCCTCACACCGTTGTCGCGCCGGAGGCTCGCATGGGCAGACCAGTGAACGGGACAGCTCGCTCATCGAGCTGACGCTCGACGTCCCCCTCGCTGCGCAGGATGAAGCCGAGCGCTTCGCCTGGTCGCTTGGCGTGCAGGGTCTCGCCATCCGTGACGCTGATACGGGTCTTGAGGGGACCCGGGTGCAGGCCGTGGTCTGGCTGCCACCGGACACGGATGTGGACGCCATCGCGCGCGCTGCACACGCTGCCCTCCCCGGCGTGGACCTGCGCGTGAGCGCCCGCGCGAGCAGCGTGGCCTGGGGCATGCCGTCGCCCCGGCGCCTCGGACGGCGCTTCCTCGTCGTGCCGCCCGGGGGTGCTGCTCCATCACGGAGCCGGCGTGAGCTTCTCCGTCTCGACGCCACGCTCTGCTTTGGCGACGGTGCCCACCCGACTACTGTACTGTGCTTAGAGGCTCTCGAGCGGCTCTACCAGCGGGGTGCTCCGCGTCGCGTGCTCGACGTCGGGACCGGGACGGGGATCCTGGCCATCGCAGCCGCTCGGCTCGGAGCCCGGAAGGTGGTGGCGACCGACATCGACCCGCTGGCGCTCCACGCCGCGCGCCATCACCTCGCGCTGAACGGCGTCGGCCGCCGTGTCTCGCTGGGCTCCAAGCTCCCGGGCGGTGTCTTCCGACTTGGTCGTGGCCAACCTTTACCTCGAACCTCTGCTCGAACTCGGCACGACACTCGCTGCGCGCGTTGCACCGGGAGGCACCCTCCTTGTCTCCGGCTTCACGCTCAGTGCCCGTGCTGACGTGACCGCGGCCCTGACCGCGCATGGCCTGCGCGTGGGGGCGAGCACGTATCGTGAGGGCTGGTCGTGCCTACGCCTCGTACGGCATGCGGTGGCGTAGCCGGCGCTGAATTGCCTCTCGGATTTGCCCCCCCACGAGCCCCCCCTGGCAGGGACATCGGCACCAGTGGGCTACCGGGCCACCGCCGACAGGCGCTGTGCTCCACTCGCTTCGAGAGCACGGCAGGATGGGACGGCGGCGTGGTCGGGCGCGCGGGCCTGGCGTACGCTGCCGGCATGCCGGTGCTGCACGCGCTGTCCGATGGGGGCAGGCTCGAGCTGCTCACAGGATGGCTCGCCCGAGACGAGGCCGACCTCCTGTTCGTGCAGCTCGAGCGCGAGACTCCCTGGGGCGAGCGTTCGTTGCGGATTGCTGGCCGTGAGGTGCGCGAGCCCCGCATGGTCGCGTGGGTGGGCGACCCTGGCGCGACCTACACCTATTCGGGCCGGCGTAACGAGCCCCTGGCGTGGACGCCGCCCCTGTCCGCGCTGCGTGCGCGCCTGGAGGCGGAGACGGGGCAGCGCTTCAACAGCGTGCTCCTCAACCTCTACCGGGACGGCCGCGACTCGATGGGGCTCCACGCCGACCGAGAGCACGAGCTCGGGCCCGAGCCGTTCATCGCCTCGCTGTCGCTGGGGGCGACACGCCGCTTCGTGCTCGAGCGCCGCCGCGCCCCACGTGAGCGCCTCGTGCTGCCGCTCGGGCACGGTGACCTCCTCCTCATGGGAGGTACGCTCCAGCACAACTACCGGCACGGCGTGCCCAAGGAGCCTGCGGTCGTGGCGCCGCGCATCAACCTGACGTTCCGCCTCATCGTCGGTGGCTCGGTGGTGTCGTCATGAGCTGGCTTGCCGGAGGCTGGTCTCGGGAGTAGGGTCCAGGCGAGAGTGATGCCCTCACGGTGCAGGACTGCTTAGCGGTAGCGGAGATGCTGGCCCCAACGAGGACCCAGGGGCGCAGCTGCAAACCCAATGGAAAATCTAGCTGCCCGCAACATCAGAGGGCAATGGGAGATGCCGATTACCGCGACACACGGTGCTGGCAAGCAATGTCTCTGCGTGCCCCCTGAAGGTCTTGGAGACGGTACCAATAAGGCTACAAGATATAAGACTGTACAGGTTTGCTCTGGTGCAACAACCTTGTTGCACCAGAGCACACCTGGCCACTGCTATCGCTGGGACCCATCGAAGACCCTGGGTGGCGGTCGTACGCTCGGCATTGATGACGATGTGTCGTGATGCCCGGCTCCGTGCTCCATACGGATAAACTCCAACAAGGGCTTCGGGTGCCCTCTCCCGCTCTCCCACCTGGGTCCACTTAGACCTACCTTACGGCACCTAGCCCGGACTAGAGGGGGACTAGACTGGTGCTCCTCAAGCAGGACATAGACGCGCCGGGTGGCGCTCGCCGTGCAATTGGGGGAGTTCAGGCAGGACTGGGCAGAGGCACTTTGTTCTAGCCCGCGAGCGTGGTAGATCGGCCCTCTCATGAGCGCCAAGCAGGACGTGAAGTTCCTCATCAACAAGAACTCACAACTCGAGCAGGCCGTCGAGATGTGGAAAGAGGCTGCGGCCTGGCACCTCCCCGTCGTTGAAGCAGCGAAGAAGTTCATCGCCGAGCCAAACGACACGACGAAGGCGGCTCTCGCAGAGGCAGTGCGCAAGCACGACGAACGTTAATTGCGGCGAGGGCCTACACAAGCTTCCCAAGGTAGAGATGTATATCGACCTCAAGTCGGCGACCGGGCTTGAGAGAACGGGCCGCCGGGCACCGATCCTCTTGCAGATTCTACCGACTCCGACGACTCCGACGAGGTCCACGTCCGCGTGGCTCCTGGGCCGCCACTGACGACCAGGGGAGCATCAAGCATAGAAGGTAGAGAGGCGAAAGGTTAATGCGATGTTAGCTGGAACAGATGGGCGCATGGAGGACCCTAGCCTACAGCTCTCCATGCAACACCTCTACGATCGAGGTTGGATGCACTTATCCTCGAATGAGGGTTCCTCCGCGATTGACCTGCTGTCACTTGCACAACTGATTGGAACACCAGTTCACCAATCGAACATTCCTCTTATTCAGCCTATCGTTCCGCGATCGAATGACGCGGCTCGGCACAATACTACGAGTGCGCTCTATGGACTGAACGCCTTTCCGCCACATACCGATGCCGCACATTGGCCTAACCCTCCACGGTACGTTCTCTTCCAGTGCTATCGATGCCAATCGAATACCCCCACGATGATTGTTGACGCAAACCCGATTCTAAATGATACCAACCGCGCAAATGACCTTGCGCGCGCCGTCTGGCAGATTCGCCGGGTCACGCATCCGTTTCTCTGCTCTGCTATAGTGGACGGCCCCCGAGGTAGGGCGTTTCGGTGGGATCCTGCCATAATGATTCCGGCTTCGTCACATGCACGCCAATCTCTATTTTCTATAGCAGAGCAGATTAGTTCTATCTGCCGAGATGCGCCTATCACTATTCAGTGGCATCCCGGAGACATTCTGGTCATTGATAATTGGCGCATGCTCCACTGGAGACCATCTATCGCACCCAAAGGTGGTCCACGCGTTCTCTGCAGGATTTTTGTCACTGCGGACCCAACTAGCTAGCCGGTGAGATTCGGATATGAACAATATGCCAGTGAATCAGTCGCTTTGGACACATGACCTTCTTTGGAGTAAAGCACGCGCCTATATGGGCCGCGCGCAGGATGTCCATAGAGACGATGTGTTATTTCCATTTTGGTCATCCCTCACACTCGAGTTTCTTGCGAGAGCGGCTCTCGCCTCTGTTCACCCTGCGCTTGTTGCTGATACCTCGGAGCCAGACATTCGCAATATCCTTCATGCCTTCGGTCGAACTCCAAAGCTCAAGGGTTTTGTGCCAAAATCCGCCCCGATGAACGAAGTCATCGCTCGATGCGAGCAACTTATTCCTGAGTTTACAACGGAGATGGCGAGAACGTGTCGGGCTTTTGCTAGTGCTCGTAATGAGGAACTCCACAGCGGAGGCACTCCGTTTGCTGCCATCGGAGAGGGGTGGCTCCTTCGGTTTTACGAGATCGCAAGGGTTTTATTGTCCTTCCAGGGAAAGGCACTGACCGACTTGCTTGGACCACAGGAGGCCATGGCCGCTGAAAAACTTTTGGCGGCAGCCACCGATGAGGCGGCAAAGAGTGTTAACAAAACGATCAATGCACATTCAGAAGTTTGGAAGAACAAGCTCCCAGAGGAAAGAACACGGCTGACCAGTCAGGCCAGCAAGGCTGCGAAAGGCCACCTCGGACACGTGGTCAACTGCCCAGCTTGCGGCTCGCAGGCTCTCCTTCAAGGCGAAGAGATTCGTCAGCAACCGCCGGTTCTTGAAAACGATGTCATCGTAATACGAACACTGATGCTTCCAAATTCCTTTCGGTGCACTGCTTGTGAGCTTCAAATCGAAGGTCACGGTCGACTTCTTGCTGCCGGTTTAGGCGCACAATTCACGAACACCGCCCGCGTAGAACCGCTTGATTACTACGCTTCGGAAGACGGAGACGACGAGGGTTTTGATTTCAACTGGAACAACGAGTAACCTAGCTGTTAAATGGGATCTCGTGATCTACTACTCCGCCAAGTACTACTCGCCCGGGCAGAGCGGTGAACAGGACGGCTCGCTCGTCGAACTGTGCTCGGCGTCCCCCTCGTGGCGCAGGCTGCAGCGCTTCGGTCACCTCGCCCCCGGCCGCGGCTTCGTCCCCGAGGGGCGATTCTGGTCGGCCGCCTGTGTCACCGTCGCTGCCATCAGATGCGCCTACCAGGCCCCTCATATACACGGGCTCACGCGCAAGTCCACGTCGGGGAGGGCGGAGTGCGCGGCCTAGTTGCTCGACAGAGCGAGGCGGCCCTGGCGACCCGGGACCGCCCCCTCTCGGGGGGTTCAAGATGCTGTCAATTCAGAATTGACCCTCGGCCTTTGGTATCAGCTTATGAGGCGGGACTGTTCCCTGTGCTGACGACTCGCCGCCGTAATTTTGCACAGCTCCGACGACCGTAAACCGATGCGGGTGCCCTCCCCCGGTGAGGCTTGGCCGCCAATGTTCCCCTGACCTGGTACCCGACGGCCCCAGCCGCCGATGCCCCTCTAACCTGATACCAACCGCAGACCCTACGCCTGCCTTACCCGTGTGCCCCGTGGCGCCCGTTCCGCGCCATGCGGGGCCACCGCCCCCTCCGTGCGCGTTCTCTCGTAGCTCATCCACATCCACCACAAGGAGGTCCGCCATGTCCGACTACTTCCCCGGGGCCATCTAGATAGGCGGCCCCGTCCCCCGCTCCCTCGCCCTCCGGCTCGCCGAGGAGGTGTCCGCCGCAGGTACATCGCTCGAATGGGGAGGCGAGCCGTTTGCACGCCGAGCTGGCGCGCGCGGTGAGCGCGGGACTCGGGCTGCGGAGCGCCGCGCGATGAGGCGCATCCTCTATGACGTCCCGAGGTGGAGCATCTACCTCCACCGCTCGGCGCGCGGGCTCGCCCGGGTCGACGCCTCGGACCCGCCCGAGCGGCGGTTCGAGGACGAGCTGTTCGAGCGCCTGTACGCGGGTGACGCCGAGCGCCTGCCCGAGGGCGAGCAGGACCCCGCGCTGCGGGAGTGGGCCGGGCGGGTGCACGCGGCCTGCGAGCAACTGCCCTCGTTCGAGCGGCTCGCGGCCGAGTGCCGGGGCGACGCCGACGCCGCGGCTGCGGCGGTGGAGACGCTCATGGCGGAGCTGAAGCCGCAGGTGCCTCAGCGCGACGAGGCCGCGCTCAGGCGCGCGGTGCGCTCGGCGTGCGACCGTGCCTCGGCCGCGGTGGAGGCGCAGCGTGACGCGAGCGCGGGCCTGGAGCAGGTGGCGTTCGGCCCCGTGCCGGGCACCGGGACCGCGCAGGGCGAGGTGCGGCCGGGCACGCCGGCAAGGACCCTGGCAGCCCGCATCCGGAATGACCACCGCCTCCGGCGCATCGCGCTCCTGGCCGGCCGGTTCAAGCGCATCGCCGCCCAGAAGCGGCGCACGAAGGTCCGCCACGGCACGGACGAGGTCGCCAACGTGGAGCAGGGGGCCGACCTCGGCCGGCTCCTGCCCGCCGAGCTGGGCAAGCTCGTCCACCCGCGTCTGCGCGTCCTCGGGCTGCGGGACCTCGCCGAGCGGCGCGCGCTCCAGTACGCGCTCCGCGGCAGCGAGGTGCTCGGCAAGGGGCCCCTGGTCGTGTGCCTGGACAAGAGCGGCAGCATGGACGGCTCGCCCGACGTCTGGGCGACCGCGGTGTCCCTGGCGCTCCTCGACGTGGCGCAGCGGGAGCGCCGGCCGTTCGCCCTCCTCGGCTTCGACGCGGGCATCAAGCACGAGGCCGTGGTGATGCCTGGCGGCCAGCTGCCGGAGGCGGCGCTCTTCGTCTCCTGCGGCGGCGGCACCGACATCGCCCACGTGCTCGGCCGGGGCCTGGACATCATCGCCGAGCACCCGGGCTCGCTTCGCAGGGCCGACGTCGTCCTCATCACCGACGGCGGCTCGAGCACCGAACGCGCCGCCGACCTGCGCGCCCGGGCCGCTAGGCTCGGCGTGACCGTGCTCGGGTTCGGCATCGGCGTCGAGACCGCGACCCTCGCGCCCTGGTGCGACGAGGCGCAGGTGGTCCTGGACCTCGACTGCATGGACGACCGCACCGCCGAGGCGCTCTTCGCCGCGTAGCCCACCGCCGTCTCCGCCCGTCCCCGCGGGCTCGCCGCAGGGCGGAGATGGTTACCCATCCGGCGGCGGGCCCGAGACAGGGGAAGGCCCATGTGGTCGATGGTCCGGAAGGCCGTCAAGAAGAAGCTTGTCGTCGAGCTGGCGCTCGCCGTGCTGGCGGTGGTCATCGCCGCGCTCACGGAGGAGAAGGCCAGGATAACGAAGTGAGGTGAGCAAGTAGAGGAGGGAGCCCGGCGGCGTGTGCCGCGGGGCTCCCTTCTTTTTCCGGGCGCCCGCGCGCCCGAAGGAGATGGTCATGGACCAGCAGGAGAGGCGCAGGATCTATGCTGCCCTGTCCGCCCCGTTCCCCGAGGAGGCGATAGAGCGCACCGACGGGCGGGCGACGGGCAAGGGCTACAGCACCACCGGCATCAAGTACCAGTATGTGGTCAACCGGCTGAACGAGGTGCTCGGCGTGGGGGGCTTCCGCGTCGAGCGCAAGGTCACGGTCAAGGAGGCGGCGACGGCCAAGGGCCGGCCGGCCTTCGACGCGACGTGCGAGGTGCGGCTGCAGCTCGGGGAGTGGGCGGAGGGAAAGTTCGTGCCCTTCGCCGAGGCCCTGGGCGATGGCGGCCACACAGCCCTGTCGATGGCCGATGCCGTCAAGGGGGCCTACACCAACGGCTTCAAGAAGACGGCGGCGTTCCTCGGCGTGGGCCGGCAGGCGTACGAGGGCACGCTTGACGACGACAATCTCCCCGCGGACGAAGGATACGCTGCCCCTGCGGTACCGCCTGGGAACGGCACGCCGAGGGCTGCCGCCGCTAGCGCCGCCCCGCGCCAGCAGGCCGCGCCGGTGCGGAACCGGCTCACGGCCAAGCAGCTGTCTGCCGTCTGGGCCATCGCGCGGGACCGGGGCTTCGACGAGCAGACGTTCCGCGGGCAGGTGCGGCAGCGCTACGGCGTCCAGCCCGAGTACCTGACCCGCGAGCAGGCGGCGGACCTCATCGCAGCGCTCGGCGCCAACGGCCGCGACCGGCACGCGGGCGAGGCGTAGCCGTGCCGGGCGAGCGGGAGTGGTTGGGGCTCCACGTCAGCGTGAGCCAGATAAAGTGCTACCTCCGCTGCCCGCGGCAGTACCAGCTGAAGTACGTGCTCGGCGTAGAGCCCGCGTTCGTGCCGGCGGCGCTCGCCTTCGGCTCCGCGTTCCACGTGGCGCTCGGGTACTTCTACGGCCTGCTCAAGGAGGTGGGGAGCGTCCCCGGGCCTGGTGAGCTGGCCGAGGTGTTCCGGGACGCCTGGGACAACGCCGCGTCGGGGCCGGTCCCGCTCCAGGCGGAGGACGAAGAGGACGCCGAGGCCGACCCGGTGGCCCAGGGGGTGGATATGCTGGCGGCGTTCCACCGGGAGGCCGCGGCGAGGCCAGTGCGGGTGGAGGCGGTGGAGCGGGGCTTCGCCGTCGGCCTGCACGACCCGGACACGGGCGAGGTGCTCGAGGAGAAACTCGTGGGCGCCCTCGACCTGGTCGTCTGGGATGGGGAGCGGCGGGTGGTGGTCGAGCACAAGACGGCCGCCCGTCGGTATTCCCAGGACCAGCTCCGATACGACCTCCAGCCCACGGCCTACAAGTTCGCCGCCGCACAGCTCGGGCTCGGCGAGGTCGGTGTGCGGTTGCAGGTAGTGACCAAGACCAAGGAGCCGGCAGTGCAGGTCGAGGAGGTGGAGCGGGACGGGAGGGACGTGGACGACTTCCTGCGGACGGTCGTGGGCGTGCTGAGGGCGGTCGACGCGGGGGCGTTCTATCCGGTGCGGGGGTGGCAGTGCCGGGGCTGCCCGTACGGGCACGCCTGCGTGGCCACCGAGCCATGAGGTTTCTGCCTTCGGTGGCGAGAGGGCCAGGTGAGCAGGAAGCCTGGCTCTTTCTTTTGGTCTTCTACCCTCCTTGAGATGGCCGATGCCCTGCTCGTCTTCGGCTGTGCGCTGGCGAAGAGCAGGGCCACTTCTTGATTACGGCCTCGTCCCGAGTAACCTTCCGGCGACGTCTACCACTCGTAACAGAAGAACCCTGTACGAGGGTTCCCTTGTGCGGGTGGACCTGTTGGTCCATTTTGGGGTGATGGGCTTAATGCTGAACCGCTTACGTGCACATGCCAGGCAATCTGCGGCTCATCATTCCCCACGCCTAAACAATTGAAATGACTGACATCCTGCCGTCCGCGGGGAATGATTGTGGATGCTATGTTTGCGAAACTAGGCTACTTTTTTATGAATGGCATTCAGGAGGCCGACGGTTCGATCCCGTTCAGCTCCACTTAAGCCCGCGTGAACGCACAGGTTCACGCGGGCTTTTTGTTTTCGGAGGGGCATGGGAAAACGATTCCCGTTTCCCGTTTTCCCACCGGCTCCCCGTCCCCTTCCAGGATCTTGAGCACCGCCTGCTGCCGGGCCGTGCTGACCGCGCCGGGCTCGGCATCGCTCTGCAACGTGGTGGAGAGCGACTCGTGCCCCAGGGATGCCGCGTCCTCGGGTTCACGCGCTTGGTGAGGGCGTCGTAGTACGCGAGGCACTTCTTTTGATCGAGATCACCCCGGCGCAGGTCAGGGTCAGAGAAGAAGATCCGCAGCCGCCACACCGTGGCGGTGTAGGACTTCGCCTTGTTCTGCTTCGTGTCGCGCAGGTAGCCCGCCGCGTTCTGGCGCAGGGTCGGCTCCGGGCATGCACCGGCTGCTCGCGGGCCTCGTCAGGGGCCCATTCATCGCGGAACCGCATTTCGCAGTGGCATGTAGCTAGGAGGACGCGCCGCTCAAGTACGCGCTACTCGGCGTGAAGGAATGGGTCCTCTTCGATCCCACCGTGGCCCCCAGGGCCGCACGGGCCGAGCGGGTCCCCCTCCAACGCTATCGGCGCAATGCCGCGGGGGCCGTCTTACGGGTCTATGCCGGCCCAGGGCCTGTGCATCGCGTGGAGCTCGACGCTCATCTGGTGGTGCGGAGGGACCGGCACCGTGATGCAGCCCCACCACGCTGGCGGGGTGCGAGCGCGATCCTTTCAATGTCCTCGTTCGCTCGCTTGCTGACGTGATCAGCCAGTGGCCAGGCTATGATAAGGTCCGCCTCCAGGATGGTGACCGCCAACTCCCAGCCCCAAGTCCAAGTCGCCCCCGCTCCGCTGCCGCCCGGCCCGCCGCCGCTCGAGCTCCTCACCCCCTTCGAGCGCTTCAACGTGCGCCTGATGGATCTCCTCGAACGGCACGCCGTGCCCGCGACCGAGCGGTACCTGCGCACCTGGGGCAACTTCTGGATGTACTTCGTCACGAGCCGCATGCTCACCGGCTACGGCTACGAGCGCCTGGCCGGGGTGCCGACGGATGCCCCCATCCTCCTCGTGTCGAATCACCGCTCGTACTTCGACCTCTATGTCCTGGCCGTCCTCCTCAACCGCTTCACCCGCTTGCACCAGCCCATGTTCTGTCCGGTGCGCGCCGACTTCTTCTACGAGCACGTGGCGGGGACGTTCCTCAACCTCGCGGTCGGGGCCGGACGCATGTACCCGCCGGTGTTCCGCGAGCCGTCCAAGGCGGAGTTCAACAAGTGGTCGCTCGCGCACCTCGGCGAGCTGCTCCGGCGCGGCAACGTGGTCGTGGGCTTTCATCCCGAGGGCCGGCGCAACAAGAACGCGAACCCCTACGAGCGGCTGCCCGCGCAGCCCGGCGTGGGCAAGCTCGTGATGGACAGCTGGCCGGTCGTGATCCCGGTCTTCATCAACGGTTTCACGAACGACTTCCTCGGCGACGTGAAGGCCAACTTCCAGCGCAAGAAGCGGGTGCTCGCGGTGTTCGGCGCGCCGATCGATCTCACGCCCTTCCGCGGCATGTCGAACCGCCTCGCGTCGCACAAACGCATCGCCGATCGCCTGCTGTCCGTCGTGTACGACGAGCTCGGCGCGGAGGAGCGCCGGATCCGCTCCTCGCTCCCGCACCTGCCGCTCGACTTCGAGATGCCCGACGCTTGAGGGACCCGTTCATGCCCGAGCCCGTGACCGAGACGATGAAGACAGAGAGGTCTGCCGTGAAACTGACAGCCGACATCGCCCACGGTGCGCCGCCGCTCGAGCTGCTCGAGCCCTTCGAGCGGCGTGCCTTCCGTTTCATGGATCTGCTCGTTCACCAGGGGCGCTTCCTGAGCTACGGCTACTCGCGCTACGTGGGACCGAACTGGATCTGGTTCTGCGTGAGCAACTTGTATGAGGTGTACGGCATCGAGCGGCTGCGCGGCCTCAGCCCCCAGGACGGCGTCATGCTGGTGGCGAACCATCGCAGCTTCTTCGACCTCTACTTCCTCTTCACCGCGCTCTATCGCTTCACGCATCTGCAGCAGCCGGTGTTCTGTCCGGTGCGCGCGGACTTCTTCTATCAGCGCCCGCTCGGCATCGCGGTCAACTTCCTGGCGGGCGGCGGGCGCATGTACCCGCCGGTGTTCCGCGAGCCGGCCAAGCAGGCGTTCAACAAGTGGTCGGTGGCGGAGGTGGGGTCGATGTTGCGGCAGGGGAGCGTGCTGGTCGGCATGCACCCCGAGGGACGGCGCAACAAGAACGAGGATCCTTACACGCCGCTGCCCGCCCAGCCCGGCATCGGCAAGCTCGTGATGGACAGCTGGCCGGTGGTGGTGCCGGCGTTCATCAACGGGCTCGGCAACAACATCATCGACGAGATCCTGACGAGCTGGCGGCGCGCGCGGCCGGTGCAGGCCCTCCTCGGCGAGGCGCCGAACCCGGAGCGGCGGGTGATCGCGGTGTTCGGCGAGCCCATCGACCTCGCGCCGTTCCGCTCCATGTCGAACCGCCTCGCCTCGCACAAGAAGATCGCCGACCGGCTGCTCGCCACCGTGTACGAGCTCGGCGAGGAGGAGCGTCGCATCCGCGCCCACACCCGGCGCTGACGCGGGGGCGGGCGGGGCGAGCGGAGGCGAAGAAGGCGCGACTCCGCGGCCCGTCCGGTATCATGCGGGGATGGGTGGACGCAGCCTTGTCGTATGCCTTCTCGTCTGGATCGTGCCGGGGTATGTCCGTGCGGAGGGGGGACCGGCGCTCGTGCAGTTCAGCGAGCGGGACAACGCGACGGCGGGGTGGAAGGCGCAGGCGACCAAGAACGGCGTGACGCTCGAGAAGCGGGAGGTGCCGGGGTCGTCGTACTACGAGTATCGCGCGGTGGTGGACGTGGCGGTGGATCCGGCGCGAGCCGCCGAGGAGCTGTGGTCGGCCATGCGCGGGGGCGACATGGAGGACCTCAAGCACCGCCAGATCCTGCGCGCGAGCGACCACGAGCTCCTCATTTATGATCAGATCCGCACGCCGGTGGTGAGCGATCGGGATTACACGATCCGCATCCGTCGGGTCTACGATCCGGCGCGGCAGCGCACGCAGTTCCGCGCCGAGACGGCGAACGAGCTCGGCCCCCCGCCGGCGCACGGCTACGTGCGGGTGCCGATGATCCGCGCGGGCTGGATGACGGAGCCCGACGGGCACGGGGGCACGCGGCTGACGCATTATGCGTACAGCGAGCCGGGCGGGTACGTGGCCGCGTTCCTCGTGCGCGGCGCCCAGGCCGATCGTTCGCTGGCCGACGTGTTGCGGATGATCCAACGCCTCCGCCGCGCCCCGCAGCGACGCTGACGGCATCGCGGCCGTCCATCGGGCGTGCCCTTGACAAAGCCTCCGGTGCAATGAGACAGGTCATGGAGACCGGGAAAACCTCAGGGAGGGGTTGATGCCGCAAGGGAAGTCGTCTCGCACCGGTTCTTCGAGATCGCCTTCTCAAAAGAGGGACGAGCCCACGGATCAAGGCGTCCCCGATCGTCCGTTTTCGCTGCCGCTTGGCTACTACGAGCGCTACGGCATCCGCCCCTCCGAGCCGGCCCCAGAGCCGGGACCAGGCGCGGCCCTCTGGGCCAAGTCATCGGGCCGATCCATCCCTCGTGGTCTCCTGGAATACTATGGCGTCGCCCCGCGGGCGGCTCCTGATGGCGCCTCCCATGCGGTGCAGAGCAGGGAGGATCCCCGAGCGGAATCAACGTCTCGGCCCCCGGAACAAGAGAGACACGGTGTTTCCGATGCCTTGACGAAAGGATCGGCAAAGAGCGCGGCAGCCACCGGCGTGGCAGGGGCTGCAGGTCGAGAGAGCCTGGTGCGGGCATTCTTGGAGCGGGCATACCAAGGCGGTTTCGAGGCCCCGCAGTCGGGATTCAACGGAGAAATCTACCGCGCGGTCCCCACCAGATATTGGGAGAACTTTCTCGAACACTCGTTCTCATCACGCGCTGGTGGACGATACAACGCCCCGGGCCAGTCCTTGATCTACGCTTCGCCCTCGGCGGGCGAGGCGGTTGGAGAGGCAGGCGCTTATCAGGGGATGCCCGGCCGCACCCTCATCCGAGCCGATTACACCGCGGCCGTCGATCCGGCGACCGGGCGTGGAGGGGTGGCCGACGTGCTGGCCGGCCTGAAGAAGCAGGGCATTGATCCTGCGAGCGTGACGGTGCCCAAGGGCAAGGGAGCTCGGCCCTGGCCCTACCGTGTGATGGGAGAGCATCCTTACTCGCTCTCCCAGCAGGCAGGCAAAGGTGCCGTGGACGCTGGGGCGAGCGCCATGCGTGTCCCCTCGGCGACCGGAGGAACGCAGCTCGACATCATTCCAAGGAACACCTCCCCAGGGCAGATTCGCCCGCTTGGTCAGACAGCATTCGATCCAGTCACTGGCGCAGCAGCGCCGGAAGCCAGCGCTGCCACGGCCCGGTCCTTGCCACCCGAGTTGACGCCAAACCGAGCTGGCCCTTTGGATATGCCGGCCGGCGAAGCAGGGAGGGCCGGATCTGCCCGCTACGGAGCCGTAGGAGGGGGGATCGCGGCGCTGGCCGGTGACCTCTACCGCAAGTATGTCCGCGGGGAAGACATCGGAGCCGGCCAAGTAGCTCTCGACGTCGGCGTCAACACGACGGTCGGCGGTGCCACGGCGGTCGGGTTCGATGCACTGGCCCCCCGCCTGGGCAGCGGTGCTCCGGGGATGGTGAAGGCTGGCGGAGCGATCGGGGGGCTGCTCGAGGGCGGATTGTCCTTGTGGAACAACGCAGACGCCTACCGTGATGGCCGGGAGCGCGCGAGCCAGGCCACCGCCAATGTCCTGGTAGATACCGGCATCGGGGTTGGCGCCGGGGCTAGCGGGGCCGCCCTGGGTGCGGCGCTCGGGTCCATCGTGCCCGGCCTGGGGACCGCCGTTGGCGCGGGCATTGGTTTCGTCGCCGGAATGGCCGGCAGCTATTTGGTTCATGCGTTGGCGGATAACACCGGATTCACCGGATGGGCCAAGCAGGGTTTGGGAGACCTTCTGTCAGGTGCGGAAAAGCCACTCGGTGTTGCATGGGACGGAGTGTCATCTGCCACCGGGGCCGTGGAAGATGCGGCTTCGTCTCTCTGGCGGTGGGTGACCGAGTGATCCTGCGGACCCTGGATGATCTGCGTATGTTGCTCCGCGCCGAGAACATCCCTCTCGTCGACGTGCCGGCATACCATGCGCTTGAGATGACGACGCACTCACCGCCCGTCGAAGGAACGCTTGCGCTGGTATGGGAACCACAGCTCCATCTGGTGCAACTCGTTCATGCCTTGCCCTTCGAAGTCTCACCCGAGCGGCTCTCGGCCGTCGAACATGCCATTGTCCGGATCAACGACGCGCTGGCAGTGCCAGGCTTTGGCTTCAATTCTGAGCGGCGGCTGGTCTATTACCGGCTGGTCTTACCCCGCCACAGCGACGGCTCCCTGGAGGACGAGGACATCAAGAGGGCCATTTCGACCGTGCTGACGACTCTGGGCGATTTCTGGCTCCCGCTCGACGGTGTGATCCGCGGCGGGGAGGACGCCGATGCGGTCGTCGCCGCCGCCAGGAAGGCCAAGGGCGGGTGATGCTGGAGGCGCTCGATCTCCCGCCCGCCCTGCGCCTTAGGCTTTGCAGCTTGTTCCCAGACGAACGCCTGGCGCTGCGGGCGCTCATGGCGCCATGGCCGGATCTCGGCTTCCACTCCATCTGGGAGGAGCGCGCCCTGTGGCTCGATCCGGTGCCCGGCGAGCGGCGGCGTGCCTTCGAGCGACTCCTCGAGGCCGAGCGGGGGCGTTTCGACCTGTCGGTACCGTACTTCGTCTCCCCGGGGACCGACGGCACCCTGCGCAGCCCCTACGCCGAACTCTCCGATGCCGAATACTGGCTCTACGTCGTGCTGTGGGGGACGGAGGCCCATGCTCGGCTGGCGCTCGAACGCTGGTCCGTGGAACTCCTCGGGGGCAAGACCACGCTCGAATACCTGCGTGAAGCTCGCAGGCCGGGATGGACCGATCGCCTGCGTCACTTGTGGCAGGGACCGCGAGAGGATCCTCGCCGAGTGGCCTGGAATGCGCAACGCGAGCTGATGTTCCCGGTCTATTCGTAGGACTCGACCTCGTTCAGTGAGCCCCATCCGCAACGGTGGCGGTGGGAGGCGCTTCCCGGGAGGCGGTGACGCCAGGCTCGGCGCCGGCGTTGACGACGACGAACACGAGCCTCCACCAGGGTTCGCCCGCGGGCCGGTAGTGGCCGGCGGCGATGGCCAGGTGGAGGGGGCCGCCGCGCAAGAACTCGGGCGGGATCTGCATCTGCTCGACCGAGTTGGCTTCGAGGAACCAGCCCTTCACGGGGCGTTGCAGGGTCCAGGAGACGCGGCCGAGGAGTTCGTTGAGGACGGTCCGCGGGGGAGCCTTGCCGCGCTGCAGCCGCTGCGTCGCCGCGGTGAGGTGCTCGCTCACGCCCGATACGGGCACGGGCGGCGGCAGGTTCTTGGCCGCGCGCAGTCGGCCAAGCCGCTCGAGGAACGCCTGCACATCCTGTCCATGACCCTGGCCCTCGTCGAAGAAGGAGTACGAGCTCAGGAGCGCGCCGAGGGCCTGGTGCTCGGCCGAGACCACGGGCCCCATGGCGAGCTGGCGGGCGGTGGGATCGAGCAGCACCTCGCGACCGGTGGGGGTCTCCACGGCGTGGAGTAGGAGCTGGGCGATGTCGGTCGTGTTGCGCACGGCCGGAGCGATGAAGCGGCCTTCGCGCAGCTGGCCTTCGACCTCCCAGCCGGCCATCATGCCCAGGGCCACGAGCTCGGCCACGTCGGGCTTGCCCTTGGAGAGGGCGCCGAAGTAATGGGGCGCCACGGCGGCGGCGGTCTTGCTCTGCGCGGGCGCGAGCGTGATGGGCGGGAGGCTGGCCTGGCCGCGCACCTGGTTGACCATCTGGAGGAAGGTCTCTTCGGCGGTGCCGCCGCTCGCGCTCGTGGCGAGGGAGAAGGACGGCCGCGTGTAGTCCGGGGCCGGGGGCGTGGCCGGCCAGACCATCACCGAGAGCGCCACGTAGCCGAGCACGCGCCGCGGTGGGAAGTAGGAGATCTCGATGCGCGCCCAGGGGTCCTGGGGCTGCAGCTCGCAGGTCATGGCGAACCGCGGCAGCGGTACTTCGGGGTCGAGCTCGCAGTGGGTGAAACCGAAGCGTCCGAGGGTGGCGTGGCCCTGGATGCGGTCCGCTGGGGCGAGGAGCTCACCCCGCAGGACGACCTTGCCATCCGGTGGTGGGACGAGCGGCAGGCGCTCCAGGGTGAGGTAGCGTTCGCCCGAGGCGACGAGGACGATGGCCTTGCCGGCGAGGCGGCCATACCAGATCCCGATCAGCCGCTCGCCGTGCTCGAAGTGACGAGCCACGAGATCGCGGACCTGGGGCTGCCAACGCTGATAGATCGTCTCATCGCTCGCCTGGGCGGGGACCTCGCCGGTGAGGTAGGAGGTCGAGACGTGACCGAGCGCGGCGCCGCAGCGGCTGGTCATGAACAGCTCCAGGCGCGGCGACGGGAAGGCCTGGCGCTGCGCATAGAAGAGGCCGATCTCGCGGGCCACGCAGTACATGGACTCCACGGCCAGGCTACGGCCCCGCCGGTGCTGGACCTCTTGCTGGAGGAGCTGCTCCCAGGGACTGGCGGGGGGGTGTTCGATGGTGTCGACGGCGTCGGGCAGGGGGCCGGTGAGCTGCCAGGTGTCGGTGTCCTGGGTCTGATCCGAGAACAGTTGTTTGGGGGGCTGCTTCTGCGCGAGCTGGCGCAGCTCGGTGGAGCTCGGGAAACGCTTGGTCTCTTGCGGGGCGCTGTGCGCACATGCGGCGAGGAGAATGAGCAGGAGCCAGCGGGGGCTTGCTTGTGTCATGAGGTCCCTCCGCGGGTCATGCTGCCAGCGCGTGGAGAGGCTCCGCAAGGGGGCGGTGCCGCAGTTGGCGTGGGAGGGCTTGCGAGAGCTCGATGGGGGCAGGCCCTGGCGGACTCGAGGCCGGGGGCCTGGGAGACGGAGCGGGAAAGGGGCTCGGCTAGGAGCCTGTTGAAGAAATCTTTCTCCCCCTGGGGAAAGACGGCAGCAGCATGCGTCCGGTCTTGCCGGGCACAGACGAATCCATCTCACTGAAGCCTGAAATA
>DATAGU010000287.1:0-1529 GCA_036263495.1 Polyangia bacterium | reverse complement strand
GGGGACCCTGGGAGGGCGCTATTTTTAGCGGTGGGGGAGGGTGGGGACCCTTGAGGGGCTAGACTAAAGTTCAGTGAGGGGAGGGTCTTGTCCCTGGGCGGGCGCTGGTGCTCGTGGGTGGGGAGGGTCTGGGGCCTTGGGGGGGTTGTGGAGGAGGGTCAGCGCTCGGTGCGGCGGATGAGCTGGTTCGAGGGGTAGTGGGGGTCGAGCACCTTGCGGGCGGTCTCGGCGCCGGCGATGGGGAGCTTGGAGGCGTCGAGGAGGCCGAGCTGCACGAGGACCGAGGCCTGGTCCCAGTAGATGTGCTCGTGGGCGAGTTTGTTGTCCTTGAAGTGGATGACGACGATGAGCGCGACCTCGACGCGTTTGCCGGTGGGGGGGATGCCGGGGAGCATCCAGGCCATGGGGACGCTGTGGGTGAACGTGAAGACCATCTCGTCGACGACGCGGTCGGTGCCGATGGTGCGCGACACGGGGGTCATCTGGGTGTCGGGCGGCATCTGGGGGATGAAGTACCGGGAGTAGAAGTCGCGGAGCTCGGCCTGGCCGGTGCCGCCGGTGAGGGTGGGGACGTGGTTGACGTAGGCGTCGGGGACCATGGTGCGCAGGGTGTCTTCGGTGTTCTTGGTGGCGAACTCGTACTTGGTGTGCTCCTCCCAGAGGGCGGCGAGGTCGACGGTGGCGCGGCGGGCGGCGTGGAGGTGGCGGGTGAAGAACTCGATGGTGCGGAGGTCGGCGAGCTCGGCGGCACCGAGGTGATGGTGCTCGCCGCCCGGGCGGGCGAAGGCGTGGTCCTGGTCGGGGTAGTCATGGAGGGTGATTTGGGGGTGGGTGTCGAGGGCGCGGTGCAGGGTGGCCTGGGCCTCGGGGGGGCAGAATTTGTCGCGGCCGGCGAGGTGGAGGAGGAGGGGTTTCTTGATGTGGGGGGCTTCGCCGAGGGCGCGCTCGATGCCGACGCCGTAGTAGCCGACGCAGGCGTCGACGTCGGCGCGGGCGGCGAGGAGGTAGGCGAGCTTGCCGCCGAGGCAGTAGCCGACGCCGCCGACGGGGCCGGTGCAGGCGGGGTGCTGGCGGAGGTGGGCGACGGCTTGGGCGGTATCGGCTACCGCGAGGGACTCGTCGAGGTTCTTGTAGAGCTCGAAGGCGCGCTGCCACTCGGCTTCGGTCTTGTCGGTGAGTTGGATGCCGGGCTGCTGGCGCCAGAAGAGGTCGGGGCATAGGGTGACGAAGCCGCGGGCGGCGTAACTGTCGGCGAGGTCGCGCATGACCTGGTTGACGCCGAAGATCTCTTGCAGGAGGACGAGGCCGGGGCCTCGACCGCCCGGGGGAAGGGCTAGGTAGCCCTGGAACTCGGCGCCTTCGCGGGACTTCAGGGGGACCATGGGCATGGGGGACCTCGAATGGTGGCCGCGGGCATTCTCTTCTAAATGGGCGGCATCTGCCAGATGCCGGCGGAGGGGCGATCCGGGGGCGGGGCCCCCTGGCCCCCCTGCGAGAGGGAACCTACGGTTGCCCTCTCGCGCTCTCCC
>DATAGU010000286.1:0-13002 GCA_036263495.1 Polyangia bacterium | reverse complement strand
GGATGGGCAGGGTGCGCGGGGCGGGGCGCGGGCGGGCGGGGCGCTGGGGGGCGAGGGTGGAGTCGGAGGGGTATTCTGTGGGGAGGGCCTCGGCGGACTCGTCCGGTTCGCCGGGCCCCCGATCATCCTGGCGCATGGGAGGAGGGTATCATCATCTGCAGGGGAGATGGGTACCGGGGTGATCGCGGGCGACGATCCGCTCGAAGAATCACGTTGGGCTTGGACGCAGAGGAGGCTGCGCCTCTGGCGCAATCATCGCGGCGTCGCTAGAGTTGAAGCCATGGCGCGTCTCCACGTGGTGAACTGGAATGGCAAGGATGTACCGCCCGAGCTGCAGGAGCTGCCCGCCGGCCGCTACGTGATGGTGGAGTATGCGCGAGACGTGACCGATCTCTCCCCCGAGGAGGACGCGGGCATCACGGCAGGTCTCGATGAGATCGACCGCGGTGAAACGGTATCGTGGGAGGACGTCCGAGCCGATCTGGCTGTGATGCTGAACCGTCCTCGATGAGCATCCGCTTTTCGCGCGTCGCCGCGAGGGATCTGCGCCAACAGCTGGCCTACCTCACGGAGCGCAACCCTCAAGCGGCACGCCAGCTGGCCGCGGACCTGGACGAGTTGCTCCGCGCGCTGGACCGCAGTGCTTTCGAGGGGCAGGAGAAACGGCTTCTTTCTGGCCGCGTCGTCCACGCCTGGCCGCTACCTCCCCTGGGTATTTATTACCAACGGCGCGGTGCAGAGCTTTATGTGGTTCGCATCTACCACCAAGCGCGACGTCCTATCACCAAGCCCTAACATCAGATAGGGGGGCATCTCAGCCTGGGAGGCTCTCTCTTGATGGGGGGGACACGAGCTGGCCGCGGAGGGCGACGGCGCGGACGAGGGGGACGCCGAAGTGCTGGGGGACTTCGCGGTGGTCTTCGGCGTCCCAGAGGACGAGGTCGCCGCGGGCCCCGGGGCCGAGGTGGCCGGCGTCGCTGCGGCCGACGGCGCGCGCGGCGGCCACGGTGACGCCTTGCCAGGCTTCGGCGCAGCTCATCCCCATCTGCATGCAGCCGAGCGACATCATGAGCGGCAGGGACTCGGTGAGGGAGCTGCCGGGGTTGAGGTCGGTGCCGAGGGCCACGGTGCAGCCGGCGGCGAAGAGGCGCCGCGCGTCGGGCCACGGGAGCCGGAGGGTGAGGGCGGCGCCGGGGAGGAGGTTGCAGACGGTGCCGGCGGCGGCCAGGCGGGCGGGGGTGTCGGGGCCGAGCTGTTCGAGGTGCTCGACGGAGCGCGCGCCGAGCTCGGCGGCGAGGTCGGCGGCGCCGGTGTGGGTGAATTGCTCGGCGTGGACGCGCAGGGCGAGGCCGGCGCGCCGTCCGGCTTCGAGCAGCTGGCGGGTCTCGGCGAGGGTGAAGGCGCCGGCGTCGCAGTAGACGTCGATGGCCTCGGCGCCGGTCGCGCGGGCCCGGGGGACGAGCTCGGTGGCGAAGCGGTGCACGTAGTCGGCTCGCTCCGCGGCCGAGAGCTCGTGCGGGGGGACGTGCGCGAGCAGGGTGGGGGAGAGATCGATGGGGTGGCGGCGGCGCACGCGGGCGAGGAGTTCGAGGAGGCGCAGCTCGCCGTCGAGCGACAGGGCGTAGCCGGTCTTGGCCTCGGAGACGGTGACCCCGCAGGCGAGCAGGCGGTCGAGGCGCGCGGCGGTGGAGGTGACGAGGGCCTCGTCGCTCGCCGCCAGGGTGGCCCGCACCGTGGACAGGATGCCGCCGCCCGCGGCCTGGATCTCGGCGTAGCTGCGCCCCTGCGCGCGGAGGTCGAACTCGTGGGCGCGCGAGCCGGCGAAGAGGGGGTGTGCGTGCGGCTCGACGAGGCCGGGGCTGACGAGCCGGCCGCCGGCGTCGAGGTGGGTGGCGCCGGCGGGGAGCGAGGCGCGCGGGAGGTCGGCCTCGGGGCCGGCGTACACGACCTGGCCGCGCTCGATGACGATGGCGGCCTGGTGCACCCGGCCGAGCGGGTCCCCGGGCCGCGGCACGAGCGTGAGGAGCTCGCCGATGTGGGTCACGACCAGGGGGCCCGCCGCGGCCTGTGTCGAGTCGGCGGCGGCGGGAGGCGCGGGCGCGCTCACGCCTTGGGCTCCCCGTGCGGGAGGTGGACGCCGGCGCTCTGGGCGAAGTCGCGCGCCTCGGGGTAGCCGGCGTCGGCGTGGCGCAGGACGCCGAGCTGCGGGTCGCTGGTCAGCACCCGCTCGAGGCGCCGCTCGGCGTCGTCGGTGCCGTCGGCCAGGACCACCATGCCGGCGTGCTGCGAGTAGCCGATGCCGACGCCGCCGCCGTGGTGCACGCTCACCCAGGTGGCGCCGGCGGCGCAGTTGGCGAGGGCGTTGAGGAACACCCAGTCGGAGACGGCGTCGGAGCCGTCGCGCATGCCCTCGGTCTCGCGGTAGGGCGAGGCGACGGAGCCGGAGTCGAGGTGGTCGCGGCCGATGACGATGGGGGCCTGGACGCGGCCTTCGCGGACGAGGCGGTTGAAGCGCAGGCCCACGCGCGCCCGCTCGCCGTAGCCGAGCCAGCAAATGCGCGCGGGCAGGCCCTGAAACTGCACCCGCTCGCCGGCCAGGGTGAGCCAGCGCCGGAGGTGGGCGTCGTCGGGCAGCTCCTCGAGCACGGCCTGGTCGGTGACGGCGATGTCCGCGGGGTCGCCGGAGAGCGCCACCCAGCGGAAGGGGCCCTTGCCCTGGCAGAAGAGGGGACGGATGTAGGCGGGGACGAAGCCGGGGATCTGGCGGTAGACGTCGATGCCCTGGGCCTTGACCTCGGCGGCGAAGTCGGGGTCGAGGAGGGCCTGGGCGCGGAGGTTGTTGCCGTAGTCGAAGGCGTGGGCGCCGCGGCGCGCGAGCTCGAGGAGGGCGCGGACGTGGTCGGCCATCGAGCGCCGCGACTCGTGCATGTAGCCCTCGGGGTCGCGCGTGCGCAGCGAGGAGGCCTCGCCGAGCTCGCGCCCGGCGGGGATGTAGCCGTGGAGCGGGTCGTGCGCCGAGGTCTGATCCGTGACGAGGTCGGGCACGACGCCGCGGCGCACGAGCTCGGGCAGGACGCGCGCGGCGTTGCCCTCGAGGCCGATGGCCACGGCCTGGCCGCGCGCCTGGCACTCGCGGACGCGGGCGAGGGCGTGGTCGAGGTCGCGCGCCTCCTCGTCGAGGTAACGGGTCTCGAGGCGGCGCCGGATGCGCGTGGGGTCGATCTCGATGCCGAGGAAGACGCCGCCGTTCATGGTCACGGCGAGGGGCTGCGCGCCGCCCATGCCGCCGAGGCCGGCGGAGACGACGAACCGGCCGCGGAGGTCGGCGGCGGGGCTGCCGGGGGTGCCGAAGTGGGTGCGCGCGGCGGCGGCGAAGGTCTCGTAGGTGCCCTGGAGGATGCCCTGCGTGCCGATGTAGATCCACGAGCCCGCGGTCATCTGGCCGTACATCATGAGGCCGGCGCGCTCGAGGTCCCAGAACTTCTCCCAGGTGGCCCAGGCGGGGACGAGGTTGGAGTTGGCGAGGATGACGCGCGGGGCGTCGCGGTGGGTGCGCACGACGCCCACGGCCTTGCCCGACTGCACGAGGAGGGTCTCGTCGTCGCCGAGGCGCTGGAGCTCGCGGACGATGACGTCGAAGGCCTCCCACGAGCGCGCGGCCCGGCCGGTGCCGCCGTAGACCACGAGGTCCTGGGGCCGCTCGGCCACCTCGGGGTCGAGGTTGTTCAGGAGCATGCGCAGGGCGGCCTCCTGCGGCCAGCCGCGGCAGGAGAGGGCTTGCCCCCGGGGGGCACGGAGTGGATGACGGAGCGAGGTCATGGGCTCACATTATCACCGCGGGCCGCGGCGTCATGTTTTCGCGGCCGCCGCTGGCTGGGCCTCGCTACGGACCCCATGCGGTGTTCGGCTCGGCGCCGGAGGCCGCGGCGGCCGCAGGTGGGCGCGCTACTTGTATGTACTGGAACGATACGGATGTCATACCCACGCGAGAGGGAGGATCGGCGTCGCGGCCGGAGCCATGTGAGGGTGTATGCAGGGAGCAGATGAGTACAGCACCGAGCCGCCGCCCGCCGCAGGCTCGGCCGAGCACGAGGGCCTGGACGGAGAAGGTGAATCCGCATCCCTGCTGTCCCTGATCGCGGGGCTGGCCCGCTCCGCGCCTCTCGACGAAGCGCTCCTCACCTCTCTCGAGCGGGTCGCCCGCGCCCTGGTCCCCCGCCTGGCCGAGGGCTGTGTCATCGAGGCCCTCGAGCAGGACCGCGGCCTCCTCCGAGCCGTGGCTCACAGGGACCGGGCGACCGAGGCGGCCTGGAGAAAGGGCCTCGGGCCTGCCCGGGAGGACTTCGGGCAGGGAGGCGTGCTGCGCCGGCCGCTCGTCGCCCAGGGCGTGACGCTCGGCCTGTTCACCTTGTGGCCTGGCCACGGCCACCACTTCTCCCCTGAAGAGCTCACGTTGGCCGAGGGCCTCGCAGGGCACCTCGCGGTCCTGCTCGAGAACGAGCGGCTCCGCAGGGAGGCGCGGGCGGCCGTCGAGCTGCGCGACTCGGCGCTCGCCATGCTCGCTCACGAGCTGCGCACGCCGCTCCAGGCGGTCGCCATGAACATCGATCTCGGCCTCAGGCGCTTGCGGGCATCGGCCGATACCGTGCCGACCGCCTGGCTCATCGACAAGTTCGAGAAGGGGCGGCGCGCGGCGGCCCGCTTGGGCCGGCTCATCGAGACCTCCCTGACCCTGTCGCAGCTCACGGCCGAGCGCCTCGAGCTGCAGCTCGAGGTGTTCGACGTGCGCGAGCTCGTCGATGAGGTCGTCGCTCGCGCCGCCGACGATCTCGCCTGGGCCGGGTGCGAGTGCACGGTGGTGGCGCCCTGCCCTGTGGTCGGGCGTTGGGATCGGATGCGCCTCGACCTGGTGCTCACCAACCTGCTGTCGAACGCCATGAAGTATGGCCTGGGGCGCCCCATCCTCATCACCGTCGGGACGGACGAGCAGGAGGTCACCCTCCAGGTGCGCGACCAGGGCATGGGCATCGCCCGCGAGGATCAGCACCGCCTGTTCCAGCGGTTCGGGCGCCTCCCGTCGGCCACGGTGGCGAGCGGGCTCGGCCTCGGGTTGTGGCTCGTCCAGCAGCTCGTCCAGGCCATGCAGGGTCGGGTCGAGGTGGCGAGCGAGCCGGGTCAGGGCGCGACGTTCACGATCACGCTAGCCAGACCTGTCGATGTCACCTCTTGAGTCGCCGAGCAGCCGCTCGATGACACGGAGGACGTCGGCGGCGGTGAAGGGCTTGCGCAGGAGCGCGGTCCAGCCCTTCTCGTGCGGGGGGAGGCCCATCGGCGCCGCGGTCATGAGCACCACGGGGAGGTCGCGATACGCGGGGTTGCTGCGCAGGCTCCGCAGCACCTGCATCCCATCCATCACCGGCATCATGTAGTCGAGCAGGACGAGGGCCGGGGAGGAGCGCTCGAGCTGCTCGAGCCCCTGCCGGCCGTTGGCCGCGGTGACCACCTCATAGCCCTCCCAGGAGAGGAGCTCGGTGAGCGACTCCACCAGGGAGAACTCGTCGTCGATGATGAGGAGCGTCTTCATCCACGTACCTAGCGTTCTCCCTCGTGCTTTCCTCCCGTCGACATCGGCGGCCCCTCGGCGAGAAGCTGCGAGACGCCGGTCAGGACGTTTCGCGATGGCTGGAAGGGTAGGCCGATCTCGATCCCATGGTCGGTGATGTCGAACTGGTAGAGCGCCCGGGCATGTGCGCTGTCGCGGGTCTTCATGACCGAGAGGAGGCGCAGGAGCTCGGCCTCGACCTCCACCTGGCGAAAGAAGATGATGTTCTGGAAGATGGCCGAGACGCCGGGCGTGGGAACCTGGATCTCACGCACGAACAGCTCCCGCGTCTCCTCGGTGATGATGGTGGTCACGCCGAGCACGGCCAGCTCCGCGGCCAGCACCGCGAAGTAGCCGGCCAGGCGGCCGCTATGGTCGGCCTCCTTGAAGCCCACCAGACCATCGATGAAGAGGCGCTTGATGCCGCGCTCGCGCACGGTCCTGAGGAGACGCTCGCCGAGCGCGTCGAGGAGCTGCTCCGCGGCCGGCTGCCACAGGATGGTGACGTCGCCGCGCTCGCAGAGCGTGTCCAGGCCGAGGCCGAGCCGGTTGGCCTTGTGGATCACCTCGGCGGGGTTCTCGAAGAAACCGAAGAGGAGGCCGGGCTCGCCGGCCTGGGCGCCGGCGGCGAGGAAGTGGAGCCCGAAGATGGTCTTGCCCGATCCGGAGGAGCCGAGGAAGAGGGTCGTCGAGGAGTAGGCGAGCCCGCCGCCCATGAGGCGATCGAGCGCCGCGATCCCGGTGCCGAGGCGCTTGCCGTTGGCCCGTTCGGGGAGCTGCGACAGGGGGAGCGACTCGAGCCGTGGGTAGATGACGAGGCCATCGCGGGTGATGACGTAGGTATGGCCGCCTTCGGCAAAGCCGCTGCCGCGGAACTTGTGCACCGTGAGCTTGCGCATGGTCTTCATGTCCAGGCGCTCGAGCCCGAGCTCGCAGATGCCATCGACCATGGTGTGCTCGGGTTGGCCTGCGCCATCGAGGTCCGCGCTGGTGAGGAAGAGCACGGTGCAGCCGTACATCCCGGCCCACGTCTGCAGCTCGTTGATGAACTTCTTGTAGTCGGTGCCCGAGCGCGCGAGGACGCTCGCGGTCATCATGCCGTCGAGGACGAGGAGGGTGGCGCGATGCTCGCGCACGGCGCCGCGCAGGAGCTGGAGCAGCCCCGCCAGGCCCTCGTTCTCGATGGCCTTGAAGCCATTGATGTACTTGAGCGTCTGGCCGACGGCGTCGGCGGAGAAGAAGCTGAAGGTCTGCAGGTGGCCGAGCATGCGGGCGTGCGACTCGGCGAGCAGTGTGATGTACATGGCGCGTCCGCCCGCGGCCACGTGGTAGAAGCAGAGCTGGTTGGCGAGGATCGTCTTCCCCGACCCTGGAGGGCCGGCGATCAGGTAGATGCCGGCCTGGAACAGGCCGCCGCCGAGGATGCGATCCAGGCCGGGGAGGCCGGTGGGAACTCGTGGCGGCAGGGCCGGGAGCGTCTCGGGCGTGTTCAGGTCGTCCGGTTTTTCAGGAGGGGAATCAGACATCGGGGAGCCTCATGTGGCCTCGGGCGCGGAGCCGGTGGACTGATACCATAGGGCGCGTGCGTGGCGGTACCAAGAGAGGCGGAGACGGGACGCGGAGGCCTGCCACGCCGCCACTGGACGACCTTGGGAGGCAAGCCATGCGAGGGGTGATGCGGGTGGTTCTGGCGTGCACGTTTCTGGGAGGGATGGGCGCGTGCGGTTCTCCGAACGAGTTCATCGGCCGCGTGGCGGGGCAGTCGCTCGACGTGCGCGAGGCCATCTTCCGCAAGGACAGCGCGGACGTGGACATCTATGTCCACCTGACCGATGCCAAGGACCTCTGCCAGCGCCTGAACAGCGGGGCGGGTCCGTTCCCGGGGACGACGGTGTTCACGATGGATCTGCGGGGGCCCCTGATGAGGCCGGAGGTCACCATCGGCACGTATCGTGTGAACACGAACAGCGCGGAGGCGATGGCCGAGGCGGTGTTCGTGAAGACCGATGGGGCGGGGACCAACGTGGTGGAGCCGTCGCAGGGGGCGGCGGTGGGGGGGCTGGTGATCCTCGACGGCATCGACGCTCGGCCGGGGGGCGTGGCCACGGGGAACTTCGATCTGACCGTGGGCACACAGGCGGATCGGATCCGGGGCGACTTCCGGGCGACGTACTGCGTGATCGGCCATTGAGGGCTCGGGCGGCGGGCTATTCGCGCCGCGGGCCGGGCTCGTGCAGATAGGTCTGGTGGCAGGCGACGCAGGTGTGGGCCAGCCGTCCATAGGCGTCGGCCATGGCCTCGGGATCGCGCTGCGGTGCCACGCGCGCCAGCGTGGCCGCGTTGCTCTTGAGCTCGTCCTGCAGCGTGAAGAAGCGCTCGGGCAGGAGGGAGTTGAGCTCGCTCGCGTCGCCCGCGAGGGGGCGTGCGAGGAGTGGCTCGGTCGCCACCTGCTGGGCCAGCTTCTGGGTCGTGTCGTAGTCGAGCAGCAGCACGGCCCACATGAGCTCGCCCATGTCGCGGCCGTGCCGCTCCATGCGTTTCTTGAGGATGCTGCGGGCCGCCGAGGGTAGGTGCTCGGGGGTCGGCAGGTGCCGCTGCGCCTCTGTGGGCCGGGCGGAGGCGTTGTGGACGCCGATGGCGACGGCCATGACGATGATGAGGAGGCCGGCCACGAACCCGAGCAGATAGGGACGGTTCTTCGTTTCCATCGCCCTTGACCATCGCAAGCCTGGGGCCAGGCAAGGAGGCTGCTTTGAGGAGCGGTTTGCGCAGGCTTTGCGCCGTCCTCCCGGCAGACACGCAGGGTTTGCCGCTGTTTTCGGTCCCTGCCAGGCCGGCCACGGGCATGTCCCTTGCTCCTCTTCGAGCGGGTAGGGCCGCGCTCATTCGCGCTTCATCGAATCCACTTGAGAAGTCATTGAGGAGGCAAGCGTCCATGAATCCATCCACCGAGCAGATCCGGCAGCAGCTTCACGACAGCCTGCAGTCGCTCCGTACGCTGCGCGACGAGATCCGCGTGGATCTCCACCTCGCGGGCATGGAGGCCAAGGCCAAGTGGCAGGAGCTCGAGCCGCGCCTCGAAGACGCCGAGCGGTTCGCCCGCGAGGTGAGCGAGACGTCGCGCACGGCCCTGGAAGAGATCGTGGCCAAGTTCCGCACGTTCCGCGAGTCGCTCAAGCGCCATCACGGCTGAACCCGGCGGGGCCCGAATGTGTTCGGGACCTCAGTGGGGAGTGCGGCCGGTCGCGGGGGGCTCCCTGGTGCGGCGCGCCTGCGCGTCGCGGAGGAGCGCGAGCGTGTCGGCGCACTCCCAGCACCCGGGTTCGAGCTCGAGGGCGCGGCGCGCGTACGGCAGACCCTCGTCGACCTCGCCGCGCTCCGAGTAGTAGCGGGCGAGGAAGTGAAGCTCGGCGGGAGAGCGCGCGAGCTCCATGAGGTGGTGCACCGCCTCGTCGGCGCGCGCGCGTGACGGGGTGTCCCCGCGCTGGCGCGCGCCCTCGTCGAGGAGATCGGCGAGGGCGTGCCAGTAGCGCGGCTCGCGGGGGTGCACGGCCAGCGCCTGCCGCAGGTCCGCCTCGGCCTCGCCAAAGCGCCGCCACCGCTGGTGATAGAAGGAGAGCCAGTAGCGGACCTCGGGGTCGTTCGGGGCGAGCGCCACCGCCTGGCGTAGATCCTGGCCGGCCCGGAGAATGTTCTCGCGGCTGTCCCAGGGGCGGATGCGGGCCCAGAGCGCGTGAACGTCGGCGGGGGCGAGCGGCCGCGTCACCCGTTCGACCGGAGGGCGGGGCGGGATATAGACCTGGTGCTGGAAGGGCATCTCCGTGCGCTGCACGTACTGGCGGAACTCGTGCTCGAGCCGCTCTCGCGGGAGATCGCCGAAGCGGCGTTGCCAGGCATCCTCCGAGGGCACGCCCGCGCCGAGATCGGCGAGGTACGCCTGGAAGCGCGGGCGGTAGTTCTCGGGCCCGAGGTTGAGCATGTGCACGAAGGCCCAGGAGGCGGCATAGAACGCGGCCTCCGAGGCCGGCCGGTGGAAGGTCTGTCCATCCGCCTGGAGCAGCTCGGTGAGGCTCGGGAGCTCGCTCGACCGGAGGCGGTACTCGATCCAGCGGTCGAGGAGACCAACGAAGGAGCGGATCTCGGTGACGAGCAGCCTGCGCACGGGCAGCTCGCCGAGATAGAGCACGGCCTGTTCATAGCGCAGGGTGGAGTAGTAATCGGCGAGCCCCTCCTCGAGCCACGGTGGGGCGTGGCGCACGCGCGTGCCGAAGAACCGGTGGGTGAGCTCGTGCTGGAAGCGCCGCCGCGAATCGGGCGTGAGCTCGCCGTACAGCACGATGGTCGGCCGCGGGTCGACGATGTTGTTGAGGTAGGGGGTGTAGTATCCCGCCGCGCCGGCGGGCGCGAGGGCCTGGAAGTCGATCTCGTCGCGGAAGATGACGAGGTCGATGCGCTGCGGGGGGGCCTTCTTGCGCAGCGGCAGGAGTGAGGGGAAGGCGATGTTCTCCAAGATGGCGTAGGTCTCTTCGAACTCGCGCAGGGCTCCGTGCGCCTGGTGCGGGGAGAGGTCGGTGCGCAGCGTGAAGTGGCGCGATCGGGCCTCGATCCAGCGATGCCCGCCGCGGGCGGGGGAGACCAGGGGCACGTGCGCGCAGGCCCCGAGGGTTCCGAGCCCACCGAGGACGGCGATGGCCCCGAGGGTCCGCAGGGCAACGACCAGCCACCTTGTACGAGGTACCGCCAGCATGAGTCATCTCCGGGTCATGGGACGGCTCCATCATTCTGGTACCGAGTGGCCCTCGTCGGCAAGCGGGACGGTACTCGTCGCGACCAGCCCTTGGGTATACGAGCAGGGGACGCTCCCCACGACGCGGTGCGCGTCGCCGTCCCGCGACTTTGGCTGCCATAGCGGGAAGGGAAATCCACCCCACATTACCTGCTCATGAGGACTGGTGAGGTCATCGCGGGTCGATTCGAGCTCACGGGGGTGGCGGGGCAGGGTGGGGTGGGCACGGTCTACCGCGCACGCGACCGGGAGCGCGAGGGTGCTCCGATCGCCCTCAAGGTCCTCCGTACCGGGGGACAGGCCGGCAGCGAGCGCTTTCTGCGGGAGATGCGAGTCCTGGCCGAGCTCCAGCACCCGGGGATTGTCCAATACCTGGCGCACGGTCGGACGCCAGACGGGGCGCTGTACTTGGCGATGGAGTGGATCGAGGGCGTGAACTTGCGCGCCCGGTTGGCCGGCACCCGTTGGACCGTGGATGAGAGCCTCCGGCTTGCCCGGCAGGCGGCCTCGGCGCTCGGTGCGGCGCACCGGCGCGGCATCGTCCACCGCGACATCAAGCCCTCGAACCTGATGCTGGTGGGTGGGGACGTGGACGCGCTCAAGATCATCGACTTTGGCTTGGTCTTGATGGGGCAGGGCGAGCGGCTGACCGAGGAGGGGACGGTGCTCGGCACCCCCGGTTACATGGCGCCCGAGCAAGCGCGCGGCTCGGGCGCCATAGGGCCCCCTGCGGATGTATACGCCCTCGGCTGCGTGCTGTTCGAGTGTCTGGCCGGTCGGACTCCCTTTGCTGCCGACCGCTTCGATCAGTTGCTCCGTGAGGAGGCGTCGCGACTCGAAGTCTTGCGCCCCGAGGTGCCGGCGGCGCTGGCGGCCCTGGTGGCGTCCATGCTCGCCAAGAACCCTGGGCACAGGCCCGCCGATGGGATGGCGGTGGCGGAAGAGCTCACGGCGCTCGAGGAGCGGCCCGGAGACCATGTGGCCGTGCAGGGGGCCCAGCGTCCAGCGCTCACCCGCCTGGAGCAGCGCTACGTCAGTGTGATCGCGATGCGTCGGGAACCGTCGCGTACGCTCGAGCCTGGAGCCCTGGCCACGGCGGCCTCGGCGCTGCTCTCACGGGCAGGTGATCTGCAGGAGACGTGGTCTGAGTCCCAGGGGCCAGGGGCGCGACCCGCCGATGGGGATGAAGACACGCCGGCCGAGCAGGGTGCCTCGCGCGGCCTCGCGCTCGAGCGCGAGCTGCAATCGATCGTCACGCCCTTTGGCGCCCGGGTGGAATCCTTGGGAGAGGGGATCTTCGTTGCCTTGATGCTCGGCCAAGGAGTGGCGACGGACCAGGTGGCGCGAGCGGCGCATTGTGCGCTGGCGCTGCGGGGGGCTTTTTCAGAGGCGCAGCTGGCGCTCGCCACGGGCCGCTGCGTGCTCGGCAGCCGCCTGCCGCTGGGCGAGGTGCTCGATCGGGCGATGGAGCTCTTGGGGCTGCCGGCGGCATCGGACCGCATCCGGCTGGACGCCATCACCGCCGGGCTCCTCGGGGCAGTCTTCGAGGTCGAGGAGGATCCAGAGGGGCCGCGGCTGCACGGGGCGCGCAAGCGGGACGGGACGCGCACGCTCCTCGGCAAGCGCACCACGTGCGTGGGCCGCGAGCGCGAGCTGGCCATGCTGGCGGGGCTGTATGAGGAGTGCGTGTCCGAGCCCGTGGCGCGGGCGGTCCTGGTCACCGCGCCGGCCGGGATCGGGAAGTCGCGTCTGCGATACGAATTTCTCCAGCAGATCGAGCACCACCGGGAGCCGCCGTTCGTATGGATGGCCCGGGGCGATCCGATGCAGAGCGGCTCGCCGCTGGTCCTGCTGCGCCAGATTCTGCGCGAGGCCGCGGGCCTGGGAGAGGTGGTGCGGGAAGAGCGCCATGGACGCCTGCGAGCGTGGTTGGGGAGGCGGCTCGATGGAGCGGAGCTCGAGCAGGTAGGAGAGTTCCTGGGGGAGCTGGCGGGAGCACCGCCGCCGGTGCCGGGGCCGCTCCTGATGGCGGCGCGGCGTGATCCCACGCTCATGGGTGAGGAGCTGCGACGCGCGCTGTCTGGCTGGCTGCGCGCCGAGTGCGCGGCACGGCCGGTGGTGCTGGTGCTGGAGGATTTGCAATGGGGTGACCTGCCATCGCTCAAGCTGGTGGATGGGGCGCTCGGGGCGCTGTGCGATCACCGGCTGCTCGTGATGGGGTTCGGCCGCCCGGAGGTGCACGAGCTGTTTCCTGGGCTATGGGCGGAGCGGACGCTGCAGGAGCTCCGGCTTGGACCGCTGACCCGCAAGGCGAGCGAGAGCCTGGTACGCCAGGTGCTCGGTGAGGTGGTGGAGCAGGCTACGGTGGAGGCCGTGGTCGAGCGGGCGGCGGGACATGCCTTCTACCTCGAGGAATTGATCCGTGCGGTCGCCGAGGGGAGGGATGGTGCGTTGCCCGAGACGGTGCTGGCCCTGGCCCAGGCGCGCCTCGATGCCCTCGGCGGCGAGGATCGGCGCCTGCTTCGGGCGGCCAGCATCTTCGGGGAGCACTTCACCGGCCAATGCCTGATCGCGCTGCTCGGGCCGGGGGCACAAGGTGCCGAGATCGAGACGC
>DATAGU010000285.1:0-3929 GCA_036263495.1 Polyangia bacterium | reverse complement strand
TTGACCGCCATGCAGGCCTATGTGTTCGCGGCCAACCTCCAGGGTTCCACGTTCCCGATCCTCGACGCCGGCCCGGGGCCTCGTGCGCTCGTCGTGGTGACCCTCATCGGCGGGACGGCGCTCCTCGCCTGGCTGGCCGGCATCATCAGCGAGCATGGCGTCGCCAACGGCTTCTCGGTGCTGCTCGCAGCGACCGAGGCGCCGCGACTGCTGTCGCAGATCGTCGCGGCGGCGGCGCGGCCGGATATCTCGGCGCCCCAGGTCTTTGAAGGCGTCCTCCGAGTCGCGGTGCCCGTGGGTGTGCTCCTGTGGAGCATGCGGCGCCTTTCCTCTTCCTCTGATGACGCGACCTCTCTTCCTCGCCTGATGTTGCCGGCGAGTGGCATCCTGCCCCTCGGTGCGGCGGCGAGCCTCCTCGCGCTGCTCGTCTCACTGGCTGGCTTCGGCTGGGTCGCACCCGAACGGGTCGCGGTGCTCGCCCCTGGCTCGACCCTGCGCTGGGGGATCGAGGGTGCGCTGGTCCTGGTCCTGTGTCCGCTCTATGCGTGGGCCTTCCATCGGCCCGGTCAGGTCGCCCGCCTGTGGGGGAGGAGCATGGAGCGGGCCGGGGGGGCAGAAGGGGCAGAAGGGATGGAGGGGGCGGCGCGGCGGGCGCTGGGGGTCGCCATCCTCAAGACGCTCGGGATCCTCGCGCTCCTGGTCCTTGCCACCGGTGGGGGCAAGGGTGGGAGAGCTGCGGTCGACGTCATGGCGCTCATCCTGGTGGCCGCGGTGCTGCTCGACGTCGTCGGCGAGGCTCGCTTTCAGCGCGCGCAGGGGCGCCTGTCATCGGTGTGGCCGGTGCATCGCGCGTATGCGGTCCATGCCAGCCTGCGCGTGCTGGCGCGCGCAGGGATCCCGGCGTTTCCGCGCGGGCTCCACCATCGCAGCCTGGGGCAGTTCTTCGTGCCGTTCGTGCCGGTGGAGATCCTCGTGCCGGAGAGCCGGGCGGGGGAGGCGCATGCCGTGCTGGAGGCGCTTCTGCGGGGACGGGGAGGAGAGGATACGAACCAGCGTGGCGCGACCGGGTAGCGCGACACGGCGGGCCTGCGCCTACGCGTGCCTCACCAAGTAGACCCGAGTGGGTCAACGCGTGTAGGTGATGCTCGAGAACCCTGGGCCCGCCTGCAAACTTGCCTGCTCACGGTGGAGGGAGGAATCTCTCCCAGATGGCCAGGGAAAACGTCGGCGCAGCCGAAGACGCAGGCAGCGGCAAGGCGAAGCGGGAGCGGCTCGGGTGGCTGGAGATCCGTTCTCGCTACCCGGATGAATGGGTGGTCCTCGGTGAGATCGACTGGAGCGATGAGGACCAGGGGGAGTTTCGCAGCGCCGTGGTGCTCGGCCATGGGCGGCGGGCGGCGGCGATGGCGGCGGCAGCCCCGCACCTGCCCCCGGGGACGGACTTTGCACGGGTGTACACGGGCGAAGTGCGGGGAGCGATCTCGCTGGGGCTGCTCGGGCGGTGAAGGTCACGTGCTTCGAGCGCATCGCCGACGCGAGGTGACGGCAGGCCAAGGGGGAATGGTGATAGTGGCACGTTGACCGGAAGGTCCGCGGGCCACTACCGTGAGGCGGAGAGTAGGCACTGATGGCGATCCGTCTCTTCATCTCTTATTCGCACAAGGACGAATCATTACGGAGGGACCTCGAGGGCCATCTCAAGCTGCTCGAGCGCCAGGGGTTGATCGAGCCGTGGCATGACCGGAAGACCCTGCCCGGCGACGAGTGGAAGGGGCAGATCGACGAGCACCTGGAGAAGGCAGATCTTATCCTGCTGCTGGTCAGCAAGAACTTCCTCGGCTCGGATTACTGCTACGACGTCGAGATGGCGCGCGCACTCGAACGCGATCGGGAGAAGACGGCGCGCGTGGTTCCGATCATCGTCCGTGATTGCGTTTGGCAGGCGGCACCGTTCGCCAAACTGCAGGCGCTCCCGCAAAACGGGCGGCCCGTCACGTCGTGGCGCAACAGGGATGAGGCCTGGGCCAATGTTGCACGGGGATTGAACGAGCTGATCCAGCAGCTGCAAGCCAAGGCTGTAGGCTCCGAGATAGAGAGCCGGGAAGGAACCCGAGCGCCGGGACCGGCCATGGAGCGGGCTGCTGCCAGCGGGGCGATAGCGCCGGTGCGTCAGGACGACTTCGGCGATGTGCTGGAGACGGGGATCTCACCGCCGCCGGCCAAGCCAGGTCCGGCCTCACTGCTGGTAGCACGCTATCAGGTCGTGCCCTTCTTCGAGCCCGGGCGGGCGAAGCTGATCGCCGAACTGCGTGCCTGGGCCGTGGATGCGGCTCCCGCCCGTGCGCGCTTACTCCACGGCGCGGGTGGCATGGGCAAGACGCGCCTCTTCATCCATTGGTGCGGCCAGCTGCGCAAGGAGGGGTGGCGCGCGGGCTTTTTGCGCACGGAGACGCCCAGCGAACGCTTTGGCGCGCTCATTGACGACGAGCGGCCCACGTTGGTGGTGGTGGATTATGCGGAGATGCGCCAGGGACTCGTCGAACTGCTGCAGCTCGTGGCGAAGCGACGTGGGGATGGCGGTCGGGGGAGACTGCGTGTGGTGCTGCTGGCACGCGAGATCGGCGACTGGTGGACGGCCCTCCGTACAAGCGATGGGGCAGTGCAGGGGCTGCTTGACGATCATGCGCCCCTCGTACTTGCGCCGCTGGCGCAGGCACGGGAGGAACGAGAGCAGAGGTTCCATGAAGCACTGAAATGCTTCGCCGCTATGATTGGGAAGCCGATAGAGAACGTGATCACGCCGTCGCTCGAGGATGAGCGGTATGACCGCGTGCTCTACGTCCATATGGCGGCGCTGCGCGCGCTCGAGGGTGGCGAGGTCCAGGCAGAGACGCTGCTCGGGGACGCGCTCGATCACGAGGAGCGCTTCTGGCTGATGCAACTGCCGGCGGGCGAGCGTGCGGCGCTCAAGGGGCGGAAGTCCAAGGAGCGGGTGGCGCTGACGATGGCGGCGCTGACGCTCCTTGGAGGCGTGCGGGATCGGGGACAGCTTCGCGCGCTGGTGCGCCGGGTGATCGGGGTGGAGGACGAGGAGCTGCAGCTACTCCTGCGCGATCTGTATCCCGGGGGACGAGAGGGGAGGTACGTGAGCGGCCTGGAGCCCGATCTCCTCGGCGAGGTACTGGTGCATCGCGTACTGGAACTGCTCCAACAGGCCGGGGAGGCGAGCGGGTATCTCGCGGCGGTGTTCGATGGCGCAGGGGAGCAGGAGGTGGAGATGGGATTCGTGGTGCTGGGGCGGTTGTCTGAGCGATACCCCGATGACGCAGGGGTATGGATCGCGCAGGTGTTGGGTGGCGACGTGATGAGCCGGGCGCCACCGGCGTTGGCTGCGGCCAAGGCTCTCGGGAAGAAGACTGCACACGCGCGGGTGGGGGCCGAGCTGGCACGGGCGCTCGAGCGGGCGGGGACGATCGAGTTGGCGCAGCGTCTGGAGGAGGCGGAGCTACCGGATCAGACGGTGTCGCTGCGCGAAGTCGGGATGTGGGTAATGAAGTTGCAGCTAGTGCCTTTGCCTGAAGGTGCAGATATGGAGGCGCTGGCGGAGCGGGCACGGGTGCTCAACAACCTGGGCGCTCGGCAGAGCGATCTGGGGCAGCGGGAAGAGGCCCTCGCATCGTCGCGAGAGTCCGTGGCGCTCAGACGAGAACTGGCCCAGGCGCGACCCGATGCCTTCCTGCCCGCCCTCGCCAGCAGCCTCAACAACCTGAGCACTCACCAGAGCGACCTGGGGCAGCGGGAAGAGGCCCTCGCATCATCTCGCGAGGCCGTAGAGATCCGACGAAAACTGGCCCAGGCGCAGCCCGATGCCTTCCTGCCCGCCCTCGCCAGCAGCCTCAACAACCTGAGCACTCACCAGAGCGACCTGG
>DATAGU010000284.1:0-9979 GCA_036263495.1 Polyangia bacterium | reverse complement strand
AAGTTGGCTCCGGTGGGCGATGCGCCGCTCGAGGTGGCGGCGGGGCTCGAGGCGCTGGCGGCGCTCGTCGATGGCTGGGAGAAGCGCGGCGATGAGGTGCTGGAGGTGTTGCTGGCGGCGCAGAATTTGACGGGGGACGATGTGGCGCGCGCTCGGGCGACGGCTCTCCGGCTGCGGCGGGCGTATGAGGGGACGCGCGGGGAGCGGGTGGAGGTGCGCGATCCGCCGGCGGTGAACCGGATCGAGGGGCGGGTCTTGCTGGAGATGCGCACGGCGCGGCGGGCGTTCGATGCGGCCCGGGCGAAGAACAAGCTGGTGGCGCGTCTTGTGCCGGGTCGGGGGACGCGCGGGGTGCTGGGGAGTCGCGCGATGAAGGAGGCGGAGGAGGAGCCGCCGAAGGGGGATGGGGGGCCGTCGCAGGGGCAGGGGGACGGGCCGAAGGGGACGAAGGGGGCGTCAGGCGCGAGGAGGTCGGGGTCGCCGGCGACGCGCGCCAAGGCCCGTCGCGGTCGCAGGTCGCCGCGCCGACGGTAGCGGCGGGGGGTCGCGGAGCGCCTCTGCCCTGCCCTCTCCTCTCGCCGTCCGGGTAGAGATGGTAACCGGAGGCTCCCTCTCGCTGGGGTGGGGGGCCTTCCCCCTGATGTCCCCCAGCGGGGATTTCTGGGGGAGAGAGCCCCCAGTGGGAGCCTCTCTGCCGACGTTTTCCGCATGTCCGCCGCGGATTTTCCGGTATAGGGTGAGTACCCCTACGGACGCGCCGCGATGACCCGGGACCCTATCTTCGCCCCCCTGAAGTTCCGCCACCTCGAGGTCAAAAACCGCCTCTTCCGCTCCAGCGTCTCCGGCCGGATCGACAACTACGACGGCTCGGGCACGCAGGCCCGCATCAACTGGGAGGCGCGCTTCGCCCGCGGCGGCGTCGGCGCCATCATCTCGGCCCACGCTCCGGTCGATGTCCGCGGCCGCATCCTCCCGAACTACGCGTTCATCGACGCCGACGACAAGATCCCGTTCTGGCGCGAGGTCGGTCGCGCCGTGCACTACCACGACTGCCGGTTCATCCTGCAGCTGTCCCACTCGGGCCGGCAGCAGGACATCGGCGGGGTCGAGAACCAGATGCGCACGCCCCTCTCCTCGACCAATCGACCCGAGGGGTTCCACGGCTTCCCGGCGCGGGCCATGACGCGCGCCGAGATCGACGACGTGGTCGCCCGCTTCGCGGCCGGCGCCCGCCGCGCGCGCTCGGCTGGGCTCGACGGGGTCGAGCTCCATGCCTGCAACGGCTACCTCATCACCCAGTTCCTCTCCTCGGCCATCAACGACCGCCAGGACGAGTACGGCGGCCCGCTCGAGAACCGCGCTCGGCTGCTCCTCGATATCATCCGCGCCATCCGTCGCGAGGTGGGCTCGGACTTCCACCTGCAGGTCAAGATCTCGGCGGAGGACCACAACAACGCGCTGAACCCGCTCGCGCCGCCCGGCAACACGCTCGAGGACTCGATCCGGGTGTGCCGCTGGGTCGAGGCCGCGGGGGCGGACGCGATCCATGTCTCGTCGGGCAGCATGTTCCCGCACCCGCGCAATCCGCCGGGCGGCTTCCCGCTCGACGTGGCCACGCACACCTACGACACCGTGCTCGACAGCGGCTCACACACGCTGCGCAACTACTTCTTCTTCCGCTCCCCGCTCCTGCGGCCGATCACACGCTGGCTGTGGGGCCGCACCCAGGGAACGGTGATCGAAGGGATCAACTTGCCCTCGGCGCAGGCGATCAAGCGCGCGGTCGGCATCCCGGTGATCTGCACGGGCGGCTTTCAGGACGCGCGCCTCATCCGCCGCGCGCTCGACGAGGGGCTGTGCGACGCGGTGAGCATCGCGCGGCCGCTCATCGCGACGCCGGATCTGCCCAAGGTCTATGCCTCGGGGCGGGACCTGCCGGAACGGCCGTGCACGTTCTGCAACCGCTGTCTCATCAATGTGCTCGAGAACCCCCTCGGCTGCTACGAGGTCTCCCGCTTCGACGGCGACTACGACCGGATGATCCGCGAGGTCATGAGCTTCTTCTCGGAGCTGCCGGAGGTGGGTCCGGCCCGAGTCTCAGCCCCGGACCCGAGCGATGGACGTAGCGAACGAGCCTAGATTCGAGTTCACCGGGACTCGCCGCTTCGAGCTCGTGCGGCGGCTCGGTGAGGGGGCCATGGGGGTGGTCTACGAGGTGTTCGACCGCGAGCGCGGGGTGCGGGTGGCGCTCAAGACGCTGCGCCGGTGGACGGCGGATGCGTTCCTGCGCTTCAAGACCGAGTTCCGTGCCCTGCAGGACCTCCATCACCCGAACCTGGTGAGCCTGCTCGAGCTCTTCGAAGAGGACGGGCGCTGGTTCTTCACGATGGAGCTGGTCGACGGGGTGAGCTTCCTCAATTACGTGCGCGCCGAGGGCGGCCGCGGCGGGCCGCGCCCGGGCTCGGGTCCGCACGCGGTCTCCCCTGCGAGTGGCGTGACCGCCACGCCGCCCCAGCCGTTCGCGGGCTCGGCTTCGGGTCTGGGCTCGGCGTCGGGTCTGGGCTCGGCGTCGGGTCTGGGCTCGGGCTCGGGGATGGGGACCAGCTCGGGGGCGGTGCCCTCGCCGTCCGAGGAGTTTCCCCTGCGGGAATCGAACGACACGCTCATCTGGAACGGCCGGACGGCGTCGCTGCGCGACTCGGGGCCGAATGTGCGGGCGATGCCGCGGCCCGCGCCGGGGGTCGCTTCGAGGGGGCCGGCGCCGCGCGTGTTCTTCAACGAGACGCGGCTGCGCGAGGCCCTGGCGCAGCTCGGCCGCGGGCTGTGCGCGCTCCACGCGGCGGGCAATGTCCACCGGGACATCAAGCCGTCGAACGTGATGGTGACGCGCGAGGGGCGCGTGGTGGTCCTCGACTTCGGTCTCATCTCCGATGTCTCCGGGGACGTGCTGGGGCCGCAGCGGCGGCGCGTGGGCTCGCCTTCGCACATGGCGCCGGAGCAGGCCAGCACGTCGACGACCGCGCCGTCGGCCGATTGGTACAGCGTGGGGGTGCTGCTCTATCAGGCGCTCACCGGTCTCCTCCCGTTCACCGGCGACTCCGAGGAGGTGATCCGGCGCAAGCAGACGACCGAGGCGGTGCCGCCGCAGCTGGTGGCGCACGGGGTGCCGCCCGATCTGGCCGAGCTGACGATGGATCTGCTGCGGCGCGACCCGCAGGTCCGACCGACCGGGGCCCAGGTGCTCGAGCGGCTGCGCGCGGCGGAGCCCCTGGCGCTGAGCGGCCCGCTCGTGGGTGGGACGGGCGGGGGCTCGGTGGAGTTCATCGGCCGCGAGCGGGAGTTCAACTTCCTGCGCTCGGCGTTCCTCGACATGCGCACGGGGCAGACGGTGATGGTGCTCGTGCAGGGGGCCTCGGGGGTGGGCAAGAGCGCGCTGGTACGCCGTTTCTCGCAGCGCCTCGCCTCGGGGCGCGAGGCGCTGGTCTTCGTGGGCCGCTGCTACGAGCGGGAATCGGTGCCGTACAAGGCGGTGGACGGCGCCATCGATGCGCTCAGCCGGTACCTCGTGCGTGTCGCGCCCGAGTCGCTGGTCGAGATCCTGCCGCGGGACAGCGGGCTCCTCGGCGCGGTGTTCCCGGTGATGCGCCGGATCCCGGAGGTGGCGCACGCGGAGCGCCCGGCCCTCGGCGCGATGGACGCGCACGAGCTGCGCAAGCGCCTGTTCGCGGCGCTGCGCGAGCTGCTCGCGAACCTCGGGCGGCGCCAGCCGGTGGTGCTGGCGCTCGATGACCTGCAGTGGGCGGACGGAGACTCGCTCGCGCTGCTCGGCGAGCTGGTGCGTCCGCCCCGGGCGCCGCAGATCCTGGTGGTCGCCACGATGCGGCCGGGGTTCGAGGGGGCGGCCGAGGGCCCGGTGGGCGAAGGGCGTGGCACGTTGAGCGTGGCCGAGGTGACGGCGCTCTTGCCGGGCTCGTGCGATCTGCGGCAGCTCACGCTCGAGGGCCTGCCGCCGGCGGAGGCGCAGGCGCTGGCCGAGGCGCTCGTGCGGCGCGCCGGCGCCCACGGGGTGAAGCTCGAGGCTATCGCCAGCGAGGCGCGCGGGCATCCGCTCTTCATCGACGAGCTGGTGCGCTATCACCTGGTGGCGGGCGAGGTGCCTCTGGATCCGGGGCCGGGCGGGGCCCGAGGAGACGGCGTTGCCGGAGAGGGCGCGGCGGCAGGGCGACCGCTGCGCCTCGACGATGCGTTGTGGGCGCGCATCCAGCGCCTCGATGCCTCGGCGCGCGAGGTGCTGGAGCTCCTGGCCGTGGCGGGCACGCCGCTCCGCCAGGAGGTGGTGTCCGAGACCGCGGCCTGTGAGTTCGCGGAGTTCGGGCAGCGGATGGAGCGGCTGCGCGGGCAGAACCTGGTGAAGACGACCGGGGCCCGGCGCCGCGACACGGTGGAGCCGTATCACGACCGGGTGCGCGAGGCGGTGCTGGCCCACCTCTCGGCGGACAGCACGCGCGAGTGGCACCGCCGGCTCGCGCTCGTGCTCGAGGCCTCGCAGGCGGCGGATGCCGAGGCGCTGGCCATCCACTGGCGCGGCTACGGGGATCGCGGGCGCGCGGCGGCCTACGCGGCCCGCGCGGCGCGGGAGGCGGACCAGGCGCTCGCCTTCGACCGCGCGGCGCGGCTCTATCGCATGGCCCTCGAGCTCGGGCCGGCAGACGTCGGGGAGCGGCGGCAGCTCATGGCCGCGCTCGGCGATGCGCTGGCGAACGCCGGGCGCGGGGGCGAGGCGGCCGGGGCGTATCTCTCGGCTGCGGCGTCGGCGGCAGAGGCCCCAGGAGGGGCCGCGGAGGGGGCCGCAGGGGGGGCCCGTGGCGAGGCGGCCGCGGCGCCGGCGGCCCGGGCGGCGCTGGCCCTGGATCTGCGGCGGCGCGCGGCGGAGCAGCTCCTGCGCAGCGGGCGGATCGACGAGGGGCTCGAGGTGCTCGGCAGCGTGCTCGCGGCCGTGGGGCTCAAGCTGCCGGCCACGCCGCGGCGGGCGCTCGCGGCGCTGCTCGTGCGGCGGGCGCGGGTGCGCCTGCGGGGTCTCGGCTTCCGCGAGCGCGCGGCGGCGGAGGTCACGCCCGAGGAGCTGCAGCGCATCGACGTGTGCTGGTCGGTGGCGGCGGCGCTCGGCCTGGTGGATCCCATCCGCGGCCGGTACTTCGAGGCCTGCGGGCTCCTCTACGCGCTCGACGCCGGCGAGCCGCACCGCCTGGCGCGCGCGCTGGCGGTGGAGGCGAGCTACTCCGCCATGACCGGCGGGGACGGCAAGGAGCGCACGGCCGAGCGCGTCGCCGCGGCGGCCGAGCTGGCGGAGCGGCTCGGTCACCCCTACGCGCTGGCGTGGGCGCAGGCGGCGGCGGGCATCACCGCGGCGCTCGAGGGGCGCTGGCGCGAGGGGTACGCGCGCTGCGACCAGGCGGAGACGATGTTCCGCGAGCGCTGCACGGGCGTGGCCTGGGAGCAGGCGACGGCGCACTGGTTCGCGCTCTGGTCGCTCGTCTACCTCGGGCGGCTCGGCGAGCTCGTCCAGTCGGTGCCGGAGCGGCTGCGCGAGGCGGCGGAGCGCGGCGACCTCTACGCCACCATCGCGCACGCCACGGGGCTGCCGAACATGGTGTGGCTGGCCGGGGGCGACCCCGAGGAGGCGCGGCGGCAGACCGAGGAGGCGATGCGCCGCTGGTCGCGGCAGACGTTCCAGGTGGCGCACTGGTGGCACCTCCTGGCCGAGACCCAGATCGATCTCTACCAGGGCGAGGGCGTGCGGGCGCTCGATCGGATGCACGACGCCTGGCCGCAGCTCAAGGCGTCGCTGCTCTTGCAGGTGCAGCTCACCCGCCTCGAGGCCTGGCACCTGCGGGCGCGGGCGGCGCTGCGCGCGGCCGAGGTGGCGACGGGCTCGACGCGCACGGACCTCCTCGAGGCGGCAGAGCGGGACGCCGGGCGCATCGAGCGCGAGCGCATGCCCTGGTCGGATCCGCTCGCGGCGCTCCTTCGGGCCGGGGTGGCGGCGGCGCGCGGACAGGTCGAACGCGCCGAGGGGCTGCTCGCCGGCGCGGTCCCGGGGTGCGAGGCGGCGGGCATGGCGCTCTATGCCGCGGCCGCGTGCCATCGCCGCGGTGAGCTGCTCGGCGGCGACGAGGGGCGAGCCCTCGGCCGCGAGGTGGCGGCGTGGATGCGCGGACAGGGGGTGATCGATCCGGGGCGCATGGTGGCGATGCTGGCGCCGGGGTTCGGGCGGAGCACCTGATCGATGGTCGTGCCGCTGAGCCGATCTTGACCTCCGCCCATCCAAGCGCCAGGGCCACGATTTCTCCACACAGTCTCAGAGATTTCTGGCCCCGTCCCGGTGCTATCCTGCCGCCGTTATGAGCTGGATGGTCGTCACGCTGGCGGCGTGGGTGGTGGGTGGAAGCCCCGAGGCCGGTCCCGGAGAGACGGCCGCTCCCCGAGCCGTGATGGCGCTCACCGACCGGGCTGCTGCTCCTATCGCTCCCTCTGAGACTGACCCCTCCGACGCTGCCCCCTCCCCTGCCTCTACGGCCGCCCCCCGGTCCCTCAGATATGCGGCCAGGGCGGCCCACCCTCGCCATGCGGCCGGGCGCCGGCGCCGGCACACGTCGCGGCACCGGCGCAGGATGCTGGCGCGTGACGTCTTTGGCCGCCCTGGCGCCTGCGGGGACCTGGCCATGAACGGCTTCACCGTGAGCGGGCACCGCTTCAGCCGCGAGTGGATCGATCACACCCTGCACGGGGTCATCGCCAACCACTGCCAGTCCAAGCACTACCAGGACATCCTGGCGCTCGACGGGGGCACCGTGGGCATCTCGCACTTCGCCACGGGCAGCCTGCGCACCCTTTATGAAGAGATGGACCTGCCACAGTACTTCGGCTCTCACGCGCGGCGGATCCCGAGCCGGCCCTACCGGCTGTCCTGGTGGCGGGCGGGCATGAGCCGCTTCCTCGCCTCGACGGAGGCCCACCAGGCGCAGCTGCGCGCCTGGCGCCGCTACATCACGCCCTCCCTCGCCGCGGCGCTCGAACACGGCTGGACCACGGATCGCGCCCTGGCGATCGCCGCCAGCATCGGCAACAGCCTCGGCGCCGGCGGCTTCCGCCAGCTGGCGCGGCGCAGCCACTGGCAGGCCGAGCTGGCACTCCACAACTACGCCCGCATGAGCCAGCACAAGGAGCGCCGCCGCATGCGACTCGACCGGGAGTTCCCACCCGAGCCCCCGGCCACGCTGGCGCAGCGGGCGAACGCCCTGCGCTGAAGCGATGACTTCGGCCTACGGCCCCCGTAGCCGCCGGCCCCTACTTCTTCTCCTTCTCCATCCGATCCATCCCGAGGTGCGGCATGCCGTGCGTGGCCTTCATGGGACGCAGGTTCTTGGCGTCGAACTCGTAGGTCAGGCCCGCGCCCACGCGCACCCCGGGGCCGTCATTGAAGACGTTGGGGAACCAGGAGAAGTCGGCGATCAGCCCGAAGCCGAGCGGGAGCCGCACGAAGATCTTGGCGCCGATCGACAGGGTGATGGGGACGGGAGCGATGGGGTCGTTCTCCTGGCCCGCGCGCCGGCCGATCACGGGCTGCGCTTCGAGATTGAACGCGCCGAGGATCGGGCCCCAGAGCTTGGTGCCGAGCTCGAGACGGAACCGCAGGCCGCGGGTCGGGCTCTCGAGGCGGATGCGGGGCGTGATGTCGAAGGTGAACCACGCCGCCCGCGGATAGAATGAGCGCCCATACGCGAGCCCGAAGAGGATGTCCTGCCCGCCCGCGCCCCGCTGCGGCGTGCCGTCGGCGGTCTGCGTCACCGGCAGGCGTTCGTAGAGCGCCACGCGCACGCCGGCGAACAGGCTGAGGGCGTTCTTGCCATGGAACGGCCCCCAGCGCAGCTGCACCTCGGTGTCCTCGGGCCCCCCGTTGCTGAGGACCGTGCCGTCCTGGATGAGGTTGCGGTTGTTGACCCAGCGGGCCGAGAGGTCCACCTCGAAGTTGTGGCCAAAGCCGACCTCTTCGTAGATCTCGCCGGCGTGGCTCTGGAACTTTCCCTGCGCCTGGGTGTTGGCGACGAGGAAGGCGCCCTGGCCGAAGTAGAAGCCGGCGCCGTAGCGACCGTAGACGCCGCCGAGATCGCGCGCCCACACACCGCCGTAGGCGGACACCGGGAGCAGGCACAGCAAGGCGCAGAGGAGAGGTCGCCACACGGCCGCCATCATACTGGCGGCTCCTGGGGGGAGGCGATGCTTTTTGGCGGAGGGCCAGGAGAAGGCGCGCCTGGCGGACTGCTGTGGCCTTCGGTTCAGCCTGGGGACACTCCTTCGGGCGCGACGCCGAGCCAGCGCTCTGCCAACTCGAGCACCGCATGGTTGGCCTGGAGCAGGCGCTGTCGCGCCTCCAGATCCTGGACCTGGGCGGCCTGCGCCAGCAGGCAGTCGCGGGCCCGTACGGCCGCTTCCCTGGCGCCGACAGGATCGCAGGGCTCCAGCGCCCGGGCCAGGAGATGGTGGGTCCTCCATAGCAGGGGCCGATGCCTCAGCGAGCGTTCCGCCAGCCAGGCCTGCGCCTTGCGCGCAGTGACCCGCGCCTCCACCGCGTGACCGCCTCGGAGCTGCGCTTCTCCGAGCACCACCCAGGCGTCGACCTGTTCGATGAGCGTCAGGGCCTGTGCCAATGACTCCTGCGCTTCGCGTTCCGCTTCCTCCAATTGGCCGGCTTGTAACAACGCCTCGGCCAGCTGGACATGCGCCACGCTGCGGCCCCAGTGATTGCTGGGTGAGAGATCGACCGCCAAGGCACCTCGCAAGAGCGCGCCCCCTGCTTCTATCTCTCCCCGTGCCGCCATGGCCCATCCAAGAGTGCCTTGGGCCAGCCCTTTGACGATGCGTAGACCCAGCCGCTCCGCCGTGGCCAGCGCCAGCCGTGCCACCCGCTCGCACTCGGCCGCGTCCCGCAAGTTGAACAGAATATTGCTGGATGCATATCGCGCCAGGGCGAGCGCTCGCAGGTCCCGCGCATGGTCGAACGCCACCGCCGCTGCTTCGAGGAGCCGCAGCGCCGATTCTGTGTCGTCCATCGGGAGCGCCTGGATGGCGCGGGCGAAATCGAGCCAGCCGGTGGCCGGATCGTCCGGGGCGAGAAGGTGGGCCCGGCGCTCCAGGCGGGCGACGAACCGATGTATTTGCTCGGTCATCCCGAGCGTCGCAAGGACCATCAGGACCAGACCCGTCATCTCTCCTTCGTCCGGCGTGATCGTCCCCTGCGGCTCCAGGCGGGCCATCTCCAGAATGATCTCCGGCACGAGGCCCTGCAGCATTTCGGAGGTGATGATGACGCTGGCCGCTTCGTACCAGCGTGGGCTGCCGCGGGGCAGGAGCTCGAGCGCTCGACGACAATCGCTCTCGGCCGCCGACGCCTCGCCGCACGCCACATGGGCCTTGCCCGCAGCGAGGCATAGCTCCCCCAGCGTCTCGCCCGCTGCCCCACACTGCGCCCCCCGCTCCGCCCGCGCGAGGGTCCCCGGGAAGTCATTGGCCGCCAAGGCTTGCCAGGCGGCCTGCTGGTACCAGCGCACCGCCCGCTCGGGGTGCCCGCCCCGCTCGAAGTGCTGCGCCACCAGGAGCGCATCCCGCTCGCCGCTCCGCTCCAGCCACTCCGCCGCCAGGAGATGACCGAGCCGCTTGTCCTCCTCGGTCAGCGTAGAATACGTCCCCTCCCGCAAGAGCGAGTGGCGGAACGCATAGGCGCGCGCGTGCCCCCGGAGATCGCAGGTGAGAAGCTCGCGCGCCGCCAGCTCGCCGAGCCGCGTCTCGATCTCGGCACCTTGTGCCCCCGGCCCGAGCAGCGCGATCAGGCATTGGCCGGTGAAGTGCTCCCCGAAGATGCTGGCCGCCCGAAGCAGGCGCCGATCCTCGCCGCCGAGGGCATCGAGGCGCGCCTGGGCCA
>DATAGU010000283.1:0-22583 GCA_036263495.1 Polyangia bacterium | reverse complement strand
CGTGCGCTCGGACGACCATCGATCCCCCCCAACTGATCAACTAACGTGCCAGGGCTTCGAGAGGCGGGGGCTCTGGGGCGTCTTCTTGGGAGACAAGGGTTTATGTAGGAGCGAGGCGCCCTTCTTGGGCGGATCGGCGGCTCAGGGCGTGGGACGGGGACAGCTTCGATGTGTCCCCGTCACACCTCGAAAGTGGGACGGGGACACCTAGCAGGTGCACTCGGGCGGCGTTGAGTCCGCCGACCACTCGGTGTCAGTACGCCGTGCTCTGCCAGGGGAAGAGGTACTGGAGCGGGATGTACAGGCGGGCGGACCAGGAGGCCTCGTTGTGCGAGCCGCCCTGCGCCACGTAGTAATAGAGGTCGCCGCCTTGCACGTAGCCGTCGGCCACGAGGGCGTCGCGCATGCGCGTGGTCTCGGTCAGGCCGTCGCTGCTCGTGCCGGCGTCGATGTAGAACCGGGCCGGCACCTTGCCCGTCGCGACCTCCACCTCCTGCGGCAGCGCCTGGTTGTTCCACCAGAACGAGCTCGACATGCAGCCGGCCTTGCCGAACACGGACGGGTTGCGCCGGACGATGTAGAACGACGCCAGGCCGCCGAGCGAGGAGCCCATGAGCGCGGTCGTGTCCTTGCCGGGCAGCGTGCGGTAGTTGGCGTCGACGTACGGCTTGACGGTGTCGATGAGGAAGCGCTCGTAGCTGTTGACGCCGCCGCCGCCGTAGCTCGCGTCGCAGCAGGGGGTGTACTCGTAGAGCCGATTGGCGCCGGCGTTGTAGATGCCGACCACGATGACCTCGTCCATGGTGCCGCCGGCGATGAGGCCGTTGGCGTTCTCGTCGACCTGCCACTCGACGCCGCCGAAGGAGGTGGCGGCGTCGAAGAGGTTCTGCCCGTCGTGCATGTAGAGGACGGGGTAGCGCTTGAGCGGGTTCTCGCTATAGCTCGGCGGGAGGTAGAGGATGAGGGTGCGGCTGTTGCCGAGCTGCGGCGAGTAGAAGCCGGTGACGGTGCGCAGGGTGCCTTTGTTCTGCTGGTTGAAGTAGGGGTAGACGTCGACGGTGGCGCCGGCCTTGACGCGGTAGTTGGCGCCGACGGACCAGGTGGCGTCGTTGACGAGGGGCTTGACGTCCACGTCGCCGATCGAGTCGGACCACGAGTAGACCCAGATGTTGCCGGTGGTCCAGGTGGCGTTCTGGCCCACGGTCCACGACAGCGGGGACTTGCTGCCGCGCACGGCGATGCGGTTGCCGTAGCCGGTGTCGTAGTGGACGCGCAGGGTCGCGGCCTCGGCGACGCCGCCGAGGACGAGCGCGAGCAGGGCGGCGAGGACGCCGGCGACGCGGGGGAGGGTCTTCTGGTCGTTGGGGATAGGGACGGGGAAGGTGCGCATGGGACGGGCCTCCTGTGGTGCGTGGTGCTGGCGCTCCGTGGAGCGGGCGGCAAGGTAGCACCTCGGGATGCGCCGGCCTACCGTCGAGTGAACGCGTCCGTGTCGGCGGATGAGGGGGGACTCTCTCGTCTGGTGAACTCGTCTGGTGCGGCTGAAAATTTGCGGCGCGCCAGGTCTGTGCTGGGGGCCGGGGCGGCCGGCCGGTGGCAGGGGCCGCGGGGGCGGGCGGTTCAGGGACGGTCGGAGGGGGGCTCGCTGGCGCTCGGCTCGCGGCGCTGGGCGCCGGCCGAGACGACCAGGCGTTCGAGCATCTCGTAGGGTTGCGCGCCCACCACGCCGCTCCGGTCCACGACGAAGGTGGGCACGCCGGTGACGCCGAGCGAGCGCGCGCGGGCCCAGTCGGCGTCCACGGCCTCGCGCAGGGCGCGCGTCTCGAGCACGCGCCGCGCCTCGTCGCCGGGCAGGCCCACGCGCTCGGCCACCTTCACCAGGGCGTCGATCTTGGCGAGGTTCACGCCCTCGACGAAGTAGGCGCGGTAGAGGGCGTCGTGGATCCGGGGGGCGCCGGCCTGATCGGCCCACTTGCCGAGCTCCTGCGCGAGGCGGCTGTTGTAGGTCCGCGTGCGGTCGGCGTACTCGAGCCCCTCTTGGCGCATGAGCATCTTCATGCGCTCGTGCATGGCGCCGAGGTCCATGCCGCGGCCGGCGAACAGCTCGGCCAGCTCGAGCCCCTCCTCGGGGGTGTTCGGGTGCAGGGGATAGAACGTGTGGGCGAGCCGGATGTCGTAGGTCTTGTGCAGCCGATCAGTACGGACCGTACTGAGGTAGCACCAGGGTCAAATGTAGTCGGTGAAGATCTCGAGGGTGAGGGTGCTCATGGGAAGACCTCCGTGTGCAAACCACCGTAGCATGGCGCGAGGGGCCCACGGCGTCCTTGCGGCGGCGGGGGGCGTGATCGAGGACCAGGGGGAGGGTCAGGAGGCGCCGGTGGGCTGGAAGAGGGGATGGCGGGGCTCGCTGCGCCCGGTCTGGGCCTTGGCGTCGGGGCGCTCCTCGGGCGTGAGGACGTTGAAGTAGTACTTGCGGAAGGCGAGGGTGGGGCGATCGGTGGGGACGCTCACCTCGCTGGCGGCCGGGGGGACGATGGGCGGCTGGGAGGATTCGACGACCGCCTGGTCCTCGTGGAGGATGTAGCGGTTGACCTGGTCGAAGAGGCGCACGAGGGGGTTGTAGCGGCCGAAGTTGCGGGCGGTGACGGCCACCATGCGGGTGTGCTCCTGGTCGATGGGGACGCACCAGACGTGGATGAAGAGCTGGCGGCCGGGGACGGGCACGAAGAGCTGCATGCCGTTCGGCTTCATCCACACGAGGTGGGCGGGGTCGGGCTGGCCGTCGAGCGACCAGCGCACCACCATGCCGGTGGGGGTCTCCTCGGTGGTGAGCTCCATGAGCGAGTCGGGGCGCAGGCGCCGCCGCAGGTCGAAGCCGATGGTGCGGCGGTGGACGTAGGGGAGGTGGGGGAGGTCGAGCATGTTCTCCATGGCCCGCGTCCAGTGGGCGCGCCAGGTCTTGGCCAGGCGGAAGATGGAGTGGCGCGGGTCGGTGAGGACATCGGGGACGAGGGGCTCGTCCTCGGGGTCGGGGCCGGTGTGGACCCACAGGAGGCCGGCGGCCTCGCGCACGGGGAGGGCGGTGGCGCGGTGGCGCACGAGCCGGTCCTCGGGGATGTGGTTGAGGGGGACGTGGGCGCAGCGGCCGTCGGCCTGGAAGCGCCAGCCGTGGAAGGGGCACTCGAGGCAGCCGTCGCCCGTCACGCGGCCGAGCGACAGCTGCACGCCGCGGTGCGGGCAGCGGTCGATGAGGGCGGCGGGGCGGCCCTGGCGGTCGCGGAACAGCACCACGGGTTCGCCGGCCAGCTTGAAGGGGCGCGGTTTTCGGCCCACCTCACGGGCGAGCGCGAGCGGGGACCACACCCCGGCAAAGCCTTTGAACATGTGTGTCTCCTCAAGAAACGGTGATCTAGAAGGAAGATACATATGCCGGAGCCGGCCGGCCACGCGCAGGATCGTCTACGCCCACGCTCATCTCTCGCAGACGCCTACGCTCACATTCCTGGGCACGCTCCCTGGGCCCTGCTCGGGGTCCGACCGGGGGGACTGGGGCGCGGGGCCGAGCAACGCTACCAGCGGGGGCCGGCTTCTTCGCCGGCGGTGAGCTGCGGGGGCGCGGGCGCGACGCCGGGGGCGAGCATGGCCGCGGCCCGCTCGGGGCGCTCGACGCCCTGCTCGCGGAAGACCGCGTCGGCCTGGGCGCACAGGGCGGCCCCGGCCGCGCCACCGAGGAGCTGGCCGCGCCGCCGCCGCGCCGCCGCGGCGTAGAGCCGCATGTCGGCCGCCTCGAACCCGGTCGCGGCCTCTGCGAGGAGCCGCTCGGCCGTCGCCTGCCCGCGGGCCCGCGCGATCAGGGCCTCGACCAGCACGCCGAGCGGCGTGGCCCACGCCATCTCCTCACCGCGCAGCCGGCGCGCGAGGCGGGCGGCCTGGGCGAGCAGCTCCCGTCCCTTGCGCGTCTCCGCCCCGTGCCAGGCCGCGGCGGCCACGAGCGCGCGCGCCCGCAGGTGGGTGGCCTCGATGCGGATGGCCTGGACCTGGAGGAGGAGCGAGCGCCGGAGCGCGGGCCAGCCCTCCGTGACCAGCTGCCACGCGGCCGCCCCGCACCCCGCCTCCTCGTAGAGCGCTACGTCGCCGAGGGCGATAAGGGCATCGTAGTGCTGGATGTGGAAGCCCTTGCGGGACCAGGCGTCCACCGCGGTGCGCACCTCGACCCGCGCCTGCGCCGGTCGGTCGGCGGCGAGGTGGGGCAGGTGTCCGACCGCGGTGGCGATGGTGGTCTCGGCGTAGAGCCGGCCGCGCTCGCGCGCGCTCCGCAGCACCCCGGGCAGGCGTTCGCCGAGCTCCTTCCACTCGCCGAGCCAGCCGAGGGCCGCGAGGACGAAGTGCTGCACGTTGTCGAGCTCCCAGGTGGCCTCGCCCGACTGGCTGCGCATGCGCTGCTCGGCCCGTTCGAGGCGCTGGCGGGCGCGCGCCCACGCGCCGCGCAGGAACTCGGCCGTGCCCGCGTGCGCCTCCACGAGCGTGGCGCCCTCGGGGTCGGCGCAGCGCTCCATCAGCGCCCGCGCCTCGGCGCGCGCGTGCGCCTCGGTGCGCGAGGGCAGGGGGTGGCCCGCGCCGGCGGCATACACGGACTCGATGGAGAGGGCCCGCGCCACCCGCCGCGGCTCGCCGGCGGCGAGCGCGTGGAGGAGGTGCAGGGTGGAGAAGTAGGCGCCGAGCACGGTGTCGACCACCGCCAGCCCCGAGGCCACGGACCCGCAGGTGTCGATGCGCAGGAGCTCGTCGGCGGGGAGGTCGGCCGCCTCTCGCTCGCGGTAGCCGAGCCCGCGCAGGAACACCGTCGCCCGCAGCCGCACGAGGCCGGCCAGGGCCTGCCACTTCGACGACGGCATGCGCAGGCCCACGGCGGCGAGGAGCTGGCGCATGGCGGCGATGCCCTCGTCGATGTGGCCGCTCGCGAGGAGCTGCTCGGCGGCGCGCCGGCGCAGATCGAGGGCGGCGCGGCCGCCGGCCCGCTCGGCGTGCGCGGCGGCGTCGGCGAAGGCGGCGGCGGCCAGGGTGCTGCGGCCGGCGTGGGCGAGCGCGTGGGCGAGGCCGAGGCGCAGGGCCTGCGCATCGGCCTCCGGGGTGCCGGCCGGGCCGCCGAGGTCGAGCGCCAGGCGATAGAGCCGCGCGGCGCGCTCGAAGGCCAGGGCCGCGGCGGCCTGCTCGGCGGCCACGCGCGCCTGCGCCGCGGCGATGGTCACCTCGCCGGCTTGCAGGAAGTGGTAGGCCACCACCTCGGGGTCGATCCGCTCGTCGCCCTGCGCGGCGCGGCCGAGCGCGAGGTGGTGGGCGCGGCGCGTGGCCTCGGGCAGGGCCGCCACCACCGACTCGCGGATGCGGTCGTGGTAGGTCTCGAGCACCTCGGCGCCGTGGACGGTCTTGGCGTGGACCAGCTTGCCGCTGCGCAGGAGCGCGGCCACGGCCAGCTCTTCGGCCTCGAACGCGGCGGCGGCGGCCAGCACCTCCCGTTCGAGGGGCCGGCCGGCCACGGCCACGAGCTCGAGGGCACGGCGGGCGCTCGAGGGGAGCCCGGCCACGCGCGCGTGGAGCACCTCCTCGAACGAGGCCGGGCGCGCCGCGGTGTCGGATGCCCCGGCGGTGGCCTGGGCGAAGCGCGCCATCTCGTCGATGAAGAGCGGGCTCCCGCCGGCCTCGCGCACGATCGCCTCGGCGCGCGCGGCGTCCACGTCCTTGGGCAGGCACGCGGCCGCGAGGTGGCGCGCCTCTTCGGGCGGCAGCGGGTCCACGGCCACCTCGCGCAGGGCCACGCCGCCGGCCTGGGCCGCGAGTCGGACGGCCGGCAGGAGCGCGGTCAGACAGGGGGTGCGGTCCGCGTCCTCGCGGCGATAGGAGGCGATGAGGAGGAGGGCGGGCGCGAGGGGCGGCGCGAGCAGCTCGACGAGGAGCGCGCCGCTGTCGGCGTCGCCCCATTGCAGGTCGTCGATGAAGAGCACGAGCCGCCGCCGCGCCGCGAGCCGTACGAAGAGCGCGCGCAGGGCCGCGAAGCCGCGGCGGCGCAGCTCCTGGGGGTCGAGCTTCAGCTCGGGGACCGGCTCGGGGGTGGGTTCGATCCTCCGCTCGGGCCTGGGCCCGGAGCCCATCTCCGGGCCGGCGAACGCCCGCAGTACCGGGAACAGCCGGGCCAGGAAGGGTGCGTCGGGGGGGCGGAGCGCGGCGCGCTCGAGGTCGTCGCACGCGCGCAGGCGCTCGGCGAGCGCATCGATGACCGGGTCCATCGCCTTGTAGGGCACGGATTCCTGCTCGTAGCAGCGCCCGCCGAGGGCCCACACGGTCTCGTCCGTGGTCTGCACCTCGTCGAGGAAGCGTTCGATGAGGGCGCTCTTGCCCATGCCCGAGGGGCCGTGCACGAGCGCCACGACCGGGCGCCCGCCGCGCATCTCGACCAGGGCCTCGCGCAAGGCCCCGAGCTCGGCCGCGCGGCCGACGAACACCGATGAAGCCGGAGAGCCGCCATGGAGACCGCCGTGGGGCGTCGGGGCCGGTCGATGAGGGCTCGGGTGCGCGGGCGCGGACTGCAGGCGTTCGAGGATCGCCTTGCCGCTCGGCCGGCGGGAGGGATCGCGTTCGAGCAGCTCCATGCACAGCGCGACCAGGTCCGCCGGCAGCCCGGGCATGAAGGACGATGGCGGCGGCGGCGCGCGGAGGAGCTTGTCGGCCATCATCTGCCGCGAGGGTCCCTCGAACGGCAGCCGTCCGGTGAGGAGCTGGTAGAGGACCGTGCCCAGGCTGTACCAGTCGCTCGGCGGTCCGAGCTTCTCGCCCACGGTCTGCTCGGGCGACATGTACGCCGGGGTCCCGGCGACCTTGCTCTCGACCAGGGTGCGCTGCTTGAGGCCGAGGCTCTCCACCAGGCCGAAGTCCACGAGCACCACGCGCCCGTCGTGGGCCACGAGCACGTTGGAGGGTTTGATGTCGCAGTGGAGCCGGCCCGAGTCGTGGAGGAAGGCGAGGCCGGCGGCGATCTGCGCGAGCACGTGGCGCAGCCGGCCTTCGTCCAAGGTCGCGGGGAAGGTCGCGGGGAACGCCGCGGGGAGAAACGAGGGGGAGGCCGCGGACAGGGACGAGGACGGGGCCGCCGCGGGCGGCGACGGGGGCCGAGCGAGCTCCTGGGTCGGCGCGCTGGCCAAGGGCATCCCGCGATCCTCGCGACCCTCGCGACCAACGGTGGGCGCGTTCGCGAACGGCGGGTCGGCGGGTGCGGGGGGGCGTGATCCCGAGCCCGAGACTTCGACGGTGGCGGCGCCGGGCGCGACGTCGGCGTCCGGCGCCGGGGCGCCGTAGCGGACGAAGCTCTCGACGTCCTGTCCATCGATGAGCTCCATCGTGAAGAACCAGATCGACTCGTCGCCGTGGAGCTCGTAGAGCTGGACGAGGTGGGGGTGGATGAGGCCGGCCAGCTCGCGGAACTCGCGCTTGAAGCGGAGGAGCTGGCCGCTGCTGGCCTCGGTCTGACGCAGCGTCTTGAGGGCCACGCGGGCGTGCCGTTCACGGTCGTAGGCCTCGTAGACCACGCCGAAGCCGCCCGAGCCGAGCTGGCGGCGGATGGCGAAACGCGCCGTGCCCCCGAACCCTGGGAGGTCCAGAGAAGCTTCGTCCATCCCCTCGATCCGCCCCCCTGGCGGCGCACCCATCGACGATCCCCATGGTAGCTCTTTTGTTCGCTTCCGGGGAGGCGCCAGGCCGGATTGTCGTCCGCGGGCGCGGCGTGGTACTCGAAGGCGGTGCCTCGACCCGATGTCCACTCCGACGACGCCGCGCCGTTTCGCTTCGATGGGGACCGGCGCGGCGTGCTCCTGGTCCACGGCTTCACGGGCACGCCGTTCGAGATGCGCTTTCTCGGGGAGCATCTGGCCGGGCGCGGCTATAGCGTGGTGGGGCCGCAGCTGGCCGGCCACTGCGGCACGCCGGCGGAGCTCGGCTGCACGGACTGGCGCGACTGGTATGCGTCGGTGGACCGGGCGTTCGCCGAGCTGCGCGGTCGGGTGGAGCGGGTGGCGGTGGTGGGGCTGTCGCTCGGCGGCCTGCTCGCCCTCGAGCTCGCGCGGCAGCGCGGGGCCGAGGTGGCGGCGGTGAGCGCCCTGGCCTCGCCGCTGTGGCTCGACCCCTGGGTCATGCGAGGCATCCGCGGGCTCGCGCAGAGCCGGCTCTTCGGCCGCTTCACGGTGCCCAAGTGGGGCGGGTCGGACATCGCCGACCCCGAGCTACGGCGGCGCAACCCGGCCACGCGCGGCATGCCGCTGCCCGCGCTCCTCAGCCTGCTCGCGGTGATGGAGACGGTGCGGCGCCACCTCGGTGACGTGGCGCAGCCGGCCTTCGTGGCGCACGCGCGCAAGGACCACACGGCGCCGTTCGCCTGCATGGAGGCGCTGGTGCGGTGCCTGGGCAGCGAGGAGGTCGAGCAGCTCGTGCTCGAGCGCTCGTATCACTGCATCACGATCGACGTGGAGCGGGCGGCGCTGTTCGAGCGCCTGGAGGCGTTCCTCGGCCGTCACCTCGGGGGGTGAGCGCCGGGCATCGGATCGGGGGCCTGGGCCGCGTCGCCGAGGCGTAGCGAGGCCAGCATGCCACAGGCCGCGTGCCGGCCGGCGCCGCCGGAGTAGCGGCGCACGATGGGCGCGCGCAGCGCCTGGAGGTGGCCCATGAACGCGCCGCGCTCCTCGTCGCTCGCCCGCACGTAGCCGCCGGCCTCGGGCGGGCGCGCGTCGTTCACGTCGATGAGGTTGATGCGCAGCGGCACGTCGGCGAAGAGCCGCACGAGCGCCTCGGCCTCCTCGGGGCCGCTGTTGACCCCGCCCAGGAGCACCCAGGCGATGGTGACGCGCTCGCCGCACGCGCGGGCGTACTCGCGGATGGCGTCCGCCACCTCTTCGAGCGTGAAGCGGCCGGCCACGGGCAGGAGCTGGGCGCGCCGCTCGGCCAGGGCCGAGGTGAGCGAGATGATGAGGCGGTAGGGGTGCCGCTCCGCGGTGTAGCGCCGGATCTGCGGCACCAGGCCCACGGTCGAGATGGTGATGGCCTTGGCCGAGATCTGGGCGCCGCAGGAGTGCGTGAGGACGCGGGCGGCCTGGATGACCTCGTCGTAGTTGTGGAGCGGCTCGCCCTGACCCTGGAACACCGCGCCCGTGACCCGGCCGGGCGCCTCGTCGCGCACGGTGAGGAAGGCGGACACCATCTCCCAGGCGGCGAGGTTGCGCGCCAGGCCGAGCCGCCCAGTGGCGCAGAAGCGGCACTGCATGGCGCAGCCCACCTGCGAGGACAGGCACACGGAGTAGCAGCCGGGCTTGTGGAGCGGGATGCGCACGGCCTCGGAGAGCGCGCCGTCCGGGGAGCGGAGGAGGTACTTGACGAACTGGTCGGCCGGATCGGTGACCCGCTCGACCACCTCGAGGCGGTCGTTCTCGGTGACCGCGGCCACCGCCTCCTGCAGGCGGCGGGCGACGGGGTGGCGCTGCCGATGCCCCTTCTCGGGCTTGGACGTGAACGTGTGGGCGAGGAGGCGCCTCACCTCGTCTTCACGAGCGACGATGCCGTGCTGTTGGAGGTGGGCGGCGAGGTCGGAGGGGAGCATGCCGAGGAGGTGCGGCATGCCCCCCTTCTAGCACGAAGGCTTACTGCTGGTGGCGTTCGATGAAGCGGGTCACGCCGCCGGCCGTGTAGCCGCCGAGGACGTAGATGTACGAGTTGACCCGCACCATCCGGTAGTAGCTGCGCAGATCCGTGAACTTCGAGGAGTTCGACTGGAAGTTCTGGATGATGCGCGTCGGATCGAGCGTGTTGGGATCGGCCACGTCGACCGGGGCGTCGAAGCGCGAGGCCGTGCCGTTGTCGATCGCGGGGGCGCTGCCGAGCGTCTCGGTGTCCGTGGCCGGCCAGGTGATGAGGAACGAGCCGCCACCCGGGTTGTAGAGCACGCCGTCGAGGCCCACCTCGGCGCGCTGGATGCCGACGGGGCGGCTGTTCTGGAGCTGGATCGCCCACGGGGCGTTGGCCGTGCCGGCGGCGTCGCACTTGACGATGTCGCCGCTCACCGTGTCGACGAGGCAGCCCTCGATGGTGTTGAGGTCCGTGGTGGTGATCGGCGGGTTGCCGCCCGTGGACACGAGCCGCTGTCCGCCGCCCACGGCGATGAGCCACTCGGGCGTGTTCGGCGCGGCCGTGGCCACGAGGTTCGGGTCCGCGGCCCCGTACGAGCCCGCGGCCAGCGCGCCGCCGTCCCCGCACGTGAGCGCGCTCGCGCCCGTGTTCGCGAACGTGCCGCCGCTCGTCAGCGCCCCGCCGCCGCCCTGCGTCGGCCGGCCGATGATGCAGATGTCGCGCACGCAGTTCTGCGCCACGCCGTCGCAGCGCCGCGGGTCGGTGGCGCAGGGGTAGGTGAGCGGGTCGTTGTCGTTGCAGTCGCAGTCCGGGACCTGGGTGTTCGTGCCGTTGACGGCGCAGGTCACGGTCGTGGGCGGCCCCTGCGGGAAGCACGAGCAGGCGATGTGGCCGTCGTTGTCCGCGTCGGTGGTGCAGGACGTCTGGCAGGTGGGATCCTGGCCGCTGCAGTCCTGGTCGATGCCGTCGCCGCAGATGTCGTTGGCGCCGGGGTAGATGGTGCTGGCCGTGCCGGCGCGGCAGCCGGGGACGCCGGTCTCCTGGCCGGTGTCGCAGCAGTCGTCGCCGCCACAGGCGATGGAGCGACGGCCGTCGCGGTCGGCGTCCGGGGTCTGGCAGCCCGTGGGGCAGGCCCGATCGGACTGGCAATCCTGCGCGATGCCGTCACCGCAGACGTCGGCGGCGCAGGGGTAGATGGTGGGATCGCCGTCGTTGCAGTCGCAGGCCGGGGCGCCGCACGTGGCCGTGGCGGTGCCGGTGTAGCAGAAGCAGGCCATGAAGCCGTCGCCGTCGAAGTCCGGGCAGGGCGGCTCGGCCGGCGGCGGGGCGGTCGGGGTGATGTCGCGATCCTGGGTGGTGAACAGGGCGAAGAAGGCGCGCGCCGTGCTCATGGGGTGCGCGGTCTGCTCCTTCCAGGCCGTGATGTTGCCGGTCGCCGGATCCACGACGGTGTTCTCGATGGTGGTGAGGTAGTCCTGGTCCCGCGCGGTCGACGAGCGGCCGCCGCCCACGTAGATGGCGCCCTGGCCCGAGGACAGGCGCAGGACGACGCCGTCGAGACCTTCACGCGGCCGGACGAGCTGCTGCGGCAGGGTCGTCCAGGTCGACAGCGCGCCGAACTGGAGCGGCGCGATGCCGTCGCGGGCGAGGAGGCTGGCGTTCGGGGTGGCGGTGCCGTTGTCGACCCAGGGCAGCTGCGCGTCGGTGACGTCCTTGGCCACCTGCTCGTAGTTGCCGCTCGTCGCGTTGCGCCGGAAGACGCGGTAGACGGCGTTCGGGATCGGGTTCCACGTGAGGGCGACGCTGCGCCCGCTCGTGCCGTCGATGACCACGTCGGTGACGTAGCCGGCCAGGGTCTCGCTCGAGCGGTCGGCGTCGTTGCAGGCGGTGCCGCGGCAGGCCGAGACGCGGTAGGAGTAGGTGCCGTTCACGAGCGAGCCGCCCTGGGCCACCGAGCCGGACAGCCGGCCGGGGGCGGGCGTGTAGTTGCCCACGCCGGTGTCATCGAAGGTGGTGGCGGTGACGCCGGTGGCGAGGAGCCGCTCGGACGAGGCGCGGCCGTCGGCCGCGAGCGAGCGGTAGATGTTGTAGCTCGTGGGCGTGCCGCTCCGGGGCGCGGACCAGGCGAGGTGCACCACGCCCTCGGCGTTCTGCGCGAGGACCGCGACCGAGGCCAGGCTCTCGCCCTGGGCCGAGACGCCCGAGATGCGGTAGTACCAGGTGCCGCGCGGCAGGCCGGTGCCGACCGTGAAGGTCGGGCGCTGCGCCTGCGGCTGGGTCTCGTAGCCGAGGATCTCGGCGCGCTCGACCGTGTTCAGGACGCCCTGGGTGCCGGCGTTGACGAGGGTCGTGGTGTTGGTGTTCACGCTGGAGCCGCCGATGGCATAGAGGAAGCGGCCGACGCGCAGGAACTCGAGGCCGGTGCGGCCCTGCGCCGTGCCGAGCCCGCCGAGGGTGTTGTCGACGCGCGGCTCGGTGGCCGAACGGAACTGCTGCGACACGCGCCAGGGGCCCGGGCGGCCGAACACGTCGAGCTGAGCGATCTCGATCGTGGCGAGGGGCGCGCCGTTGACGGTCGACTGCCCGCCGGCCGCGAACAGCCAGGTGTTGCCGAACTCGTCGAAGCCGTACTGGAACCCGTGGCGCCAGCGGGCCGCGTTGAGCATCGGCCAGCGCAGGGTGGTGTTCGCCGGGTCGGGCCCCGGTTCCCACCCGCCGCCGCCGCCGAAGTGGCCGCCCGCCGAGGGGATGAAGGAGAAGGACTGGAAGATCGAGTACTGGTTGTCCGGGTTCTGCACCTCGATGGGGTAGCTCCCGAGGCCGAGGCAGCTGGTCGCCGTGACGGAGGCGCTGGTGCCGTTCGGGTCCACGCTGTTCACGGTGAGGGAGCAGGTGGCGCTCCCCTGGGTGTCGGTGCCCGCGGTCGAGCCGGCGGGGCAGGTGGTGCCCGGCGGCACGATGAAGGACGCCCGCAGGCCGGTCTGGAAGCCGGTGCCGGTGAGGGTGATGGTGACCGGGCAGCCGCCGATGCTCGGCGGGTTGATGGCGGTGATGCGGGGCGGCGCCACGCTGGTGACGCGGAAGTTCGTGGCCCAGGTGCCCGACAGGAGGTTCGGGTTGATGACGCGCAGCTCGTAGTCGCCCACGGGCATGGACTGGCTCTCCGAGGGGATGACCGCGGTGAGCGAGGTGGCCGACAGCCAGTTGACGGCGTTGGCCTCGAAGCGCTGGCCGGTGACGAGGTTGCGCAGCTCCACCGCGGGCGTGGGCAAAAAGCCCGTGCCGGTGATGCTCACGGCCTGATCGCTGAGGACGTTGTCGCCCTGCTGGCCGCGGTAGGCCGAGCCCGGCTGGACCTGGGTCACGGTGGGCGGGTCGAGGGCGCTCACGGTGAGGCCGCAGGTGAGGTCGACCCGGGTGTTGTCCGGGTTGGTCAGGGTGACGGTGTAGGCGCCCTGGGGCCGGGTGGCGTTGGCGGTGAGCGTGAAGGTGGCGCTCGTGCCGCCGCCCGCGACGGTGACGCTGTTGACCTGGATGACGAGGGGCCCGGTGCCGACGTCGAAGCAACTGGTGAGAGTAATGGTGGCGCCGCTCTGGAAGCCCGAACCGCTCAGGACCTCGACCGTGTCCACCTGGCGGGACGCCACGGAGGGCGAGATGCTGAGCAGGCTGAAGGCCTGGCCGCCGTCGCCGAGGTTGCCGCCGCCATCGCCGAACGTGCCGCCGCCATCGCCGCCGCCACCCCCACCGTCCCCGCCGCCACCCCCACCATCGCCGCCGCCCCCGCCACCATCCCCGAGTCCCGAGCCATCACCGCCCCCGCCCGGGGGGCTCTTGGGGCATCCCGCCGTTGTCACCAGCAGCGCCGACAATAAGAGATACCAAGGTTTGCCGCGCACCAATCTCATAGGGGCCTCCTTCTTTTAAGCTCACTAGACGGTCCTGTAAGCATCGGTAAATTGGAGCGAGGCCCCGCCATCCATCAAAAAAAGAGCGCTCCCAAAGTTGGGGGGTGGCTTACGGGATGGGCGTAGGAGAGAGCCCGGTCCCAGAGCGGGCCCCCGTGAGCGTGAGCGTGAGCGACAGGACGGGGAGGACGAGGAAGGAAGAAGCGGAGGCTCCGGCCTCCTGATTTACTTCCCCAGGGCCGAGATGCGCTCGATCAGCGTGGTGCGCATCTCGGGCGAAGGGGGTTTCGCGCCGAGCCAGATGTTCCAGATGGCGCTCGCGAGCTGCTTGCTCTTCGGGCCTTCCTTCTTCTGCCCGCCGATCTCCACCGTGACCTGGCCCTCGCTCGTCGTCTGGATGATGAGGTCCTCGCCCTTCTTCACGTCGCGGTCAAAGAGCGCGAGGAAGGCCTCGACCGCCTTTTGCCGCTCCCCTCCGGCCCCGAGCTCCTCGGCCATGCTCTCGCGATAGGCCTCGCGGATCTTGCCGCTGTCCACCTCGCGCGCGAAGTGGAGCACGCCGAGCTTGTCGAAGTCGCCGCGGATGAAGAAGCCCTGGCCGTGGTCCGAGGAGGCGGCGAAGGCGCTCTTGCCGCCCTCCTGCTCGCCATAGAGGCCCATGGCGTAGACCTTGATGAAGAACTTCTTGCGCAGGCCCACCCCGACCAGGGTGTAGCTCTTGCCCCCGTAGGACCGCTGGGCCGGGAAGGCATGACCGGTCCCGGGCTCGGTGACGTCTTCGGCGAGGGCTGGGGTGGCGAGGGTGAAGAGGGTGGCGACAGCAAACAGGCTGATGAGACGCATCCTGATCGCGTAGCAGGGACGGGCCCCGCCGGTCAAGCGCCCGCCCAGGCACCGACCGGGATGGACAGGATGTGGAGCCGGGGCCGCGGCGGCGGCGAATCCCGCGAGCGGTCGGCGGTGAGCCGCTACGAACTAATAGAGGTTGGCCGAGTATTGCACGGCCCAGGTGAGGTAGGCGCCGATGGTGCCGGCGAGCAGCGTGGGCATGATGGCCCGCTGCCATACCGTCTGGGCCGGACGCAGCCAGGGGTGCTGGGTCATACGCCGCTCCTCGGCCAGCGCGGCCAGCGCGCGGCGCCGCACCCGAGCGTACGTGAGGTCATCAGGCCGCTCCGCCGGAAGCTCGGCCAGTTGCCGGAGCAGCGGATCGTTGTCCAGGCCCACGCCCATGTCCTTGTCCTTCGGGTCCATCGCTCACCTCATCTACTACTGTTACTGTACCGCGCGCGCGCCGCGCTCGCGGCCTTCGAGCCGTTCGCTGAGCTGGGCCCGCGCGCGGCTCAAGCGCTGGCGGACGGCATCGTTTTCGATCCCCAGGATCTGCGCCACCTGGTCCTGCGCGAGCCCTTCCACGGCCACGAGCAGGAGCACCTCGCGGTGCGCCGGGGACAGATCGGCGAGCGCGCGCTCGAGCCGCTCGCGGGTGTCGCTCGCCGCCGCGGCTTCGTCAGGCGCCTCGGCCGCCTGCGGCAGGGGGAGCATGTGGGTCTCGCGCAGCCGCTCGCCGTCGAGCGCGGCCGAGCGGTGGTGGTCGAAGTACTGGTTGCGCGCCACCGTGTAGAGCCAGCCTGCGAGATCCGTCTCCGGCGCCAGGCGTCCGGCGTGGCGGGCCAGGCGAAGCCAGGTCTCCTGATAGAGGTCATCGGCGAGGTCGCGCCGGCCCGTCAGGCGCACCAGGAAGCCATAGAGCCGCTTGCCATAGCGGGCGTAGACGACGTCGAAGGCCGCCGCCTCCCCCCGCCGGAGCCGCTCCACGAGCTCGCTGTCTGGAGAAACCGCCACGCCCGATCAACGGACGGCGAAGCGCCCTGTGACAAGAAAAAAAATCGCTCACAGGGCGGGCTGCCGCGTTGTCCGGATGAACGCAGCACGAACGGACGAAAGAACGCACCCCGGGAGGAGCCTCATGATGACGCTCATGCGAGACGGCGGATTCCCCATGTGGTTCATCGTTGCCTGTGGCCTGGTCGCCCTCGGCGGCGCCTTCCGCTACGCCTTCCAGCCCGACGCGGCGCGCCTCGGCTTCGTCAAGTACATGGCGTCGGCCACGCTGTTCGCGACCCTGGCGGGCCTGTTCCTGGATGTCGCGGCCGTGTGCCGGGCCCTCGCCGGGCAGGGACCCATCCCGACCGAGGCGCTGGCCCAGGACGGGCACATAGCCACGTTCCTGTTCCGCGGCCTCACCGAGGCCATGAGCCCGGCCCTCGTGGGTTTCCTCCTGCTCGCGCTGGTGGCCCTCGTGTGCGGGGTGGGGCGAAGCCGCCAGGCCGCCCCGGCGTAGCCGACCTGGCGTGACGGGGGCGATAGAACGACTCCCGCCTTTACTCTCCTCGGGCTCTCCCTATGGGACGGCCCCGGACGATATCCCTGTGACAGGGCACCGGTTCGTACTCCGCAGCTGGGGGGTGCAGATGTCGATGCACTGCCCGCAGCTGCAGATGTAGCCTGCAGGGCAGGTGCCGCAGGTCGCGCAGGTGACGCTGAGCGAGAACGCGCCGCAGTCGGCGTTGGCGCCATCCACCGTGACATAGAGCTTGGACCCCAGCGAGGCGCTGCGGGTGATCTGCCCCGTGGTGCTGCAGGCCAGGGGGTTCAGGGCGGTGTCCCGAAGCACGAGCACCGGCGTGAACCTGGATCCGGTGGCGCTGAAGACAAACCGCCCAGCGCGGTCCGAAGTCCACAGATAGGTGAGATCCGAGGCCACGCTGCTGCTCGAGCAGCTGGGCGTCACCTCGTTGGCGGCGCCGCAGGTGTCGGCGCTCGAGACCAGCGTCCCCACGCCCGTGATCGCGGTGTAGGAGGCCTGCGCGAGCGAGCCCACCTCCCCAGGCGTCTCCCCGATGGAGCCACACGCCGCCAGCAGCGCCACACACGAAAGGGCCGGGAACAACGACAACAGCAGGGACGCTCTCTGTTTCATGGCTGTCTTCCTCCTTGAAGGAGCAACTGTCCGCTCAGCTGCTCCAGATGCCAGCCAGATAAACTCGCCCGCGCAACGTTGGGAAGGGCTTTGTCTCCAGCGGCCGGCCCCCACGGGGGGGGCGAAAAAAAGCTGTCACACGCGCCCGGCCCGTACGTTGTGCTGATCAGAGCGGCGCAGCCGGCCGCCCCTGCTGACGAAGGAGAACGATCATGATGACCCTGATGCAAAATGGTGGTTTCCCGATGTGGTTCATCGTCGCCTTTGGCCTGGTGGCGCTGGGCGGGGCCATCCGCTACGCCTTCCGGCCCGACGATGTGCGCCTCGGCTTCGTCCGGCACATGGCCCTGGCCACGCTGTTCTCGACCCTGACCGGCACCCTCGCGGACATGGCCGCGGTGTTCACCTTCTTCGCGGGTCGGGGCGGCGCCCCGGCCGTGGACCTCGCCAAGGAGACGCAGTGGCCGGTGATCCTGATGAAGGGCATGGCCGAATCGACAAGCCCGGGCATCATGGGCTTTACCCTCCTGTCGCTCACCGCCCTCATGTGCGCGGTGGGACAGAGCCGGCAGGGGCGCCAGGCGTAATCAGTCGAAGAGGGCGCGCGCCGCGCGCTCGATGTCGGCCTCGGACAGGAGCACGTGGTTCGCGGCCGGGCCGAGGGGGATGAAGCTGTCGGCGCTGGTCACGCGCCGCACGCGGCCGGAGAAGCCCCCGTCCAGGAGCGCCGCGATCACCCCCTCGGACACGCCGGCCGAACGGCGGGTCTCGTCCACCACCAGCACCCGTCCCACCTCCCCCGCCTCCCGCAAGAGATCCTCCACCGGCAACGGCGCGAGCCAGCGCAGATCGAGCACGCGGCACTGGATCCCCTCGTCCGCGAGCCGCCGCGCCACGCGCAGGCTCATGTGGAGGCCGTTGGCGAACGACACGAGCAACAGATCCTTCCCCTCGCCCCACACCCGCGCGCGCCCGATGGGGACCACCTCGCCCGCCGGCTCGTAGCGCGACAGCCACAGCCCATCGCCGTTCTCGTGAAGGTCGCGCGTGTGGTAGAGGGCGATGGGCTCGAGGAACACGCACACCGCGCCATCGACCCGCGCCGCGGCCACGCAGGTGCGCAGGAGCGCCGCCGCGTCGTCGCCCCGCGCCGGCGAGGCGATCACCAGCCCCGGGATGTCGCGCAGCACCGCCACCGCGTTGTCGTTATGAAAATGCCCGCCGAACCCCTTCTGATAGGCGTAGGCCGCGATGCGCACCACCATCGGGTTGCGGAACTGCCCCTGCGAGAAGAACTGCAGCGTCGCCGCCTCGCCGCGCAGCTGGTCCTCGGCGTTGTGGAGATAGGCGAGGTACTGGATCTCGGGCACCGGGACGAACCCCGCCTGCCCCGCGCCGAGCGCCATGCCCAGGATCGACTGCTCATCGAGGAGGGTGTCGAACACCCGCGCCACCCCCGCGCGTTTCTGCAAATTCCGCGTCACCCCGTAGACGCCCCCCTTCCGGCCCACGTCCTCGCCGAAGACCAGGAGCTCCGGGACCTGGACCAGCAGGTCGCCGAGGGCGCGGTTGATGTGACCGGCCAGCGGGAGCGGCTCCTCGTCCTCCGGGAGGCGCTCGCCCCAGAAGCTCGCCCGCGCGCCCGCGTCCACCGGCCTGCGCAGCTCCTCGGCCACGGCCGCCGGCGTGTGCTGCGCGATCGGCCGCATGATCTCCTCGGCGCTCGCGAGCTGCGGCCGGCGCCCCGCGTCCTCCGCCGCCCCGGCCACCTCGATGCGCGCCGCCCGGTAGCGGCCGAGCACCTCGTCCACCGTGAGCACCCCGCTCGTGACCAGCAGGCGAGCGCTCGCCAGGAGCGGGTCCTGCGCCTCGTTGTGCCGGATCTGCTCGGGCGTGAGGTAGGTCGCCTCGACGTCGGAGCCGGCGTGACCGAGGAGGCGCACCACGCGGAGGTGCAGGAACGCCGGCTCGCGCGTGCGCCGCACGTGCTCGGCGGCGGCGCTCGCCGCCTCGAACGCCGAGACCAGATCCAGCCCGTCCCCGGCCACGTAGTGGAGCCCGGGCCGGTGGCCATAAGCGGCGGCGACCCAGCCCGTCGGCGTGGGCACGCTGATCCCGAGGCCGTTGTCCTCACACACGAAGAGCACCGGCACGGGCAGCCTCTGATAGGCCAGGCAGGCGGCGGTGTTGAGCGCGCCCACCGCGGTCGAGTGGTTGACCGAGGCGTCGCCGAAGCTGCACACGATGATCGCGTCGCGCGGCGTCTCGGCCGCCAGATCCAGGCGCAGGCGCCGCCGCCGTTCGAGCGCCACGGCCATGCCCACGGCCTTGGGCAGGTGCGAGGCGATGGTCGAGGTCTGCGGCGGGATGGCGAGCGGCCGGCTGCCAAAGACCTTGTGCCGCCCGCCCGCGATCGGCTCCTCGGCCGCCGCCGTCACACCGAGCAGCACGGCCCGCACGCCGTGCGGATAGTCGGCCTGCCGCGCCCGCGCGAGGAAGAAGGCGCCCGAGCGATAATGGAGGAACGCCGGGTCGGTCGGCCGGAGCGCCCGGGCCACCGCGGCGTTGCCCTCGTGCCCCGACGAGCCGATGGTGTAGTAGCCGCGCCCCTGCGCGCGCAGCTCGCGCGCCACCAGGTCGAGGTGACGGCTGTAGATCTGCGCCTCGAACAGCTCCAGCGCCAGGCGGGCCGTGAGCCGGGCCGGCGGGCGCAGCGGCGCGTCGAGGTCGGTAAGGCGCGCGCCCGGGAGAAGGCCACGCAGGCCCTCCACATGGGTGATGAACGCCTGGTCTACGATCTGCGCGCGATCGCCGCTCATTTGGCGTCTCCCACGCGGCGGTACTGGCCCGACATGAGCACCAGGCTGCCGCCGTAGTTCCCCATCCCCTGGATGGTGTAGAACGCCTCGCCGCCGCGGCGGCGCACCGCTTCGAGGAAGGTCTCGCTCTTGCCCGGCGCCTGGCTCGACCACACGAGCGCCTCTTCGCCGTCGGCCGCGCGCACCACGCGGCCCACGTGCTCGACCCGTTCGCCGTTCGACTTCTCGACGATGCAGCGCAGCTCGAGGGAGCCGTCCTTCTGGCGCACCGCCACGTTGCGGCCCGTGCCCTTCACCACCTTGCCGTCCGGCAGGTGGTCCATGATCGTCACCCGCTGCGTGGTCTCGTCCACGGTCTGGTAGGTCTGCTCCACGGTGATGCGGTAGAGCTCCTTGCCGGCCGGGTCATAGCCCACGAAGGTGCCGCTCCAGCGGCCGTCGAGCCCCGCGAAGACCTGCACCGGCGCGGGCGGGGCAGCGTGGGAGGACGCGTAGGGAGGAGAGAGGAACAGTGCGAGCACGGCCGCGGGCAAGAGAGCGCGGTAATCGATGAGAGGTCGCATCGGCCGCGATGATAGCGCAGGGAGGATGAGACGCAGCGCAGGCGCAAGCTGCGATCCAAGCCGCGCGAGCCCCGCGTGCGTCGCCAGCACCGCCTGCGGCAGTGCGCCCGCGAGCTCTACCCGACCGATCCCTCCGCGGCGTCCCTGTTCATCAGTTTCGCGCGAGGTCGGCGTCCCGGCCCACCTCGCGGAACACCGCGCCGACCAGGCCGCTCTCCTCGACCCGGCGCTTGAACTCGGGGGAGACCAGCACGCACCCGACGATCAGTTGCGGCACCTTGAAGATGTGGTGCCCTTCGATGCTGTTGGGGCGGAAAGCAAAGCGTTCGATCCAAAGAATGTAATCGTTAGACGCTCGCTCGAAGATGCAGCGGGGTTCATCGAGACAGTCGACGACATCGAGGACGTTGATCACGCAGAACTTGTCCTGGCCGCAGTTGACGCAATCGAGCGGCAGCGCCTCGATGCTCCGGCCTATGAGTGGGTCGAGCACCTTGAGCGCGCGTTCGGAGAACGCCAGGCCGATTCCCATGAGCGATGGGAAATCGACCGGATTGCCACGGTTCTTGCGGTAGGAAGGATGCCTCGTGGGTCGGCGCTCGAAGGGGACGGGCGACCACACATCGGCACGGCGCACCCCGTCGAGCAAGTTGAACGTGGGCGACCAGCCGCCGGGCTTGTTGATGACTGTAAGGTGATCGTACTGGTCGGGATCATCTTCCAGGATGAAGGGGTAGTCCATAACCCAATCCTCGTAGCTAGGGTGGAAACTGTCCTGCTTGGATCTGCCTGGCAAGCGACTGTAGCCTGTTGATGACGACTTGTCGCTGACCGCTCCTCTCGGCGATCTGTAAAAGATTCGTAATTTTCCGAATCGTCCGGTCGGAATGAAGCCCGCGCCCGTGGTGTAGTCTCTTAGGGAGGATGACGCCGTTGTCTGCGGTATTGATGTCAATGCCGAATCGGTCGAGGATCTCTCGGGCCTGTTCTCCCTCATGGTGGGTGCTGGGGACGATGTGATGCACCTCTTCCGTCTCGCTGGGCCGGAGCCCGCGCTCGGCCATGTTCTTCTTCAGAAGGTCGGCGTTCCGCGTGGTGTCCCATTTCTGGGTCGACCGGAAGCCCGGCGGCACCTGACCGCCCACCGAGTTGGTTCCCGACAGTCCCTGCGCCCGCGCCCGTTGCGCTGGTGTCCCCGACCCGGCCCCATCAACACGCATCGCCAGGTGCAGCTGCAAGGCGACCGGCGACAGCCGGCCGATCTGGGTCAGTGCCAAGACCTCCGCTTCGGTCAGCTCTACGGCCGCGGCCAGCGGTAACGTTCCGCCGGACCCCACGACGCCCATCGCGATGGCCCCATCGCCGGTCGCCAGCAGCAGGCCGCCGCCGCCGCCATCTCCGGGGAGGCTGCGCAGGAGCTGCGCCCCAAGCCGGACGAGCCCGGCGTGTGTCGCCAGCACCTCCTGCGGCAGGACCCCCGCGAGCTCCGCCAGACCGATCCCGCCGCTCACGATCAGCGCCGCGTGTACCCCCGCCTGGCCCCACGCCGATCGCTCCTCCCCGGCGAGGGCCTCGTCATGGAGATGCCACGCTTGGAGGTGCACCCGCTGCGCATGCCGCGCGTTGGCATCCCCCCAGAACGGATCCTCGCGCAGCGCCCGCATCCCTTCCCAACACCACGACAGCGCGTACTCCAGGCGCTGGTGACGGAACGCCCCGAGCCCAGACTGGCTCTCGGCCGCGAGCAGATCCAGTGCGTAGACCGTGAGGTCCGTAGCCACGGCCACCGCACGATCGAGCGCCTCCCCGTCCGCCGGATGCTCCTCCGCCCCTGCCAGGAGATCCGCCATCCGCTCGACATGCTCGGCGAGGAAATCGAGCGTCTGCCGGTAGCGCTGCGGCAAGCCAGCGCGCGCCTGCTCCAATACCACCGACAGCGACAGCACGCGGACCCGCAGCGCCCGGTGAGGTGGCACCGGAGAGCCGTCCACGAACGTCGCACCTACGAGCCGGATGCCGGGTGCCGGCCCCGCAGCGCTCGACCCAGCGCCCTCGGCGGCCCGAGGCGGACGCTCTGCATACCGCGCGCCCTCGGGCGGCCTACGGGCACCAGACGAGGCCGCAGGCGTCTCGAACCTGCCCACAGGCGTGCGCTTCTCGTACGAGTTCCCGCCAGCGCACGCCGCGAGGCACGCAAGAAGGAGCGGGAGCCGTCTTCGCATGGCGTTGACCTTGAAGATGAGATAGGGCAGCCGCTCCTTACAGACGTCCACCAGCAGGCGGCATACGAGGTGCGACGTTCCCGTTCGCGTCTGGCCGTGGACGGCGTAGATGGGCTTGGGCCCAGCCGAGCGAGGCGCCACCTCGCGCAGGAGGTCGAGCCCCCCGGGGCGTGCGAGACGGCCTCCGGAGCGTGCAACGTGGCGCCTGGCGCGTGCAAAGCACCCTCCTGCGCGTGCAAGCATGCCGCCCTCCCGTACAAACACGCGTCCCCCGCGTGCGAGCATGCCGTCCCCCCGTACAAACACGCGCCGCTCGCGTGCAAACATCCTCTCCTCCTGTACAAACACGCGCCGCTCGGATGCAAACACCCTCTCCTCCTGTACAAACACGCGCCGCTCGCGTGCAAACACGCTCTCCCCCTGTA
>DATAGU010000282.1:0-14998 GCA_036263495.1 Polyangia bacterium | reverse complement strand
GCTTGCGGAGCGTGCGAGGTGGCGTCCGGGGCGTGCGAGGCGGCTTGCGGAGCGTGCGAGGCGGCTTGCGGAGCGTGCGAGGTGGCGTCCGGGGCGTGCGAGGTGGCGTCCGGGGCGTGCGAGGTGGCGTCCGGAGCGTGCGAGGTGGCGTCCGGAGCGTGCGAGGTGGCGTCCGGAGCGTGCGAGGTGGCGCCCGGAGCGTGCGAGGTGGGCGTCCGGAGTACTCACTGGAGCCTTATCAGCTCTCCAGCGTCTCCATCTTCCTTTCATCCTTCAGGCCCCCCTCCATCCCCCCTTGAGACTGAGCGAGATGGCGGGTTTCATTGTGAGCTGAGGGCCATGCTCTCTGCCCGCGCCTCGCTCTTCGGCCTCCGGCGCACGAAGCGGTCGAGCGCGAGATAGGTGACCGGGGTCGTGAACAGGGTGAGGAGCTGCGAGAAGAGCAGGCCGCCGATGATGGCGATGCCGAGCGGGCGGCGCAGCTCGCTGCCGATGCCGCCGCCGAGCGCGAGCGGCAGGGCGCCGAGGAGCGCGGCCATGGTGGTCATCAGGATGGGGCGAAAGCGCAGGATGCACGCCTGATAGATCGCCTCCTCCGGCGCCAGGCCCTCGTCGCGCTCGGCCTCGATGGCGAAGTCGATCATCATGATCGCGTTCTTCTTCACGATGCCGATGAGCAGGATGATGCCGATGAGGGCGATCACGTTGAGCTCGACGCGGCACAGGAGCAGCGCCAGGAGCGCCCCGACACCGGCCGAGGGCAGGGTCGACAGGATGGTGATGGGGTGGATGAAGCTCTCGTAGAGCATGCCGAGCACGATGTAGACCGTGACGAGCGCCGCCAGGATGAGCCACGGCTCCGAGTCGAGCGAGTCGCGGAAGGCCTGCGCCGTGCCCTGGAACGTGGCGTGGACGGCGGCCGGCAGCCCGATCTCCCGCTCGGCGCGGTGGATCGCGTCCACGGCCTGGCTGAGCGCTACGCCCGGCGCGGCGTTGAAGGACAGGGTGACGGAGGGGAACTGGCCCTGGTGACTGACGGACAGCAAGGTGGATGAGGGGCCGACCTGGGCGAGGGCGCTGAGGGGCACCTGGGCGCCCGTGGCCGAGCGCACGTAGATCTGCGACAGCGCCTCGGGGCCCAGGGCGAGCTCGGGCTTGATCTCGAGCACCACGCGGTACTGGTTGAGCTGGGTGAAGGTGGTCGCCACCTGCCGCTGGCCAAAGGCGTCGTAGAGCGTGTCGTCGAGGGTGCGCATGTTCACGCCGAGCCGCGCCGCGGTGTCGCGATCGATCGTGATCATGAGCTGGAGCCCGGCGGTCTGCTGGTCGCTCGCCACGTCGCGCAGCTCGGGCAGGGTCCGGAGCTTGGCCAGCATCTTCGGCGCCCACTGCCGCAGCTCCTCGAGGTTGGCGTCCTGCAGGGTGTACTGGTACTGGGTCCGCGCGAGGCGCCCGCCGATGCGCACGTCCTGCGCGGCCTGGAGGAACAGGCTGATGCCCTGGACGCGGCCGAGGCGCGGCCGGAGGCGGTTGATGATCTCGTCCGCCGTGGCCTTGCGTCCGGGCCGCGGCTTGAGGGAGATGAACATCGAGCCGGTGTTGCCGGTGCCGATGAACGACACGAAGTGATCCACGTCGGGATCGGTCTTGATGATGTCGTTGAGGGCCTCCTGCCGCGCCTTCAGGGCGGGGAACGAGATGTCCTGCGGGGCGTCGGAGAAGCCGATGAGGAGGCCCGTGTCCTGCTGCGGAAAGAGCCCCTTGGGCACGATCACGTAGAGGTACAGGGTGAGGGCGATGGTGCCGAGGGTGACGAGGCCGAGCGCGGTGCGGTGGCGCAGGATGAGGCGGAGGGCCCGGCCATAGCCCTGCTGGAGCGCCTCGAAGCCGCGCTCGAGCAGGCGGTCCCAGGCACTGCGTGCACTGCGGGCGCTGTGGGCGCCGTGGGCCTGGCCATGCTCGGAGCGAAGCAGGCGGGCGCACATGGTCGGGGTGAGGGTGAGCGAGATCACGGCCGACACGGTGATGGCCACGGCCAGGGTGACGGCGAACTCGCGGAAGAGTCGGCCGACGATGCCGCCCATGAGCAGGATAGGGATGAACACCGCCAGGAGCGAGACGGTGATGCTGACAATGGTGAAGCCGATCTGGCGGGCGCCATCGAACGCCGCGCGCAGCGGATCCTCGCCGCGCTCGATGAGGCGGGACACGTTCTCGGTGACCACGATGGCGTCGTCGACCACGAAGCCGGTCGAGATGGTGAGCGCCATCAAGGACAGGTTGTTGATGCTGTAGCCGAGCAGGTACATGACCCCGAAGGTGGCCACGAGCGAGATCGGCACGGCCACGCTCGGGATGACGGTGGCGCGGAAGCTGCGCAGGAAGGCGAAGACCACCAGCACCACCAGCGCGACGCTGAGGACGAGCGACACCTCGACCTCGGCCACCGAGGCGCGGATGGTCTGGGCGCGGTCGAGCGCCACGGTGACGTCGATGGCGGGCGAGATGGCGCGCGTCAGGCCGGGGAGGATGGCCTTCACCCGCTCGATGACCTCGAGGATGTTGGCGCCGGGCTGGCGCCGGATGACCACGATCACGGTGCGCTCGCCGCTCTCCCACGCCGCGGCCCGGTCGTTCTCCACGCTGTCGCTGACGCGGGCGACGTCGCCGAGCCGCACCGGAGCGGCGGTGTCGGTCCTCCCAGGGCCAGCGCTAGCGCCAGCGCTCGTGTCCTGGCCCGGGCGGTACCAGTGGATGATGGTCTGCCGCCAGGCGTCGGCGTTCATGAGCTGGTCGTTGGCGGCGATGGCCTGGGTCTGCGCGCCGTCGCTCACGCTGCCCTTGGGCTGGTTGGCGGTGAGCGTACCGAGCGCCCGGCGCACGTCCTCGAGGCCGAGACCGACGCCGGCGAGGGCTCCCGGATCCACCTGCACGCGCACGGCCGGCTGCTGGCCGCCGCCCACGGTCACCTGACCGACGCCCTGCACCTGCGAGATCTTCTGCGCGAGGATGGTGTTGGCGGCATCGAAGACCTGGGCCAGGGGCAGGGTCTTCGACTTGAGCGAGATGATGAGGATGGGGTTGTCGGCGGTGTTGACCTTGCGGTAGGTGGGCCGGAACGGCAGGTTGCCGGGCAGCTCGCCGGCGGCGGCATTGATCGCGGCCTGCACGTCGCGGGCGGCGGATTCGACGTCGCGGTCGAGGTCGAACTGCAGGTTGATGCCGGTCGAGCCGAGCGAGCTGGTCGAGGTCATCTCGACCAGGCCGGCGATGCGGCCAAAGCGGCGCTCGAGCGGTGTCGCCACGGCCGAGGCCATGGTCTCCGGGCTGGCGCCGGGCAGGCCGGCGCCCACGCCGATGGTGGGGAAATCGACGCGCGGCAGCGGCGCCACCGGGAGCTGGGTGAAGGCCGCGGCGCCCGCCACGAGCAGCGCGGCGGCCAGGAGCGAGGTGGCGACCGGACGCCGGATGAAAGGGGCGGAGACGTTCATCCGATCAGAGCCCCCCGCCGGCGAGCGAGCTCGAGCCTGGGCGCCCCGATCCGAGGTCCTGCTCCTGTCCCTCGGGCAGAGGCCCGGCGGGTCGCTGGGAGCGTGACAGGCTGCGCCCGAGCCGCTCCATGTAGAGATAGATGACCGGGGTGGTGTAGAGCGTCAGCACCTGCGAGAGGAGCAGGCCGCCCACGATGGTGATGCCGAGCGGGCGGCGCAGCTCGCTGCCGGTGCCGCTGCCGAGCGCGAGCGGCAGGGCGCCGAGGAGCGCGGCCATGGTGGTCATCATGATGGGACGGAAGCGGAGGAGGCACGCCTTGTAGATCGACTGCTCCGGGGGCAAGCCCTGATCCCGCTCGGCCTCGAGCGCGAAGTCGATCATCATGATCGCGTTCTTCTTCACGATCCCGACGAGGAGGATGATGCCGATGAGGGCGATGATGCTGAACTCGCTCTTGCAAACGAGCAGGGCGAGCAAGGCGCCCACGCCGGCCGAGGGCAGGGTGGACAGGATGGTGATGGGGTGGATGTAGCTCTCGTAGAGCACGCCGAGCACGATGTAGACCGTGAGCAGGGCCGCGAGGAGGAGGAGGGGCTCGGTGGCGAGCGACTCGCGGAAGGCGCGGGCCGCGCCCTGGAAGTCGGCGCGCAGGCCGGGGGGCATGCCGGCCTGGGTGAGCTCGGCCTCGGCGCGGTGGATGGCGTCGATGGCCTGGCCGAGGGACACGCCGGGGGCGGTGTTGAACGACAGCGTGATGGCCGGGAACTGCCCCTGGTGGCTGATGGAGAGCGTGCTCGCGCGCGTCTCGTAGTGGGCAAAGGCGGCGAGCGGCACGGGCTCGCCGCTCTGGGAGCGTACGTAGACACGATCGAGCGCCTCGGGGTTCTTCTGATCCTCGGGCCGCACCTCGAGGATCACGCGGTAGAGGTTGAGCTGGGTGAAGATGGTGGACACCTGGCGCTGGCCAAAGGCGTCGTAGAGCGTGTCGTCGATGGCCTGGGGCGTGACGCCGAGGCGGCCGGCGGTGTCGCGATCGATGGTGAGGTGCAGCTCGAGGCCGGAGGTTTGCTGATCGGAGGCGACGTCGGTGAGCTCGGGCAGGGTGCGTAGCTTCTCGAGCACCCGCGGGGCCCAGGCGACCAGCTCGTCGGGATCGGCGTCCTCGACTGTGTACTGGTACTGGGTGCGCGCCAGGCGGTTGTCGATCTGGAGGTCCTGCACGGGCTGGAGGTAGAGGGTGATGCCCTGCACCTCGGCCAGCCGGGGGCCGAGGCGGCGGACGATGGCGGCGGCGTCGGCGCTGCGCGCCTCGCGGGGCTTGAGGGCGATGGAGAAGCGGCCGCTGTTGGTGGTGGCGTTGGTGCCGTCGGCGCCGATGAAGGACGCCACGCTGGCCACGTCGGGGTCGCTGAGGATCACGGCGGCGAGCGCCTCTTGCCGCTCCAACATGCGCGCGAAGGAGACGTCCGGCGCGCCCTCGGACACGCCGATGATGAGGCCGGTGTCCTCGGCAGGGAAGAAGCCCTTGGGCACGATCACGGCCAGCCAGGCGGTGAGGGCCACGGTGGCGATGGTGGAGAGGAGGGTCGCGAGCTGGTGGCGCAGCACCCACTGCAGGGTGCGGTCATAGAAGCGCGCCACCGCGTCGAAGCCGCGCTCGAAGTAGAGGCCGAGGCGCCCGGGCCGTTCCTCGTGGTGGGCGCGGAGCAGCCAGCCGCACATCATGGCCGTGAGCGTGAGCGAGAGCACGGCCGAGACGGCGATGGCGACCGACAGGGTGACGGCGAACTCGCGGAACAGGCGGCCGATGAGCCCGCCCATGAAGAGGAGCGGGATGAGCACCGCCACGAGCGACACCGTGAGCGACAGGATGGTGAAGCCGATCTGGCGCGCGCCCTTGAGCGCGGCCTCGAAGGGCCGCTCCCCCTCCTCGATGAAGCGGGCGATGTTCTCCACCATGACGATGGCGTCGTCGACCACGAAGCCGGTGGAGATGGTGAGCGCCATGAGCGACAGGTTGTTCAGGCTGTAGCCGAGGAAGTGCATGATGCCGAAGGTGGCGATGAGCGAGAGCGGCACGGCCACGCCCGGGATCACGGTGGCCCGTAGGCTGCGCAAGAAGACGTAGATGACGAGCACCACCAGCGCGACGGTGAGGACGAGGGTGAACTGGACGTCCTCCACCGAGGCGCGCACGGTCTCGGTGCGGTCGGAGAGGATGGTGACGTCGATGCCTTGCGGCATCGAGGCGCGGAGCTGCGGCAGGAGGGCCTTCACCCGGTCGGTGACCTGGATGATGTTGGCGCCCGGCTGGCGCTGCACGTTGAGGATGATGGCGCGCTTCGCGCCCGCCCAGCCGGCCAGCTGCGCGTTCTCCACGCCGTCGATCACGTCGGCCACGTCGGTGAGCCGGATGGGAGCGCCGTTCTTGTAGGCGATGACGAGGGGATGGAAATCGGCGGCGCGCTCGAGCTGGTCGTTGGTGGCCAGGGTGTAGTCCTGGCGCGGACCGTCGAGGTTGCCCTTGGGCTGGTTCACGTTGGCGGCCACCAGCGCGGCGCGCACGTCTTCGAGGGTGAGGCCGGTGCCGGCCAGGGCCACGGGATCGACGCGCACGCGCACGGCCGGCTTCTGGCCGCCGTTCAGGCTCACCAGGCCCACGCCCGAGACCTGCGAGACCTTCTGCGCCAGCACCGAATCGGCGTAGTCGTCGACCTGGCTGAGCGGCAGGGTGTCGGAGCTCACGGCCAGGGTGAGGACCGGGGTGTCCGCCGGGTTGCTCTTCGAGTAGGTGGGCGGGGCCGGCAGGGTGGGCGGCAGGAGATTGGCGGCGGCGTTGATCGCGGCCTGCACGTCCTGTTCGGCGGCGTCGATGTCGCGGTCGAGATCGAACTGCAGCGTGATCTGCGAGGTGGCGAAGCTCGACACCGAGGTCATCTGGGTGAGCGCGGGCATCTGCCCGAACTGGCGTTCGAGCGGCGTGGTCACGGCCGAGGCCATGGTCTCGGCGCTCGCCCCCGGCAGCGTGGTGGCGACGACGATGGTGGGATAATCGACCTGGGGCAGGGCGGCCACGGGGAGCTGCTGGTAGCCGACGAGGCCGGCCAGGGCGACGCCGATCATCAAAAGCGTGGTAGCGACGGGCCGGCGGATGAAGGGTTCGGACAGGCTCATGGCGCCGCCGCCGCCTTCCCCTTGCGGGGGGCCCCCGGATCCTGAGGTCCCTGCGGACCCTCATGGTCCTGTGGGGGCCGGTGGGCCTCCTTGTTGTCCTTGGCGCCCGCATCGTGCGGGTCGCGGGGACCGCGAGCGCCGCGGGCGTTGTCGAGCGGACGCGCCACCACCTGGGCGCCCGGGCGGAGCTGATTCTGGCCCTCGACCACCACCTGCTCGCCTGGGCTTAGGCCCTTGCCCAGCATGGCCACCTCGGCGGTGACGAGCTTCACCTCCACGGGGCGGGGCGAGGCTATCTGTTTCTGGTCCACGACATAGACGAAGGTCCCCTGGGGTCCGCGCTGCACGGCCGCGGCCGGCACCACCATGGCGCCGCGCTCGGTGTCGAGGAGCAGGCGGGCCTTGACGAACTGGTTGGGCCAGAGCTGTCGATCGGGGTTGCGGATGAGCGCCTTGAGCCGCAGGGTGGCGGTCGACTGGTTGATCTGGTTGTCGATGACCACGAGCTGGCCGGTGGCGATGCGGGTCTGACCGTCCCGGCTCCAGGCCTCGACCGAGATCGCGCCGCGGCGCTGGGCCTGGGCGATGCGGGAGAGTTCGTCCTGGGGGAGGGTGAAGACCACGGCCGCCGGGTCGACCTGGGCGATGACCACGATGCCGTTGGGGTCGGCGGCGCGCACGAGGTTGCCGGCATCGACCAGGCGCACACCCACGATGCCATCGATCGGGGCGGTGATGCGGGCATAGTCGAGGTTGAGGCGCGCGGATTCGACCGCGGCCAGATCGATCTGCACCGTGCCCTCGACCTGGCCGACGAGGGCGATCTGGTCGTCGACCTGCTGGCTCGCGACGAACTTGTCCTGCAGCAGCGTGCGGAAGCGTTCGAGGTTGCGCTTGCCGGCCTCGAGCTGGGCGCGGTCCCGAGCCAGCGCGCCCTCGGCCTGATGCAGCTGGACCGCGAAGGGGCGGGGGTCGATCTGCGCCAGGAGGTCGCCCCGGTGGACGGTCTGGCCCTCGCGGAAGAAGATCTTGTCGAGGCGGCCATCGACCTGCGGACGCACCGTGACCTGTTGCCATGCCGTGACCGTGCCCAGGCCCTCGAGCCAGACCGGGATATCGCGTCGCTCGGCCGGAGCGGTGAGCACGGGCACGGCGCGCGGTGCGTTGGGGCCGGACACGGTGGCGGCCTGGGCCCCGGTAGAGGCGGTCCGGAAGCGCACGAAATAAAGGACGCCTCCGATCGCGGCCATGGCCACGAAGAGGCGGACAAAGAACTGGGAGGAGAGTTTCGGCATGGGCTTGGCTGGGGCTCGCGCCACGGCTGAGCAAAGCGCGCGCCAGCGCTCGTGCGCAGCCCCGCAGGGATTTTCGGGGACCGGATCCTGTCCGTCAATCGAACAGTTGTCCGGATCTCGGACACCTCTTGTCCGGCCTCCGGTCGTGAACTGGTCGCGAATCGGGTGCCGGCCGGGGATGAAGATTGGGTCTCGCCCTTGCAAGGTGCGCCTGACCGTGGCTAAACATCGAGCTATTCGCCACCGTCTCCTCACTGTCGTCCTGCTCGGCGTCCTGACCTCGGCGCTGTCGCTGCTGGCGCTGGTGCGTGCGGTGGCCTCGATGTCGCAGACGCTGCGGATCGACCGGGCGCGCGAGGCGGTGGGCGAGGAGCTCGATCGGCTCGCCGATGGCGAGCCCGGAGCCGCTGCGCTGGCCGGGCCGCCACGCACGACCTACATCGGGCTGCGTGGGGGCTGGCTCGCTCGACCGGACGACGCGCAGGAGGAGACCGCGCTCCCGGCGGAGTGGCGCGCCGCGCTCGAGCAGGCGGCAAGGCGGGCGGTGGCCGCGCATGGCCGCGTCATCACCGAGACGGTGCTCGGGTCCGGGACGTTGCTCCTCGCGGTGCAGCCGGGCCGGACGGGCACGCCGGTCTGGACCGGATATCTCGTACAACCCTCGGCCTACTTCCAGCCCTGGCGCTGGATCGCGGCCACCCTGGCCGCGGCGACCGTGCTGCTGGTGGCCATCGCGGTGTGGGTGACCCTGTCGCTGCGCCGCAGCACGGCCTCGCTCCACGCGACCCTGGTCGCGCTCGGCAAGGATCTCACCACGCCGGTGCCGCGCCCGCGCATCGCCGAGCTCACCGGCATCGCCGATGGGATCCGGGGGCTCGCGGCAGAGCTCCTCGCCTCGCGCGAGGCGACCGAGCGGCTCTCGCGCGAATTGGCGCAGCAGGAGCGGCTCGCCGCGCTCGGACGGGTGGCGGCGGGGATCGCGCACGAGGTGCGGAACCCGCTGGCTTCGATCAAGCTGCGGCTCGACCTCACGGCCACGGCGCACGAGCTGCCCGAGCCGGCGCGGCGGGCGGTGGAGGCGGCCTCGCACGAGATCGCGCGCCTCGACCGCCTGGTGAGCGATCTGCTACTCGTGGCCGGCAAGAAGATGGGGCCGCGCCGGAGGGTCGATCTGGGGGCGCTCGTGCGGGCGCGCGTCGAGGAGATCCACCCTTGGGCCGCGACGCAGGAGGTGATGGTGCGGGTCACGGTCGAGGGGGGAGGCGGGAAGAAGAGAGGGGGAGAGGCGGCGGTCGATGTGGACGCCGAGTCGCTGGCGCGGGCCATCGACAACCTCTTGCGCAACGCGGTCGAGGCCTCGCCGGCAGGTGGGATCGTCGAGGCGCGCGTGGCGACGATGGCCGAGGGCGTGGAGCTGCGGGTGGAGGACCAGGGACGCGGCATCGAGCCGGCGCGGACGAGTGAGCTCTTCGAGCCGTTCTTCACCACCAAGGCCGAGGGTACGGGGCTCGGGCTGGCGATCTCGCGCGCCATCGCCCGCGCGCACGGCGGCGAGGTGGTCTACGCGCGGGCAGAGGGAGTGACCCGCTTCTCGCTGCTCCTGCCGCGTCCGGCACAGGAGGAGATGGCGGCGTGAGCGCGGTGCTCATCGTCGAGGATGAGCCCGGTCTGCGCGAGGGGCTCGTGGGGGCGGTCGAGACGCTCGGCTTCCGCGCGCTGCCGGCGGCCGGTCTCGGTGAGGCCCGCCGGGTGCTCGCGAGCGAGACGATCGACTGCGTGCTGCTCGATATCCGGCTGCGCGACGGCGACGGGCTCGAGCTCCTGCGCGAGCTGCGGGGCGGGGCGCACCGCGACGTGCCGGTGATCGTGGCCACGGCCTACGGCGACAGCGAGCGCACCATCCGCGCCATGCGCGACGGCGCCTTCGATTACCTCACCAAGCCGTTCGATCTGCCGGCGCTCCTGTCCACGGTCGGCCGTGCGGTCAAGCAGAGGGCGCTGGCGCAGGCGCTGCGTCCGCCCGCGCCCGAGCCGCCCGCGCGCGGCACCCTGGTTGGGACCAGCACGGCCATGCTCGACATCTGGAAGCTCATCGGCCGCGCCGCGGCGTCGGAGACGCCGGTGCTGATCACGGGCGAGACGGGCACGGGCAAGGAGCTGGTCGCGCGGGCGATCCATGAGTATTCGTCGCGCAGCGCGGAGCCCTTCGTGGCGGTCAACCTGGCGGCGCTGCCGCAGACCTTGCTCGAGAGCGAGCTGTTCGGCCACGAGCGGGGCGCCTTCACCGGGGCCACGGCGCGCCGCAGCGGGCGCCTCGAGGCGGCGGGGGCGGGCACCCTGCTCCTCGACGAGATCGGCGATCTCGACGGGGCGCTCCAGACCAAGCTCTTGCGGGTCCTGTCCGATGGGAGTTACGAGCGCGTGGGAGGGGATGAACGCCTGGTGAACCGGGCGCGCATCGTCAGCGCCACCCACAAGCCGGTGCGGCCCGGGGAGCCGGGCTGCGTGTTGCGGGAAGACCTCTATTATCGCCTGGCGGTGATCGAGATCGAGGTGCCGCCCCTGCGGGCGCGGCGCAGCGACATCCCGCTCTTGGTGGCGCACGCGCTCATGGGGACGCCGGCGCGCGCGGTCTCCGAGGAGGCGATGGCGCACCTCGTGTCGTACCGCTGGCCCGGGAACGTGCGCGAGCTCATCCACGTCATCCAGCGCGCGGCGGTGCTCGCGGGCGGGGAGGTGATCGACGTTCCCAACCTGCCCGAGCCCGTGCGCGACGAACGCGCCCGGTCGCAGCCGGAGCCGGACGAGGGGGGCGTGACGCTGCGGGAGGCGGTGGCGGCGCTCGAGAAGCGACTCATCCTGCGCGCGCTCGCGCGGGCCGGCGGCAATCGCTCCGAGGCGGCGCGGCAGCTCGGCATCGGTCGGCCGCAGCTGTATGCCAAGATGGAAGAATACGGCATCGGTCGGGGCGACGGCCCCGCGGATTGAGCCCTCCGGCGCCACGTTTTCCGAGAACATGCTGGCCGGCCAGCACGACCTGGCCGTACGGGCTGCTAACATGGCCCTGTCCACCTACGAATGCCCGGCCTCGCCGGCACGTGAAGGAGCCGCGATGACATTGATCGACTTTGCCTCCCCCGCCTTCTGGGCCGACCCGTACGCTTCTTATCGACGGCTGCGCGAAGAAGCGCCGGTGTACTGGTCAGAGCAGATCCAGTCCTGGATCGTGTCGCGCCACGCGGACGTCTTCCCCGCGCTGAGCGATCCGCGGCTCTCCGTGGCCTACACGGATGCGTTCTTTCTCGGCCTCCCCGAGGATCTGCTGCGGCGCTTCGAGCCGTTCCGTCGCGCGCTCCGCACCACCATCGTCTTTGCCGATCCGCCGCAGCACGATCGCATGCGGGCGCTCCTGCACAAGGGCTTCAATCCCAAGTTCATCGAGAGCTTCCGCCAGCACGCCATCCGGCTGGTCGACGAGTTGATGGCCCAGGCGGTGACGGGCGGGCAGCTCGACGTGAGGAACCGCTTCGCCACGCTCCTGCCGGCGACCGCCTTGACCGAGCAGATCGGTGCCGACCGACCAGACGTGGCGCAGTTCGCCTCGTGGGGACGGCGGCTCCTCTATTTCTTTGGTCGCCTGCCGAACGACATCCAGCTCGCCGAGGACACGCTCGCGATGTACGGCGAGATGACGACGTACTTCCGGCAGCTGTTCGAGCTGCGGCGCAACGATCCGCACGACACCCTGCTCAAGTCGCTCCTCCACCCCGCCCGGCCCGAGGACGAGCTCACCGAGGACGAGCTCATCATGACGTGCATGGGGTTCCTCGTGGGCGGCATCGAGACGGTCTCGAACCTCATCTGCAACATGCTCGTCACGTTCGACCGCCATCCCGAGGAGCTCGCACGTCTCCGCCGCGACCCGTCGCTCGTGCCCTCGGCGGTCGAGGAGGTGCTGCGCTACGAGAGCCCGGTGCAGGTCACGTTCCGCCTGGTCAAAGAGGAGATGGAGATCGGTGGCCAGCGGCTCCTCCCGGGGCAGCGGGTGATGCTGGGGCTCGCCTCGGCCAATCGCGACCCGGCCGCGTTCCCCGATCCCGAGCGCTTCGACATCGGGCGCCAGGAGAATCGCCACCTCGGCTTTGGTTATGGCCGCCACTTCTGTACCGGCGCGCAGCTCGGGCGCTTCCAGGGGCAGGCGGTGATGCGAGCGTTCTACCTGCAGCATGCCAACGTGCGCGTGCTCGAGCAGCCCGTCGAGTGGGAGACCAACCTCGTGCATCGCGGGCCCAAGGCGCTCTCGGTGGCGCTCAGCTAAGAGACGCCCATGGGCATGATGGGCGTGTAAGGGCTACGAGCCTCCTGCCCCCGAGCGGCCCCGGTGCCCCGGCGCTCGGGGGCCATCGTTGCCTTCCTGCAGGGCCGTCCGCTATCGTCCAGGGGCATGGAACTCCTCTCCGATGCCGATGTCCTGCGCCGGCTCGTCGCCTTCGACTCCACCAGCGCCAACAGCAACCTCCCCATCGCCGACTTCATCTGCGATTACCTCGACCGGCCAGGCGCCCGCATCGTGCGCAACGCCTCTCCCGACGGCGGCAAGACCAACGTCGTGGCCTTGCTCGGGCCCGAGGGCGGTGACGCCGGGCGCCAGGGGCTGGTGCTCTCGGGGCACATGGACGTCGTGCCGGCGCGCGAGCCGGAGTGGGCGAGCGATCCCTTCACGTTGAAAGAGACCGAGACCACCTACGTGGGTCGCGGCACCGCGGACATGAAAGGCTTCCTCGCGCTCGCCATGAATGCCTTCCACCGCGCCGCCGCCACACCGCTGCGCTCCCCGCTGGCCCTCGTCTTCACGTACGACGAGGAGGTGGGGACCATCGGGGCCCGGCACTTCGTCTCGACCTGGCCCGGGCCCACGCTGCCGCGCAGCGCCCTCATCGGCGAGCCCACGGCCCTGCGCGTGGTCCGCATGCACAAGGGACACCTCAAGATGGCGGTCCGGCTGCGCGGCAAGAGCGCCCACAGCGGCTATCCCCACCTCGGCAAGAACGCCATCGAGACCGCGGGGCGAGTGATCGTGGCGCTCACCGAGCTGCGCCGTGAGCTCGAGGCCGAGCGTCCCGCGCAGGCCGAGCACTTCCCCGACGTCCCGTTCGTGCCGCTCAACATCGGGACCATCCACGGCGGCGCGGTCGTCAACATCGTGCCCGACCGCTGCGTGCTCGAGATCGGCCTGCGCCTCTTGCCCACCATGAGCGCAGACGCCATGCTCGAGCGCCTGCGCGGCGCGCTCGGGCGCGTGGCGCCGGCCGAGGAGCTCGAGCTCGAGGTGCTCGGCCAGAGCCCCCCCCTGTTCCTCGATGCAGGCGCCGAGGTCCACGAGGCGGCGTGCGCGCTCATCGGCCAGACCGACTCGTGCAGCGTCCACTACGCCTCGGATGCCGGCTGGTTCCAGACCCTTGGGCTCGAGTGCATCCTCTTCGGCCCCGGCTCCATCGAGGTCGCCCACCGCCCGAACGAGTTCGTGCCCAAGGCCGAGTTCCACGCCGCCCCCGCCGTGCTCGACCGCCTCATCGCCCGCTTCTGCCGGTAGCCGGCAAAAGAAAAGGGCCCCTCCGAGAGGGGCCCTTTCATGACGACCCGTACTTGGATCGGGTGGCCGGGATTACATCCCCATGCCGCCCATGCCGCCCATGCCACCGCCGCCGTGGCTGTGCCCCGCGTGAGCCGACTCCTCCTTGGGACGCTCCGCCACGATCGCCTCGGTGGTCAGCATGAGCGACGACACCGACGCGGCATTTTGCAGCGCGATGCGCACGACCTTGGTCGGGTCCATGACGCCCGCGGCGATGAGGTCCTCATAGGTGTCGGTGGCCGCGTTGTAGCCGAAGGCGCCCTGGCCCTCCTTCACCTTGTTGACCACGATCGAGCCCTCGATGCCGGCGTTCTGCGCGATCCAGCGCAGCGGCTCCTCGCAGGAGCGGCGGATGATGTTCACGCCGAACTGCTGCTCCTCGTTGAGCTTGAGGCCTTCGAGCGCCTTGAGCGAGCGGATGAGGGCCACGCCGCCGCCCGGGACGATGCCCTCCTCCACGGCCGCGCGGGTCGCGTGGAGCGCGTCCTCGACGCGGGCCTTCTTCTCCTTCATCTCGGTCTCGGTGGCCGCGCCGACCTTGATGACCGCCACGCCGCCCACGAGCTTGGCGAGCCGCTCCTGCAGCTTCTCGCGGTCGTAGTCGGACTTGGTCTCCTCGATCTGAGCGCGAATCTGCTTCACGCGGGCGTCGATGTCCGCCTTCTTGCCGGCGCCGTCGACCACCGTGGTGTTGTCCTTGTCCACGGTGATGCGCTTGGCGCGGCCGAGGTCCTTCAACGTCACGTTCTCGAGCTTGAGCCCGAGGTCTTCGGTGAGTGCCTGCCCGCCGGTGAGGATGGCGATGTCCTTGAGCATCTCCTTGCGGCGGTCGCCGAAGCCCGGCGCCTTGACCGCGCACACGTTGAGCGTGCCGCGCAGCTTGTTCACCACCAGGGTGGCGAGCGCCTCACCGTCGACGTCCTCGGCGAGGACGAGGAGCGGCTTGCCCTGACGCGCCACCTGCTCGAGGAGCGGCAGGAGGTCCTTCATGTTCGAGATCTTCTTCTCGTGGATGAGGATGAACGCGTCCTCGAGCACGACTTCCATGCGCTCGGCGTCGGTCACGAAGTAGGGCGACAGGTAGCCGCGGTCGAACTGCATGCCCTCGACCACGTCCAGGGTCGTCTCCATCGACTTGGCTTCCTCGACGGTGATGACGCCTTCCTTGCCGACCTTCTCCATCGCTTCCGCGATGAGCTCGCCGATCTTCGACTCGCCGTTGGCCGAGATGGTGCCGACCTGGGCGATCTCGGTCTTGCCCTTGGTGGGCTTCGACTGGCCCTCCAGGTTCTCGACGATCTTCACCACCGCCGCGTCGATGCCGCGCTTGATGTCCATCGGGTTGTGGCCGGCGGCCACCAGCTTCGAGCCCTCGGTGTAGATGGCCTGCGCCAGCACCGTG
>DATAGU010000281.1:0-43710 GCA_036263495.1 Polyangia bacterium | reverse complement strand
GGCAGCCTGCCAGGAGCAGCAAGGTGAAGAAGGAGGCGAGCAGCGAGGCGTGGAGGGGACGCGCGGGGCGGCTGCTGATGTGGATCATTCAGTCACGGTATCACGAGCAACCGCTTACCTGCCCGGACCGCGTGTGGATGCACGTGGCGGGGGATTCATGATGGAGGTCGGAATTTCTAGACCATCGGCCACGCCGGGCCGCGCCTCCCGCGACCCATCGTCCGGCTATCATGCCGTCATGGCGTTCCTGTTCACCCTCGTCACCGCGGTCATCGTGATCGCGCAGGTGGCGAGCTATCGCAACCGTGAGCGGCGGCTGGAGTGGCACCAGCGGTGGTTGCGGCTGGCCTCGAAATATGGTGAACCGAGCGCGCCGGCTCTGTCCCCGGAGATGAGCTTCACCACGCAGGCCGGCGAGGCCTGCGTGCGGGCCAGCCTCGCAGGGGTGCGGCTGGGGCAGGAGCTCGGCTTCCGCCTGGGGGCCTCGCATACCCTGCCCGGTGTGCCGGCCTTTGTCTTGTGGCCAGACCCGGCCCTCCTCCTCAAGGACGTGAGCGATGTGGCGACCGGGCTCTCGTTCGACTTCGACAAGCAGTTCGTGGTGCGGAGCAGCGCGCCGCCGGAGCTCTTGCGCGCGGTCCTCGGACGCGTGGTGGAGCCGCTCATGCGGTATGGCTTCACCCTGGGCAGCGATGGGGTGATGGTGACGCTGGGGGGCCGCGACGCCTTCATGGCCGAGGAGATGTTCGACGCGGCGCTCGAGATCGTGAGGGCGGTGGCCACGGTCGATCTGTGCGGCTTCGGTGCCCTGCGCGCGCTGCCAGGGGCGATCTACGAGCCGCCCTCGGGGCCCTGGGAACGGCGCCATCCGCCTTCGGTGGTGCTGCCCCTCGGGCAGCCGGTGACGCTCCACTTTGCGGGCGGCGCCGCCGGTCCGGTCACGGTCGCCTACGCCTCCTGCGACGAGCGGGCCCCAGAGATCGAGGTGGAGCTCGGGCAGATGGCCGAGGGGGAGGAGGCGGCGCCTCCCATGGAGCTGCCGGCCGATGCCTGGGCGCTGGCCCATGACATCGGCGTCGCCCGGCTCTCGCGCCGGCATCGCGCGGTGCGCCTGGTGTGGGAAGGGATCGTCCACGAGGAGCGCCGATTGCTGGCCGGGGCACAGCTGGTCGCGGCCCTGGGCCGTGAGGTGCCGGACGGGCCCTATCGCTGACGGCGTCGATCGGACGGGAGGATCTCGAAGTGATCCACCGTCGGCCCGAGATCTACGCCTGGGCGCGCTCGAGCCAGTCGACGATGCGCGCCTCGAGCCGCGTCCCTTCCAGCTGATTGATCTCCAGCACACCGGTCGGGCTGGTCACGTTCACCTCCGTGAGGTGACCACCGATGACATCGATGCCGACGAGGTCGAGCCCGAGCTCGGCGAGCGCCGGTCGCAAGGTCTCGATGATCTTGAGCTCGCTCGGCTCGATCAGGGTGCGGGCCGGGCTGCCCCCGGCGTGGAAGTTGGCGCGGGTCTCGTCGGGGCGTGGCACGCGCAGCACGGCGCCGAGCCCCTCGCCGCCGAGGAGGAGGATGCGCTTGTCGCCCTGGCGCGCGGCCGGGAGATACCGCTGCGCCATGACCGCCCGCCGCCCGCCCTGGGTCATGAGCTCGAGCAGGGAGCGGTTGTTGCGATCGTCCTCCTGCAGGTGGAGCACGCCCGCGCCGCCATAGCCGTCGAGGGGCTTGACGATCATCTCTCCCCCCTGCCGGCGCATGAACTCGAAGAGGAAGTCGCGGTCGCGGCTGACCACGGTGGCCGGGATGAGCTCCGGGAAGCGGAGGATGAACAGCTTCTCGTTGGCCTCGCGCAGGCCGCGCGGATCGTTGACCACCCGCACCTTGCCGCGCAGCTGCTCGAGCAGCAGGGTGGCCAGGTGATACTCCATGTCGTAGGGCGGGTCCTTGCGCATGAGCACGAGATCGAAGTACTCGGCCACCCGCCCGCTCGTCACCGCCTCGCCGACGCACAGCCCAGGGGGCGGGACCTGGGAGGACGCCCCCGCCGGTGGTAGACACGCTCGCCGCCAGCGCGCTTCGAGCTCGCCGCCGTCGAGCCAGAGGTCCGCCGGCGTGGCCACGTCCACCGCGTGACCGCGCCGGAGCGCCTCCTCGATCACGGCCAGCGTCGTGTCGGTCCGCCGCTGCAGGCTCTCGGGCGGATCCATCACCACGAAGAGACGCATCACCCGAGCCCCTCGACGCCCTGCAGATCCTCGCTCATCCCGTCAGGTGGCCGTCTCTTTCCAGTAGGCCGCGTGCATGCGGTCGCAGTAGGCGGAGAGGTTGGCGCGGCTCTGTGCATAGTCCTTGAGCGGACCGCCAAAGGGCGTCCAGATCAAGTGGATGAGAGAAGAGTAGACCGTGGCGTCGAGGGTGCAGGGCCGATCCCCCATGAAGTAGGGCTTGTCGCCGAGGAAGTCCGCCAGGGCGGCGACGTGCTCCTGCCCGATGGCCAGGACCTCCTCCCGCCGATGGCGGCCGATCCCCTGCTGGAAGAGCTGCTGCTTCATGCCTCGCCGGATGAAGGAGATGATCGGGGACCGCAGGAACCCCGGCACCTTGGCGACGTCGGCATAGTGGAGCAGGGCCGGTTTGTAGTGCTCGAACGTGTCGTCGTGCCACCAGCGGATGTAGGCCAGGACGAAGTAGAAGTCGGTCTCGCAGAGCGACTTGAAGGCCCGGATCACGGCGCGCTCGCGGGCGTCGAAGCGCCCGTCCTCGAGGACGTCGCCGTGCTTCTTCTGGAAGTGCTCGATGATGATGCTCGAATCCGCGATGACCTGGCCCTCGTCCTCGATGTAGGGCAGCTTCTTCTTGGGCGCCTTGCGCGTGTCGCCGGTCACGGTCTGGTAAGGGACGTGGATCATGCGCAGGTAGGTCTCGAGCTTGGTGACGAAGGGGCTGAGGTCCGGCACCTTCCAGTACGGCACGAACTTGTAGAGGACGATCATGGTCTTCACCTCTGGGTGAGCGATGGGTTCAGGGCGGCGGGGAGGGCCTCACTCTCGCGGACCCAGCTCACGTCCTCGCCGAGGGCCCGGGCCTCCTGAACGGCCAGGACGTTCTGCGGGACCCCGGTGAGGTAGCGCCTGCGCGCCGCCACGTCGGGGATGCGCTCGGCGCCATGCTGGAGGAGGCCGAGCGCCTGGCGCAGCACCTCGCGGGCCCGTGCGACGTCGCCGCCGTGCGCGAACGCCTGGGCGATGGCCAGGCGGAGCGGCACTTCGTTGTAGCCGGCGCCGCCGTTGCCTTCCATCCAGGTGAGGTGCTCCTCGGCGAGGCTGCGCGCCTCGTCGTGGCGGCCGAGGCCGAGCAGGGCGCGGATGAGGATGGCCACGGTCTTGAGGCGCCGCAGGACCGCGGGCGTGGGGACGAAGGCCTCGCGCGCCCGGGCCTCGGCGGCCACGAGGTCGCCGCGAGAGAGCGCCACCTCGGCCAGGATCTGCAGCGCCCAGAGCCGGAACCCGGGGCTCACCCCAGGGGTCTTGGTGAGCTCGGTGGCCAGCGCCACGGCCTCCTCCCTGCGCGCCTCACTCTCCGGATGGGCCGGGTGGGCCGCTTGGGCCGGGTGGGCCGGGTGGACCGGGTGGAATGGATCGCCGGTGGAGGCGAGGAGCGCCGCCAGGTGGACCTTGCAGTTGGTGTCGAGGTAGGTCTCCCCGCGCTCGGCGATGCGCACGGCCGTCTCGCGAAGGAGCGCCTCACCCTCGTCCGGCCGGCCGAGCTCGCCGAGCGCCTGGCCGGAGAAGATGAGCGCCACCAGCCGGTCGCGCTCGTTCCCGGCGTCGGCCATCAGCCGCACCGCCTCCGTGAGGCAGCGGTGCTGGGCCCAGGGATCGGGGTCGAAGGCGCGCATGTACTCGCTCCGCGCGAGGCAGATCCAGCCCAGGCTCTGCGCCTCGGTGAGGTCGAGCTCGGGCTCGATCTGCTCGATCTTGCGGAAGAAGGCCGTGGCCTGCTTGCGCAGACCGCGCATCGCGTACATGGCCATCACCGCGGTCGTGGCCTGCAGATACACGACATAGGCCGAGCGCGGCGGCGTGACGCCGAGGAACTTCTCGGCCAGCCCGCCGAGGTCCGAATCGTGGCTGAGCAGACCATTCATGGTGAGCGCCACCCATATGGCCTTGAACCAGGGCAGGCTGCCCACCGGCAAGAGGGCGAGCGCCTGGTAGGACGAGGTCTGCGCCTCCTTCCAGCGCAGGTGCCACACCTCGGCCAGGCAGCGAATCTGGAGCAGCGTGCCGCGGGTCTCGCCCTCGGGCTGACACTCGAGGCCGCGGGCGACGCGATCGAGCGCGCCGTCGAGATCGTGGGAGGCGAGGGATTGATCCGCGGCGAGGAGGTAGCGCTCGCAGGCCGGTACGAGCGCGCCGCCGCGCTGGTAGTGCTCGGCCAGGATGCACGGGTCGTGCTCGCCCGCGGCCTCGAGGTACTCCGCGGCCTGGTGATGCCAGACCCGGGCGTCCTCCTCGGAGACGAGGCCATAGACCGCCTCGCGCATGAGGGCGTGGCGAAAGCCGTACTCGGCCTCCGAGGGGAAGCGGCTGTGGCGGTGCTTCTCGATGAGCTCCTCGCGGGTGAGCATCTCGAGCCAGGTCTCGACCTCGATCGAGTCGCGCTCCTTGCCCACGAGCGCCGCCGCGGCCCCCTGCCAGAAGGTTTGGCCGAAGATGCTGGCCGCGCGGAGGAGCCGGCGCGCGTCGGGATCGATGCGGAAGAGGCGGGCCTGCAGCATGGCCAGCACGGTTTCGGGCAGCGCATCGCCCTTGCCCTCGGCCACGGCGCGGATGAGCTCCTCGAGGAACAGCGCGTTGCCCGCGGCCTGCTCGACGATGCGTTCGACGATCTCCTGGGGGATCGCCTGCGCCGCCGCCGCCGCCTGCGCCCCCGTCGGGTTGAGCACCTGGCGGATGAGACGCTCGCACGCCTTGCGGCCGAGGCCCTGGAGCGCGATCTCGTGGCGGCCGGGGCTGTTCCAGAGCTTGGGGAAGATCTCGTGCACCTCGGGCCGGGCCAGGGCGACCACCATGAGCGGCTGATCCGAGAGCTCCCGCAAGAGGGCGTCGAGCAGGCGGACGCTGAGCGCGTCGCCCCACTGCAGGTCCTCGAGCACGAGGACGAGCGGCCCCTGCACGCACTCCGCGGCCACGAAGTCGACGAACGCGCGCTGCACCTGCTCGCTCATGAGCTTCGGATCGTTGCGCGCCGCGCGCAGCCGCACGCTGGCCTTGTCCGGGAAGGGGACGTGGCACAGCTCGCCGAGGAACTCGCACACCCGGCGGCGCTCGGCCGGCGGCACGTGACGGCCGAGGCGCGCCTCGAGCCGCTCGCACTTCTGCGCCACCACCTCCTCGCCGTCGTGCCCGTCCTGGATGTCGCACAGCCGGCGCAGCGCCTGGGCGAGGATGCCGTACGGCGAGCCCGCGCTCATGAGCTCGCCGTAGCCGATGATCGTCGTCACCTCGGGCGCGCGGGCGCGCAGGCGCCGCAGGAACTCATGGCGCAGGCGCGACTTGCCCACGCCGGGCGCGGCCGTGACGAGGACCGCCTTGGCCAGCGACTCGTCGATGCAGCCGGCGAGCATGGCGTCGAGCATGCTGAGCTCCTGCTCGCGGCCGACGCAGGGCGTGGGGCGGCCGAGGAGCAGGCGGGTCTCGTCCACGGCGGTGCGCTCGCGCTGCAGCACGGCTCGGTCGGCCGCCCGCTCGATCACGAAGCGGCTGGCCAGGAGATCGGCGCTCAGAGAGTCGATGAGGATGCCGCGCCAGGTCTCGGGGGCGCCGGACCCCGGTGACGTGGGTCCCTGCGCGGCGGCCTTCACGAGCTCGGCCGCCCGGTTGACGGCCTCGCCCACGGGCAGCTCGTCGAGCAGCGCGCCGCGGCCGGTGGCCAGCGCCACCCGGGCCAGGGGCCAACGATCCTGGATGAGGAGGGCGCAGCGCGCCGCGAGCGCCACTTGATCCGTGGCGCTCGTGGTCCGGGTGAGGGTGGCCACGAGCGAGCCATCGGCGAACCACTCGACCTGGGCGCCCAGGCTCTGGAGGGCGCTGCGCAGGCCGGCGTGCTCCTCGCGGAAGCGGTCCATCTCGGCGGCGTCGATCGTGGCGAGGAAATCCACCCGCTCGGTGTGCGGGGTGGCGAGGACCACGCTGAAGAGCTGCTGCTCGATGCTGCGCGGGAGCCCGCTCGTGCTCACCGGTCGGATGAGGGTGGCGCGCAGCGCGGGCGCATCCTCCTCGGGCGGGAGGACGAGCTCGCCGAGGCGGCCGAGCTCGTCGAGGAGCCCGGTGGCCCCCTGGGGCCGCCCGGCCGGGTCCTTCGCCATCATGCGCTCGAGCAGGAGCGCGAGCGGCTCGGGCACGCTCGGGCGAACCTGGCGTATCGGGGGCGGGTCCTGGAACAGGATCGCGCCCAGCACCGAGGCCATGTGGTCGCTCGTGAAGGGCCGCCGGCCGGCGAGGCATTCGTAGAGCACGCAGCCCAGGGTGAAGATGTCGGCGGCCGGGCTGAGCGAGCGCTCACCGCGCACCTGCTCGGGCGACATGTACTCGGGCGTGCCGACCATGACGCCGGTGCGCGTGATCGATTGCGCGCCGACCAACTGCCGGGCGATGCCGAAGTCGAGCAGCACCGCCTCGGTGATCTTGCCTTCGCGCAGGAAGAGGTTGCTCGGCTTGAGGTCGCGGTGGATCACGCCGCGCCGGTGCGCCACCTCGAGGGCCTCGGCCACGCGCCGGAGCAGGACCAGGCTCTCGCCGAGCGAGAGCGGCCCCTCCGGGAGGCGCCGCCCGAGGTCGTGCCCCTCGAGCCACTCCATGGCCAGGAAGAGCTGGCCGTCGGGCGTCTGACCATGCGCGACGTAGGCGACGATGCCGGGGTGGCGCAGCTCGGCGAGCAGGGTGGCCTCACGGCCGAAGCGTTCGAGGTCCTGCGCGCTGCCCGCCGTCCTGTGGATGAGCTTGAGGGCGACGGTCCTACCACCCTCATGGTCGCGGGCGCGATAGACCGCGCCCATGCCGCCGCTGCCCACCGGGAGTTCGATCTCGAAGCGGCCGGCCACGAGCGTGCCGGCCGCGAGCAGCCGTGTCGCCACGTCCCCCCTCACCCCGTCGTCATCTCGGACTCCGGTATCCGCGCTCCGCTCGGCTGCATTCGTCGGGCATCTTACCGCAACGGGCCGGGGCTGTGCTGGGGATGGGGGCGGCCGCGGCGCGGCGCGCGGCGCTCCTCCCTCGGCGTTGCCCGCCCGCGAGCGAAACTCGCGTGTCGACCCCTGCGGAACCCCCCTGCGCTGCGCCGGATCGGGCGGCCGGCGCAGGCTCGCGGGCCGGTCTACACCAGGAGGGAGTCGCGCCCGCCTCCTACCGCCGGCCGATGCGCTCCTCGAGCTCGGCCACCTTGCGCGCCGCCTCGGCCGCGGCCTTCTTGGCCTGCTCGAGCGCTTCCTTGTCGGCCGCCCGCTGCGCCTTCTCCGCGGCCTCGGTGCGCGCCCGCTCCTCGGCGGCCTTGAGCGCCGTCTCCGCCTCGGTCACCGACTTGCGTGCCCGCTCGCGCGCCTCGCGCGCCTCGTCGACGTACATGGGCTCGTTGTCGCGCCGCCGCTGCGCACGGAAGAAGCGCTGGCCAACGTCGCCGGGCTCCTGACGGCCGGCTCCTTGGAGGAGCGACGGCTCGCTGTAGGGCATCGCGGCGAGCACACCATACGTTTCCTTGCGTTCGGCGTTGGCGCGCTCACCGAGTGAAGGACCTCCCGCATCGGCTCGACCTGGAAGACAGGAGGACCCATGGCAAGACGAAACACCGACCGGCACGCGACCCGGCCCGTTCGCGTGAGACATTCCCGGCCAAGCCTCACCGAGGGGTGCTGCCTCCGTGTGTCTTGCGGGAGATCATCGGTGGAGAGGAGGCCAACTTTCTACCACCCCCAACGCAGAGCCCACCGCCGGCGACCGTCGGATGAGACGGCAGGCGGCCAAAAATCTCTGGATGCTGCATAAAGAACTTGAACCCGCATCCGAGGTGCCATAGATACCCATTGCACCTCGCCCCCTAGACTCGACGGCCGGAGGGGGCGGCGCTGTGGCTCGCGCGGTCCACCCCCCCCGAGACCTCTCGGTCTGTAGCGCCGCCCCCTCCAGCCGTCGAGTGCCTTCTCCAGCCCCACCCCTCGCGTTGAATCGGTCGGCATGATGCAGGCCTTCGCCGTCGGCAGTGGAGCTCCGTTGTGCCGATCACGGGAGCCTGCGGGCCCAACGCGGCGTGTCCTCGCGGCCTCGTGGCAGAGCCCAGCTGGCGTTGACGTGACGCCCTCACCAGAAGACCGTAGGCAGGAGCCTCTGGAGGGTGCCGATGCGCATGCCACGTCTGTCGGTAAAGGGTCCTTCGGTATTGGTGCTGCTCTTATGAGCCCTGGGTGGGTGAGCAGCGACGCCATCCGACCGAGGTGTTCCGGCTGAGGGGCGCTACGGGCCGAGGTTGCGAAGGATGTTGAGCTGACCGAAGGGCTGGGAGGCGACGACGATATCGACGCGGCCATCGCCGTCGAAGTCGCCTACGGCCGGCACCAGCACGCCGGCGTTCGTCGCCCAGCTGAGCGCGCCGCCGAGCGTCCCGGACGTGCCCTGATGGGTGAGGACGCTCACGCCGCCGGCGATGGCGCTGGCGCCGATCACGTCGGGATACCCGTCCCCGTTGACGTCCACGATGAGCATGCCGCTCGCGACCAGGCCGCCCTGGTTGATGGTGATCGGGGCCCCCAGGCTGCCTTGACCCGTACCGGGCAGGATCCGCAGGGGGCTGGACGAGTACGACGTGGTGACCGGCTGGTAGACCACCAGATCGGGCACGCCGTCGCGGGTGATGTCGGCGGCCCGCAGGATCCGCAGGTGTCCTCCGGCGACGTACGAGGAAGGCGAGCTGAAGGTGAAGCTCGGGCCGCGGGTCAAGTTGCCCAGGCCGTCGTTGCGGAGGAGCGAGATCCCCTCGGCCAGGGTGAGGGCGGCGACTTCGCCCCGACCATCCCGGTTCAGATCGAGGACGGCGACGCTGCCGGGGTTGGTCCCGGCCGCGTAGGCGGCCTGACGCGCGAGGCCGCCGGTCACGAGCTGCAGGTACACGCTCACCTGGTTGAGGCCGCTCTCGGCCACGACCACGTCGGTGCGGCCGTCGCCGTTGAGGTCCCCAGCGGCGAGCCCTTGCGGCTGCGCTCCCGCCGCGGTGGAGATCGACGTAGCCGCGGCGAAACCGCCGGTCCCGTTGCCGAGGAGCAGGCTGAGCGTGTGGTCGCCGGCGTTGGCGGTCAGGAGATCCAGGCGGCCATCGCCATTGAGGTCGAGGAGCAGGCCGTCCATGGGGTTCTGGCCGGTGGTGAAGCCCTGCGGCGCGCCGAACTGTACACTTCCCTGGCCGCCTCCCTGGTTGAGGTGGACGTAGGCGGCGCTCTGTCCTTGCCCGAGGGCGACGATGTCGGGCCGGCTGTCGCCGTTCAGGTCACCCACCAGCGTGACGCCCGCTCCCGTGCCGCTCGTGAGGGTCGGCGCGCCGCGCAGGGCCACGGTCCCGCGCGTGCTCTGGTTGGTGAGGAGACCGATGAGCACATCCAGGCCCTGGTAGATGTTGCGCCCGGAGGCGAGGAGATCCGGGCGACCGTCGCGGTCCACGTCCGCCGCGATCAGCTCGACCGGGCCGTCGGTGACCGGGTAGCTGAGCGTGGTCGGGAAGGCGCCCGTGCCGTTGCCGGGCAGGATGACCACCCGCCCCTGTCCGCCATTGCCACCGCTCGCGCTGGCGGCGAGGTCGAGGTTGCCATCGCCGTCGAGGTCGAGGGCGAGCACGTTGCGCACGTCCTGGCCGAAGGAGTAGCTCACGGGGTTGGCGAAGCTGCCGCTGCCGCTATTGAGGAGGACGGCGACGCCGCTGTTCGTGTACGTGCCGCCGGTCTGGAACAGGCCCTGGTTGGCCACCGCCACATCGACCCTGCCATCGCCGTTGAAGTCCCCGGCGGCGACGTCGGTCGTGCCCGCGCCGGGCGTGGGGCCGTTGAAGCCCGCCTGGAACGTGCGGGGCCCGCTGCTGAAGAAGAAGGTGAGGCGGCCGTTGCCGATGGCCTGGCTGTCGTACACCACGGCGAGATCGAGCCGCGCATCGCCGTTGAAATCCGCCACTGCCACCGCCGTGCCCGTCTGCGAGGACAGGGTCAGGTCCATCGGTGTGCCGAGCGTGCCATCGCCGTTGCCATAGAGCACGCTGGCCAGCGAGCCGGCGCTGTTGGCCGTGATCACGTCGAGGCGGCCATCGCCGTCGATGTCGCGCACCGCGAGCCCCTCAGGGATGGTGCCCGAGGCATAGGCATAGGGCTGCACGGGCCTGAAGGTGCCGTCCCCATTGCCGAGGGACACCCCGACGCCGGTGAAGGGACTCGACGTGCCCGCGATGCGGCTGGCCACGAGGTCGAGCTTCCCATCGCCATTGAGGTCGGCCAGCTTGAAGTCGTGGGTGTTGTAGGAGTCGGTGATGGCGGGCGGCAGGCTGGTGGTGGGGCGACCATCCGCCCCGAGCGGCACGACGTAGAGCTGGCCGGTGCCGAAGACGACCTCGAGCCGTCCGTCGCCGTTGAGGTCGGCCGCGGCCATGCGCGCGATGAACCCGGTGATGGTGATCCCTTCGGGGGCCGCCTGGAAGGACACGGGGCCGTTGGCGCCCGGGGGCGATAAGTCGGGGGGCGTCGTCAGATCCGGCGGCGTCGTGAGGTCGGCGGGGACCCGCAGGTCCTGCGGCAGGCTCGCGTCGAGCGGGATCGTGAGATCGGGCAGCGCGAGCAGGTCGGCGGGGGCCGCTGCATCGGGCGGCGTCGAGAGATCCGCCTGCACCGCGGAGTCGCCCGCCACGGCCAGGTCGGCGGGCGGTGCTTGATCTACGCCTCCGTCCTCGGGAGGCGAAGGCGTGGAGCACGCTGTGATGAGGCTCAGGCAGGCCGCTCCGACGACGTTGCGCATGGGTCCTCCTCCTGGGAGCCCAAGGGTCCAAGGCCCTCGGGGAACATTCACCGCGAGGCCCCCATGTTGCGGCACTTCGTATTCAAAGCAGAAGCGCTTTCGGAGGGCGCCTGGAGGGTAGGCGGTCATGCAGATGTAGGTTTTGACAATGTTGGTACCAACGTTCACTGTGGCGGTGAGGAGTATCAACCGGTGGATAACTTGGGCGCCGGGGGGGTTCGGTCCTCATCTGCCGCACCGTCTGCCTTCCAGGTGCGGTCGCGCGATCTCGTTGCGCCTGCGCCTGCCCACCTGTTCGCCTGGGTCTTGCCCTCCGGTGCCGCGGCCGCGTCCCTGGCGCCGCTCGCCGCTCGGCTCGCCGGCGCCACGCCAGACGAGCTCGCGGCTGCGGCGGCCGAGACCCGCCAGGCGGCAGAAGTAGACGCTGCGCGCTGGCCCGAGGGCGAGCGTCTGGCCGTGGTGGCGACGGACGCGGAGGATCTCGGGCGCAAGGTGGGGCTCCTGATGCACGCCCTCCAGGTCGGGCTGGATCCGGTGCGGCTCGCGCTCCAGGGCCTCTTCCGCGGCACGCCGCCGCCCGGCGGACCGCCCCGGCCGGTGGTCCTCATGCTCACCGGCCATGGCACGCAGTACCCCCATCTCCTGCGCGAGCTGGCCGCACGTTTCCCCGTGGTCGAGGCGGCGCTCGGCGAGGTGGACGACACCTGGCGGCGCTGGACCGGGCGCACGTTGCGCAGCGCGCTCTGGCCCGACGCGCTGTGGGGATCGGCCGCGAGCGATGCCGCGCCGTGGGCGCCCACCGCCGAGGAGCTGCACGCGGCCGTGGTGGCGGCGGACGGGGCGCTCGTGCGCCTCCTGCGCGGCTTTGGCATCGAGGGCGACGTGCTGGTCGGGCAGAGCGCCGCCGAGCTCGCCGCCCTGGCCGCGGCCGGCGCGCTCTCGCTCGGCGACGCCGTGGTGGCCATGCGCGAGCGCACCCGGGCGGTCTGCGAGCTGCCCGAGGACGGCGGGCTGGCGCTGGTGGGGTGCTCGGCGGCGGTGCTCGATCAGATGATCGAAGCGCAGGGGAGGCCGGGCGCGCTCTTTCACGCCGGCGAGAACAGCCCGAACCGTTCGCTGGTGGCCGGCGAGCGGGAGGCCCTGCGCCACCTGATCGATCGCCTCGCCGAGGCAGGCGTCGACGTGGTGCCGATCCCGGTGCGGCACGCCTATCACTCGCCGCTCATCGGGGCGGCGGCCGGGCGTTACCGCGAGGCGCTCTCGCGGCTGCCCTGGCGGCCGCCGCGTCGCCAGGCGCTCTCGACCGTGGACCTCGAGATCTATGACGATCGGCACGGGGTCACGATCGAGCGCCTGGTGGCGCAGTACGTGACGCCGCTCCGGTTCCGCGCGGCGATCGAGCGGCTGTACGCCGAGGGCGCGCGCATCTTCGTCGAGGTGGGGCTCAAGTGGCCGCTGTGCGGCTACGTGCGCGAGACGCTCGGGGACAGGCCTTGCGCGGTCCACGCGGCCGTGCACCCCAAGGTGGGCGAGCTCGGACAGCTCTACCGGCTCGTGGGCTTTGCCTTCGTACAGGGGATCGGGGGGCTCGAATTCAGGGAGGAGCGGATGATCGAAAGGGGTGACAGGGGTTTGGATCCATCGCAGCCGTCCCCGAGTGAGGCCCGGGCCGTCATGCCCCTGGCCGTGAGCCTCTCGCCGGCGGTATCTCCGCCGCAGGCCGAGGCGCTCTTTGCCCGGGTGCGCGACCTGATGGTCTCGGCCATGGCCGATCGCACCGGGTATCCACCGGAGATGCTCGACCTCGACTATGACCTCGAGTGTGAGCTCGGCATCGATACCGTGAAGCAGGTGGAGGTTTATGGTCAGGTGCGCGAGTGCCTGGGCCTGCCGCGGGAGCCGCGCACCGCGCTGCGCGAGCTGAACACGCTGCGCAAGACCATCACCCGTTTAGCCGAGCGCCTCCTGCAGGCGACGAATGGGGCGGGTTGGGCGAGCGAGGCGCCGTCCACCGAGGCCGCGGCCGCGGGGCCGAGCGCGCTCTCCGCGTCAGTGAGCGCGCCTGCGCCCGCGCCGCCGTCGCTCCCCTCGCCGCCGCCGCGGCTGGTGGTGAGAGACGTGTCCCCGGAGGTGGTGGTCGCCCCTGCGCCGGAACACGGCCATCGTGGTGTTTCGGCTGCGGCCGTGCGCGGCGAGGGCCACGCCGTGACGAGCCGGGGACACGTGGGCGGGATGGCCGGCGATCGTCTGGTGCTCGAGCGGCGCTTCTCGCTCGTGGAGCAGCCGGGCCTGCGGGACTTCATGGCGGCCGGGGAGCGCTATGTCCCGGCCAGCTGGTGCTGGAGCCTGCTCGCCGAGGCGGCCGAGGTGCTCCTGGGGGCACCGGTGGCGCAGGCCACGGGGCTGGGGACCGCGGGGCTGCTGGTCCTTGCGCGGGATCCGGCGGAGGGCGTGACCGTGCGCATCGAGGCACGGCGCGAGAGCGACGGCTGGGTCGCGGGAGAGCTGGTCCCGCTCGGGGAGGTATCGGCGCGGTGTCACGCGCGGTTCTCGGCCCGGCCGGCAGATGGCGCGGTGCTCGACGACAGGCCGAAGCAGGCCTGGGCGCTGGCCCTGGAACGACGGGCCGCCGGTGAGCGGGAGGCGAGCGGGGGAGGCCACGGGGTCCATCTGGCCGAGATCCCCGGGGGCAGCGTGTGGGCGCGTCCGCTCTCGTTTTGCGAGCTGGTGGGCGGGATCCTGCCGATCCATGAGCCGTCGCTGTTCCAACCGGAGGCAGAGAGAGAGAACGGACCGGTGCGGTCGCGATCGTGGATGGCGCCCGTGGTGCTCGAGGGCGCGGCGATGCTGGCGGGCTTTGCCTGGTATGCGCTCGCCGGCGTGGCCGGGTTGCCGGTGGGCATCGAGGAGCTCGTGCCGGGGCGGTCTTTCGTACGGGGCGTAGGAGGCGTGGGGGCGGAGGGCGAGGAGGTGCGGTGCTACGTGCGGCTGCGGCAGGCCACGTCGACCGAGGCGCTGGCCGATGCGCATCTCAATGGAGGGGAGGGGGGCCTCGGGCTGCGGCTCGGGGGCTTGCGGCTGATGCGGGCCGATCTCCTCGCCGGCCGTGCAGGTGCGCCACCGGCCGCGGCGACGCTGGCGGAGTACGGGCAGGCGCTCCGCGGCACGCCGCGGACCTGACGGAGGCTCACCGAGATGCGGTTTTCGCCCATGGCCGTGGTCGGCATCGGCTGCCGGCTGCGAGAGGCCCAGAACGTGGTCGAGCTCGAACGGCAGCTCGCCGGCTCGCCGTCCCGTTTTTCCCCGCTGCCACCGGATCGCTGGGACGCCGCTGGCTTTGGCCGGCCGCCGCGGGCCCGCTGGCTCCAGGCGTCGGACGAAATGGACGACACCCTCGGGGCCCGGACCTTCCGGATCCCGCCGGTGCAGTTCCACCGGATGCATCGCATGGAGCGGGCCCTGCTCGGCGCGATGCACGCCGCCCTGATGGATGCCGAGGTTGGGCCGGAGCGGCTCGCCTCGCGGGCCGTGGGCGAGCGGACGGCGGTGTTCGTGGGCTCGACCACGCTCGGGATGGACCCGGCCGTGGACCCGCAGGCGCGGATCCGACTCGGCGAGAGCCATGCCGCGGTGCGCCGGGCGCTCGCGCCCGCGGTGCCGGTGGAGGTGGCGCAGGCGGTGGAGCGGGCGCTCGACGAGAGCACGCCGCCGCTCCGGATCGATACGTTCATCACCACGGCGTGCATGGCCGCGGGGCGGTTCACCAACGCCTTCGATCTCGGGGGCGGGCACCTGGCCTATGACGCGGGCGACGCCTCGGCCGTGGCCGCGCTCGCCGCGGCCACGGCGGCGCTCGAGCGCGGGGAGTGCGAGCGGGCGATCGTGGCCGCGCTCTCGCCGGTCCTGAGCACGCCGCTCGTGGCGGCCTACCAGCGCCGCGGCCTGCTCGGCGAGGGGGAAGGGTGGCCAGAGGGGCTGCCGTATCCCGCCTGCGAGGGGACCTTGCTCGGAGAGGGCGCGCTCGCGGTGGTGCTCGAGCGGGCCGAGGAGGCGCGGCGCTCGGGGCGGCGGGTCTATGCCCTGGTGCGTGGCCTCGGGCGCGCCGCGGCCGGGGCGCGCGGCAAGAGCGGTGCGCTGGCGGACTGCGTGCGCGGCGCGGCCGAGCGGGCGCTGGCCGGCGCGGGGCTTGCGGCAGAGGAGGTCGAGCACGTCGAGTGCCAGGGGGCCGGGCTGCCCGGCATCGACGAGGCCGAGCTGCGCGGCCTGGCCTCGGTGTATGGCGTGGGCCCGCGGCCGCAGCCCCTGGGCGTCGCGAGCTGCGCGCCGTGGCTCGGCTATCTCGGCGCGGCGAGCGGGCTCGGATCACTCGTCGCGGCGGCGCTCGCGGTGACGCGGGGCGAGCGGCCAGGGGGGGCGCTGGGGAAGGCGCGCTCGTTCTCGGTAGACACCCCGGCGGGGCGGATCGCGATCGTGGCCGGCGGTGTCGGGCGGATCCGGCACGCGGGCGTGAGCTCGCCGGGGCTGGGAGGCGTGGTCTATCACGCGCTCCTGTCGGCGCCGGACGAGCCGGTGACCCCGGCGTCCCGCGTGGCGTCGATCACGGCGGCGCGGCCGGAGGAGGACCGCCGGCTGGCGATCGTCGGGCTGGGGGCGATCCTGCCGGGGGCGCAGGACCCGGAGGCGCTGTGGCGCGCGGTCTGTGAGGGGCGGGACGCGATCGGGCCGTTCCCCCGGGAGCGCTGGGATCCGGAGCTCTATCGTCCGGCGCCGCACCTCGAATTGCCGCAGCCCTTCCGCGCCGGCTGCGTGCCCCTGCCCCGGCCGGACCCGGCGCGCTGGCGCATGCCGCCCGCGTCGCTCCCTTCTATCGATGGGGCGGTGCTCCTCGCCCTGGCGGCCTGCGAGCAGGCGGTGCGGGACGCGGGGTATCGACCGGGGGCGTGGGATCCCGAACGGGTGGGCGTCATCGTGGGTCACTTGCCCCTGCGCGCGGGCGAGTACGAGGCGGGGCGGAGCGCGCTCGTGACGCGCCAGCTGGCGCTCACGACCCACGCGCTGCGTGAATGCCGGCTCGATGAGGAGCGGTATCAGGCCGCGTGTGCCGCGCTCGCCCAGGCGCTCATGGGCAGCGTCCGGCCGATCGACGAGGACAGCCTCGATGCCTTCAGCAGCCTGACCTGCGCGGCGCGCGTCGCGGCCCGGTTCGACTTCCGCGGCGAGGCGCTGGCCGTGGATGGCGCCTGCGCGTCCTCGCTCGGGGCGCTCGGGCGCGCCGCGCAGGCACTCGAAGCCGGCGAGCTGGATGTGGCCGTGGTCGCCGCCACGGCCTACAACCTCGTGCCCGAGTACTACCTCGGGCTGGCCCTGCTCGGCGCGATCAACCGCTCGGGCCGCCGTCCCTTCGAGGAGGGTTCGGATGGCATGACCCCGGGCGAGGGCGCCGGGGCCCTGGTGCTGAAGCGCCTCGCCGATGCGCGGCGCGATGGTGACCCCATCTATGCGCTGCTCGCGGGCGTGGGGCAGGCGAGCGATGGGCGCGGGGCGTTCCTGTGCACCAACCCGCTCGGGCAGGAGCGCGCCCTGCGACGCGCCTACGCCCAGGCTGGCGTGGCGCCGGCGGCGGTCGATCTGGTCGAGGCCCACGGCACGGGCACCCAGGCCGGCGACGCGGTGGAGCTCGAGACCTACGCGACCGTCTACGCGGAGCGGGATCGCACGCGGCCGATCGTGCTCGGCTCGGTGAAGTCGAACATCGGGCACCTCTCCTCGGCCGCGGGGCTGGCCGGGCTCCTCAAGGCCACGCTGGCGCTGCACCGCCGCGTGCTCCCGCCGTCGCTGCACGATGGCAGCCGGGATCCTGCTCGTCCGCCCCTGGTGTGGGCCCACGGGACGCTGCACCTCGGGCGCGAGGCGTGTCCCTGGCCCGATCCGCCCGAGGGCTCGCCGCGGCGCGCGGGGGTGAGCGGCTTTGGCATGGGGGGCATCAACCTCCACGTGGTGCTCGAGGAGGCAGACGCCGGCTTGCGAGACATCGCGCGCCGTCCGGCGCTGCCGGAGGTCGAGCGCGAGGCGCAGCGGCTGGGGATCGATGTGGTGCCGGTGGCGCGGCCCGCGACCCGCGACCCGCGGATGCTCCCGTCCGGAGCGGCCGTGCTGGTGGTGCGAGGAGCCGGCCAGCCGAGTGATCGGATCGCCAGGGCCCTGGCCGATCGGCTGGCGGCCCGGGGGAACCGCGTGATCCCGTGGGAGCCGCCCCGGCCGGCGGGCATCGAGGAGGTGGCGGCGGCGGTGCGCGCGCTTCTCGCCGAGGCCGGGGCGCGAGGGATCGCGGGCGCGGTGGATCTGACGTCGTTCGAGGCGGAGGAGGCGCGGGCGGACGCGGTGGCGCTGACCGTGGTGCGGCGGGCCACCGGGCTCGTGCGCGCGCTCCACGAGGTGCTGGCGGCGGAGTCCGCGGTGTCGCGGCCGTTCCTGGTCGCGCTCACGGGGATGGGCGGACGCCTCGGGATCGAGGGCGGCGCCGCCGCGGCGACCTCCCTGGCGGCCGGGGGTGCGTGGACCGGCTTCATGAAGGGGCTCAAGCAGGAGCTCCCCGGCCTCGTGGCGCGGGTGGTAGACGTGGAGGCCGGGGAGTCGCCGGCATGGATCGCGGAGACGGTGCTCGCCGAGCTCCTCGCGGGCGGCGATCGCGTCGAGGTGGGCTACCACGAGCGGCGGCGCTTCGTGCCGCGGCTGCGCCTCTTGCCGCATGGGCCGCAGAGGCCCCAGGACGCGGGCCGGGCGCAGATGCTCGGGCGCCACGCGGTGGTGCTGTGCTCGGGCGGTGGGCGCGGCGTGGTGTTCGAGTGCGCGCGGGCGCTCGCTCGCACCGGCGCCCGGGTCATCGTCACCGGCCGCCTGCCGCCCAGCCGCGGCGATGAGCCCTGGCTGACGGTGGGGGAGGACGAGTTTCTACGGATCGGGCAAGAGACGCTCCGGACCCGCGACACCTCCGGCTGGCTTGGCCTCGACCCAGACGCCACGCCCGCGCAGATCCGGCGGCGCTGGGAGGCGCTGGCGAGCCTGCGCGCGCTCCATCACAACCTGGCGTCGGCGCGGGCGGCGGGGGAGCGGGTCGAGTACCTGCGCTGCGACGTGACGGACGGCGCGGCCGTGGGCGCGCTGGTCGCCGAGGTGCGGCGGCGCTGGGGGCGCATCACCGGGCTGGTCCACGGGGCCATGGTGGAGCACTCGCGCGCCATCGCCGACAAGCCGGTGCCCATCGTCGAGGCCACGGTGCTCACCAAGCTGGGCGGGCTCGAGCACCTGCTCGAACATCTCCCCCACGATGAGGAGCGGCTCGATTTCATCGTCGCCTTCGGCTCGATCGCGGGCCGGCTCGGCAACCACGGGCAGGCCGATTACTGCGCGGCCAACGACGCGCTGGCCAAGGTCCTCGGCCGGGTCGCCGAGGAGCGCCCGGGCACGCGCTGCGTGACGATCGATTGGGGGGCGTGGGCCCGGGTGGGGGGCGCGGCGGCGCCGCACGCGGCGGAGCGGCTGCGCAAGGCCGGCGTCTCGTTCTTCGAGCCGGAGGAGGGGGCGGCCTGGTTCGTCGAGGAGATCGAGCGCGGCGCGCCCGGCGTGCGCGAGGTGGTCATTGGCAGCGAGCGCATGGTCCGGGCCTGGCCCTGGGCGGCGGAGGTGCACGAGGCCACGGCCGCGCCGGTCACGCTGCTCGACGACGTGGGACGACCGCTCGTGGCCGGGCACTGGCCCCTGGTGGATCAGGCGCTCGGGCCAGGGGTGGGTCCGGGGCAGAGCCCGTGGTCGGGATCGACGGGGCCGGGGGCGACGACGGTGCTGCGCCGCCTCTCCGTGGCGGAGGATCCCTTCCTCGAGGAGCATCGGGTCTACGACGCGCCGATGCTCCCCGGGGCGTTCGCGCTGGAGATGCTGGCCGAGGCCGCGGCCCTGGCCTGCTCGGGCGAGACGCTGTGCGAGGTGCGGGACTTCATCCTGCACGGACCGCTTCGGCCCGGGCGCGAGGACCCGCTCGTGCGCGTGGAGGTCCGCGCCGTCGAGGCTGGCCCCGGGAACGAGCGGGTCTGCACGGCGCGGGCGCTCATCGACGGCGTGCCGGGGCCGGGGCCGCGGGGAGTCGGGCGGCGCCTCCTGTTCGAGGGGACCGTGGTGCTCGGCGAGCCGCGAGAGGGCGGCGAGGCCACCGAGAGGATCGCGCCCTCGCGGTCCGAGGGGACACGAGGCGCCTCGAGATACGAGACCCTGCGCTGGCCCATCCGGCTGGGGCCGTCCTTCCGGCGTCTCGCCTGGGTCGAGTGCACCGCCGCCGGAGCACGCGGTGCGCTGCGGACCATCGACGAGCGGCGGCTCTTCGGTCGCACCACGGCGCCGCGGCTCATCGCCGACCCGCTGCTCCTCGACGTCGCCTTCCAGGTCGCCACCCATCACGCCATGAACGGCGCGGACGGGGCCGCGTCGGTGCCCGTGGGCATCGGGCGGATCGTGTTCCCGCGCTCGTTCCAGGACCGGCGCCTCGCGGAGCGGCACGTGCTCATCGAGGCGGAGCGGCAGGAGGAACGCGGCGAGGAGCTCTGGTATCGCCTCCGGGTCCACGACGGCTCGGAGGTGCTGCTCGCGATCGACGACCTGCGCATGCGGCGCATCGAACGGATGTCCGATGCCGTATCCACCCCCTGAAGACGCCAACGCGACCCGCGGGAGGCGCGTGCTCCTCTTCCATCGCGTGCGCATCGGCGAGGTGGCGGCGGGGCCGGACGAGGCGATGGCTCGCCTACACCCCCGCGAGCAGGCGCTGGCGGCGCGGCTGCAAGTGCCCAAGCGGCGGCATGAGTTCCTGGCCGGGCGGCTCGCGGCGCGGGAGCTGCTCGTCAGGATCTGGGGCCAGGAGGCGCGAGGGCTCGCGGTGCTCGTGGACGAGGGCGCGTGCGCCGGGGCGCCGCTCGTGTGCACCGAGGCCGGGGCGCGGGCGTGGCCGGCGCTCGCGCTGTCGATCTCCCACGGGGCCGGCTGGGCCTGCGCCGGCATGACCTTCCGGGGCCAGGTAGGGATCGACATCGAGCGCATCGAGCCGCGGCATCCGGCCTTTGTCGAGGAGGCGTTCCTGCCGGCCGAGCTCGGTCTGTGGAGCACCGTGACCGGCCGCGGCGCCGAGGATCCGGTGACCGTGACGCTCGGCTGGTGCGTGAAGGAGGCGCTGCTCAAGCTGGCCGGGGTGGGGCTGCGCGCCCCGCTCGGAGACTACGCGGCGCTCGCCCTCCGCTGGCCGGAGGCGGGGGAGGTCGTGCCGCACGTAGCGGGGGCCGGGCTTGTGCTCCGCTGGGCCGAGGTGGAGACGGTGCCGCTCGGCCGCGTCCTCCTCGCGCTCAACTGGAGCGACGAGGAGGCCATGGCCGTGGCCTGGCGGGAGACCGACATCTAGGCAGACAGAGCGTCGATCAGGCCCCGTCCGCGGCGGTCGCGGCGGGCTCGGGGACCGCGGCCTCGCGGGGGATCAGGACTCCGCGCGAGCTCTCCACCCGGCCGCGCACCACGTCGGTCATGGCCTGCTCGATGGCCGCGCGGTCGGCGAACAGGTCCCAGGCCATGGCCCCGTCGGACACGGGCCCCGGCGCGGCGAGCGCCCGCACCAACCGGAGCCGGTCCTTGGGCGAGGGATGGCTGTCATAGGCCGAGGGCTCGTGCGCGAGCGTCTTGGCGATGGCCTCCTCGACGTCCGCCGCGGCGGGCGGCTGCTCGGGCCGGTAGTCGTACAGGTTGCGGAGCGGCCGCTCCTTCTCCAGCACCTCGTTGAGGCTCGCGCCGGCGTACGCGTCGAAGCGCGCGCCCTGCGCGATCACGTGCTGCAGGCCGTGCTCGAAGTTCTCCGAGCCGTAGGCGAAGGCGGCCCAGCGATCGCACAGGATCTCCTGCAGCCGCGAGGCGCCCTGCGAGATGCGGAAGAACAGCCAGAAGAAGCTGCGCACGAACCACCAGGCGGGGTTCCACCAGACGGCCACGCCGCCCTGCGCGAGGTGGACCATCATGGTGACGAGCGACCGCCGCACCGCGAGCGCGAAGCCGCCCCCGGCCGTGTCCCGGTTCTGGAAGTGGCCGTACTCGTGGGCCAGGATGGACTGGAAGTCGAGCAGGCGCATGCCGTCGAGCACGCCGGCGCCGAGGATGAGGCAGCGTTCGGTCGGCCGGCGGCTGAGCTGCTGCCAGAGGCTCGTGCCCCGCTCCGTGACGGCCAGATCGGTGCTGGGGGTGAGGTAGACGTTATCGACCGCCCGGGTGCGGATCTTGGCCGCCACCTCATCGAGCACGGTGCGCAGCCGCGGGTGGGCGGCGAGATCCAGGCGCTCGCCCGGCGCCGCATCGGTGCCGCGCACCCACAGGCTGCGGAGCACGGCGCCAATGGTGGAGAAGAGGAGCAGGCCGACGAGCAGCACCAGCTTGATGGGGATCCTGCCGAGCGCGAAGCAGGCATAGATGATGCCGCCGCCGAAGGCCACGACGAGGGCCAGCATGAGGGGGATCGACAGGTAGTAGAAGGCCGAGCAGAGCCACAGCACGAGGGCATAGACCTTGCGCAGGGCGGCCTCGGCCCCCACCGGCCGGCCCGAGGCCTCCCGCGGCAGCCGGGACGCGGCCCGCAGCGCCAGGGCCGAGAGCAGGGTGCCGGACCCCATGAAGAAGACGAGGCAACAGAGCCAGGCGAGGCCGAGCCGGCCGCCCCAGCGCAGGAAACCATCGAGGAGCTTGTCGCCCGTGGGTTCGGCCGCTTCGATCTGGGCGGCGAGGTCGTCGGCCGTGGCGGCGGCGAGCCCGCGGGCGCGCGCACGGCCGAGGGCCTCCCGGGCATCGCTCCAGCGCCCCCGCGAGGCCGCGGCGATGGTCGCGAAGAGCGGGCCGGCGGAGTCGGCGGGATCGATCTGCTCGAGCCGCGCGCTGCAGGCGTCGAGGAGGTCGATGCGCTGCTGCGAGAACGCGAGCTGACAGAAGATGATCTGGGCGAAGTAATTGTCGGGGGCGCTCGCGGCCGCCCCCTGCGCCAGCATGAGCGCCTCGGCGATGTCCTGCGCTGGGATTCCTTGCTTCTCTTTCTCGGGCGGGACGAGCGCCAGGGCCAACGCCGCCGCGTTGTCGGGCGTGTCCTCGATGGCCCGGGCCTCGCGGCAGAGACGGATGGCGGACGCGCGGTCACCCTTGTCGAGGAGGACCCGGCCGCGCCGTCGCAGGGCGGGCGAGAAGCGGGGCAGGAGCTCGTGCACCCGGGCATAGAGCACATCGGCCTGCGCGAGGTCATTGTGCTCCGTGGCGGCGATGGCCTGCTTCCAGATCTCGACCGCGGCAGGATTCTGCCGGGTGATGTCGGCCAGGAGCTGGGCATCGAGTTCCTGCTGCTGCCGCTGCATGACCCCCTGGGCCCTTGCGTAGGGCTCCGCTCCCAGCCCTCCCATGGCGATGGCGAGCAGCAGTACGATGGGTCCTGTGCGACGCATCCGGCCTCCTCCCCGCGCCCTTCAGGCGCACTGCCAGCGTACGTCACTGTTTTGCGAAATGTCCACGGCGAGCGATCCTGGGACGCGGCAGGAACAGGGCCAGGAGCGATATGCGGATCGGGATCATCGGCACCCAGTGGGGGCTCATGCACGTCGGGGCGTTCCGAGCGGCCGGGGCCGAGGTGGTCGCGCTCTGCGGCCGACAGGAGACGAAGACCCGCGACATCGCGCGGCGGGAGGGCATCGCCCTGGCGACGACCGAGGTGGCGGCGCTGTGCGCGGCCGTGGACGTGGTGGTCGTCGCCGGACCGGACCGGTGGCACGCGGCGCACGCGGGCCAGGCGCTCGACGCCGGCCGCCATGTGCTCTGCGAGAAGCCGCTCACCCGCACGGCGCAGGAGTCACGGGCCCTGCTCGGCCGGGAGAAGACGCTGCCCGCCACGCAGCGCTGCGCCATCAGTTTCCCGTACCGCACGCTGCCTCCGGTGGCGGGGCTCGAGCGCTGGCTGCGATGCCGGGGGCCGGCGCGCCACCTCACCGTCACGGTCCTGAACAGCTTCGCGGCCGCCGAGGGCTGGGCCAACGAGGGGCCTCTGCTCGGGGCGTCGGGGGACTTTGCCGGCGTCTCGCACGTCCTGGATACGGCGCTGTGGCTCCTCGACACGACGCCCGTCTGGGTGCACGCGGCGCTCACGGGGCGCCCGGTGCATACGGCGACGCTCCAGGTGGGGCTCGGCACGGGCGCGCAGTTGACGATCCAGCACCTCGCCGCGGCCGAGCCCGGCATCCACGGCCGCTGGGCCATCCTCGGCGACGGCTGGCAGGCTCGCTTCGCCGGCGGCTATGTGCCCGAGCGCGGCGGCTGGTGCATCGGCCCGGCCGAGGTGTACGAGGGCGGGAGCTGGTGCGAGATCGGGCCGCTCGTCGAACCGCTGCCGGGGCAGCGGGAGCCCTGGGCCGAGGCCCACGTGGCCACGGCGCGCGCCTTCCTCGCCCTCGTGCGCGGGGGAGAGCGTGGCTCGCTGGCCCGCTGGGCCGACGGCGCGCGGATGCAGGAGGTGCTGGACGCGGCGATGCGCTCCGAGCAGGAGGGCCAGCGTGTCGCGTGCGAGCCGGTCGCGTGACGCGCAGGGCGAGGTGCTGTCCCCGATCCTGAACCCGTTGCCAAAGCCTCGGAGCAGGGGGATAGATGGGGGTATGGGATACATGGTCATCGCCACCTATCGGCCCAAGCAGGGCAAGGACCAGGAGTTGCTCGCGCTCGTGCGCGATCACGTGCCGCGGCTGCGCAAGGAGGGGCTGGTGACGGAGCGCCGGCCGCTCGTGCTGCGGACCAGGGACGGCGCGCTGCTCGAGATCTTCGAGTGGGCCTCGAAGGAGGCGGTCGACAAGGCGCACACCAGTCCGGCCGTGCTCAAGATGTGGGAGGAGTTCGGCGCGGTCTGCGATTACGAGAAGCTCGCCCACCTGGCCGAGAGCCAGGAGCTGTTCGCGCACTTCGAGCCCGTGGACTTGTAGCGCCGCGGTCGCCGGGGACCTCCGCAGCTTACGATACGGCGGCGGCGCCGTCGTCTGCCGCCTGGAGCGTCACCCGCCGCGCGAGCTGCTTCTCCACCTCGGCGCGCTCCTCGGGGGAGAGATCCAAGGGGTAGAGGTCATTGCGCAGGATGACCGGCCGGTCCGGCGACCTGGAGGAGCGGAGCGCGAGGAACCGGCTCTTCTGGGCATCGGTGTAGAGCGGCGACTGGCCCTTGTTCGTGCGGAACGCGACGTTGCGCTTGACGGTCTTCCCGGCCTCGGTGGTGAGCTGGTAATGGAACTGGGAGGTCCCGGTGGGGCGGCCGTTCTGGGTGACGGCCACGACCCGCGTCTGCTCGATCTCGACCTCCTGGGAGTCCTCGGCCACGGCGCGGGCGTCGGTGACGCGGCGATACAGGCCGAAGGCGAGAGCGAGGAACGCGAGGCCGATGCCGATGCCTGCGACCATCATGAAGGTGAAGGCGGCCCAGCGATAGCCGCGGAGGTCGATGGCCCAGCGCAGGGCGAAGCGCTCGGGGTGGGCCGGGTCGTAGCGCACGTCCGCCTCGGTCTTCTGGTCGACCGAGGCGAAGAGGGACGAGAACTCGGTCTTGCCGCGGTGGGTCTGGCCCTTGTCGTCGACGTAGTCGACGTCGAGGGTGTAGCTGTTCAGGATGAAGTTGTGGGAGGTCTCGTGGCCGCTGACGTTCGACGACTCGGCGAGGGTGCCGTGGTCCCAGATGGCGTGGTCGGTCTGGATCTGGCGCGCCTCGCCGAGCTGCCAGGCGACGTAGGCGACGAGGGCCGCGGCGCCGGCGAGGCCCAGGGTGATGGCGCCGAAGTAGGACCAGAGGACGAAGCCGCGGCGGAGGCGGAGGGGACGGGGCGGGAGGAGGGGGGCGTCGAGGATGGGCAGCATGGAGCCAATTATATCAGCGGGCCGTTTGCTCCATGGAGCCTCAGCCGGTCACTCAGCCGACCCTTGGGGAGGAGCGTCTTTGGGCGCTCCCCAGAGGAGGTCGAGGTCGAGCTCCAGGGCGTCGAATGGGGGGACGCGGACCCGGGGTTGCTTGCCATGGACGGCGAGGAGGACGAGGCCGGCTTCGCTCCAGCGGAAGACCTCGAGGAGCCGCTCGCGAGGATCGAGGAGCCATACGTGTCCTACGCGCTCGCGGGCATAGACGGCGAGCCTTTCGCCCCGATCGAGCCGCACCGTGCTCGGGGAGAGGACCTCGCAGATCCAGTCGGGGGGCAGCGTGATGTAGGCCGCCGCTGGAGGCTCTTGCATACGCTTGCGGCGCCAACCTGTGAGGTCGGGCACCAGCACGTCCTGGCCCAGGTGTAGCTCTGGTTTGTTGAAGATCCACCAATCGCCAGGCCCAACCCTGCCAAGCTGGAAGGGGCCTCCGAGGAGCTGACTTAACGATGAGGCCGTGTACACGTGCCGGGCGGCCGGTCGCGGGCTCGCGTGCAGAGTGCCATCGATGATCTCACCGATGAAATGCTCGGGCAGGGCTTCGAGATCCGCGTAGGTGGCGCGGCGCTGGCGCGGGACCGGGGCCATGACGAGAGTATAGCTCTGCGAAGGAGAGTAGAGCTGATGGCGATGCATCGGGCAGCCCTATGGGGTCTTGCGCTTGGCCGTGCTTCTCCGTTTGGCCTTGCTCTCACGGCCGAAGGCGAGGCGGAGACCAAAGCGATCGGCGAGCGCCCGGTAACGGGTACGAACCTGTCTGGCGGAGAGGTTGAGCTTCTGGGCGGTGTGGTCGATGCGGGGCCCGTCGATGGGCTCCTGGGGATCGAGCCACGGGAACTCGCCATCGAGATCCTGGGTCAAGAGTCGGCGATCGGTGGCATCGAGCGACTGCGCCAGCGCTTGCAGCGCATCCCGTCGCACCTGGTCGTTGCTGTCTCTGAGCAATGGGCGCAAGAAGTCCCGTGTGTGGCCTTTGTCCTTGGCGAGGGCTGGAATGACGGCCATGCGCACGCGCGAATCGGGGTGGTGTAGCAACGGGATGAGCGCTGTCCTCACCTCTTTCCCGGCTCCGTGCCATGCGATGTCGGCCACCCAGCACAAGGCAGCGGGATCCGCATCGGCTTGGCCGATGAAGTCCACAAGGCGCTGTGTATCTTGTGCGTTGGGATGCCAGAGGCCGGCCCCGCGGAGCCAGCCGAGCGCCCAGGCCGCTGCGTGGCTCATGGGGGCGCTTCGAGCGAGCCCCTCGCCGAGGTACGAAGGGGCATCGCCCACTTCTATGATCCTGTCTTCGTAAAAGAGTTGCATCAGGCCGAGGGCGGCCTCGATCGCCCTGGCCTCGTTCTTGGAACTCAGGCGAGCCGTCTCGTCCTTGAACCAGGCCTGGACATCTGGCATCCGTGCAAACGTGGCCCTTTGCGTCATGACGACAAGCCCTCCCAGAGGATCCCTCCTGAAAGGGTCTTCGTGCATGAACCCCTGCACGAGGTTCTGGCGCAGAAGGCCCGCCCACCGTGTCGCTGACACCTCCATCACGGCGGCGTCAATGCCGGTGGTGATGAGACCGTGACCGTCCCGCTCGGTCACCTGGGCTACCAAGGTCGACAGGATCAGCTGCGCCGTGGCCTCGGTGACATTGGGCTCGTCGGCCAGACAGAACGTCGCGAGTATCGTGCGTGCCCGGGGCGTTCCGGGCAGCTGGTCCGACAGCGGCGTGAGGATCGCGCGGAGGACCGGATCTACGTCCTCATCTTTGCAAATCGAGACACAGAGCCGGAGGGGTTCGCGCCAGCGCTCGGCGACGACGGTGTCCCACGCATCGTGGTCCTCGAACTCCGCCAGCTCTACCAATCCGGCGAGCGGCGCCACATCTTGCGCCAGGGTAGAGGCGGGAGACCAGCCGGGAAAGCAGCGGTCGACGAGTGCACGGGCGGCCAGGTACTCCTGAAAGGTGAGGTGGCGGAACTCGTAAATCGGCACCGGTCGGCCGAGGTGACGAACGTGGCCCGCGGCCACGAGGAGGCCAGTCCGCGACTCGACCGCTTGCAGGAACGCCTCCGGCGTTCGCCGATGCACGGCGTGCAGGCTGGGATATTCGCGTCGCATGCAACGCAGGAGATCCAGTACCTCCTCCTCGGTCAGCCGCTGCATGCCACGGTCGCACATGGCATAGGCGAGATATTCGAGCTGTGGCACCGTCTCCCGCCACTCCAGCGGCTCATCCACCTCCGAGCGCCAGTGGAGGAGCACGTGCACCGCCTCCCAATAGAGGTCGGCGCGACGCCTCGGCAACCGGCCCACCTTGCGCCGCACGAGGGCCAGGGTGGTGAGGAGCATGGGGTTGCCGGTGAGACGTTCGATGCGATCGCTCGAATGGATGTCGCGTATGAGATCGGCCGCCACCTTGTCGCGACGCTCGGGGAGTTCGGTGAGGAGGCTCCAGCGAGCGGCGAAATCGTCTTTCTCCTCGCGTGTGAGATCGGCGAGCGTGAGGTGCTCGAAGCCCCGTCCGAGCCGATAGCCCATCTCACGGTAACCCACCACGCGCGAGGTGGCGAGCACCGGCGCCTCGGGGTAGGCGACCACGATGCGCTCGATCTGCTGGCAGAAGCGGGCGCGCGCCGTCGGGTCGGCGATCTCGTCGAGGCCGTCGAGGATCAAGAGGGCCTTGCCCCGGGTGAGGCGGGTGCGAAGCAGCGTTCGCAAGGCCTCCCCTTCTTCCTCCGACAGCTCGGCCTTGCGTAGGGTGTGCCGCAGCACGTCGTCCAGGGAGCCGCCGAGGCAGGCAGCGTCCTCGAGGTCGCGGCAGCGCACGATGATGGGTAGCCAGTCCTCGTCGGGGAGCGTGTGGACGTCGTTCAGCTCCTTCCAGTCCGGGTCCTGCCGCAGGCGAAGGAGGTAGGCGGTGGTGATCCAGCGAGTCAGCGTGGTCTTTCCGGCGCCGGGGTCGCCAAGGACGACGAGGCGGCGAGCCTGGGACAAGCGTTCTCCGATGGAGACACGCCTTGCTTCCGAGAGGGGTCCGGCTTCTTTTCCGGTCCGGCCGAGCCAGGCCGCGTGACGGCGGTGCTCGACCCCCTGCCACTGTTCATCGGAATCCTCTTCGCCGATCGCGACCTCGACACGCGCGCGCAGGGGAACATAGAGGCGGCGCAGCTCGAGGCGGCGCTGCACCAGGAGCCGGTCCTGCTCAGGCAAGCCGGCCAGGTCCACGATGTCGCAACTCTCGAGGAGCAGCTGGCGGTAGCGCGCCTCGGCCTCCCGCTGGCGCCGTGCCTCCGTGGCTTCGGTGGAGGTCGATGCCGGGGCGTGCCCGGCCGCATCATCCAGTTCTGACGACGGAGCCGAACCGTGCGCGCCTGAGAGGGATGCCCGTCTTGGCTCCTTGGGCAAGGGGAAGGAGGAGGCGCCACCGTCGCAGGTCTCGACGTCCTCGATCCATGCCGTGCGCGTGTCGCTGAAGCGGCGGAGGAACGCCTTGCCCTGGCCTGCCTCGAAGTCGAGGTGCACGAAGTTGTAGGCGTTGGCGTAGCGCTGCTGGGCGACCCGGCGGTCATAGGTCGCGCCAGCCGGCAGGAGCACGCAGGCGCCGTCCGTGCCGCTGCTCGGCTGCACGCTCGGGACATGCGTGTAGCCGCAGAGGACGAAGTGAGCCACCTCCCGCACCCGGCGTTGGATCCGCTGCCGGTCGAACTCGCAGAGCCATTCAAAAGGATGGTGCAGAGCGACGATGCGCACCGCGGCATCCGCCATCTCGGCGAGCGCATCGTGGAGCTGCGGCTCGCCCACCACGAGCTGCCCGTAATCGTCCACCTCGCCGGCCGCGTTCTTGTTGCGACCGCACATCCAGGCGCTGTTGAGGCCGAGAAGGGCGACGCGGCGGCCCTGGATCTCCCACCGACACAAAGAGGCATACGCAGGCGAGGGCTGGCCGGTGTAGCCGGCCACGAACTGGCGATACGCAGCAAAAGGCTCCAGGGCCCGCTCGCGCTTCCTAGCGTCGGTCAGGCGCTCCTGTACCTGGGATTCGGAGGTAAGGGGCTGCTGCAGAGCCGGTGGCAGCTCTGGTAGCTCGCCTCGCGCGAGGTCATGGTTGCCCGGTACGAGGAACAGGCGCTCCGGGCCCAGGTCGACCGCCTTGAGGACGGGGTCGAGGAGATGCTTCTGGGCCGACAGGTACTCCTTCTCCTGGCCGGAGTACGCCAGGTCGCCACTGAAGACGACGAAGTCGATCTGACTGAGCGCCGGGTCGATGCGTGTGCGCTGGCGGAGGTCGTCGAGCAGCTTGTCGCGTACGACCTTGCGATCGAAGTCCTCGCCGCGCTGATGCCAGTCCGACAGGTGAAGCCAGGTCAATCGCGCCATCGGCGATGAGGATACTGCGCTAGTCCTCGCCGTTGAGCCCCCTGTTTTGCCCAGGCCCTGCAAGGCGAGGCATCTCATGCGGCTCTTTCCCTCGCCGTTCGGCCCAGGCCACCCACAGACAAAAGCCAATGCACAGCGCCTGGCCGAGCATGGACACGAGCAGCTCCGCGACGCCCGGCAGCGGCGGGAACCCCATGATGAACTGCCACAGGACGACGTAGCCGATGACACCCGCCGCGCCACGCACCCGGCCCGCGAGCAGGGTGAGGAGCCACAAGATGGGCGCGACCGCGTAGGCCGACGGCGCGAGGGGGCTGCGCAGCGCGGCCAGGGTGAGGAGCGCGAGCCACAGCTGCGCCTCCCCGAGGCGCGTCCGCTCGACGCGCGCGGCGCGCCAGGCGAGCCACACGAGCACCACGGTGTACAGCCAGGACAGCGCGCTCGCGACCCCCCGGGTCATGCCGGGCACGCCGAGCTCGCGCAGCTTGAACACGACGCCGTAGACCGAGACGTTGCGCGAGATGAAGAACGGATCGCGCAGGAAGAAGGAGAAGGCAGCGCCGCTGGCGATGCGCGGGAGTTGATACGTGAAGAAGGCCACGAAGGGCGCGGGGCCGAGCACGGCCAGCGCGAGGACGCCATAGGCCGCGGCAAAGCCGACGGTGTAGGCGAGCTCGCGCCAGCGCCGGCGGGCGAAGAGGAGCACGAGCAAGAGACCGGGGAAGATCTTGGAGACGATGGCGAACCCGAGCAGCGCGCCGCCGAGCGCGGGCCGGCGTTCGGCGAAGGCCACCATGGCGCCGACCGAGAGGAGCACAGTGGTGAAGTGGAACTGGCCGAACTGGAGGTCGAGCATAGTGGGGAGCGACGCGAAGACGAGCGGCGCGAGGAGCATCGCGAGCCGGCCCTCGCGGCCGCCGATCCAGCGGGCGAGCAGCACCATGCCGGCGAGGAGTGCGAGCCCGCGCAGGACGAACCACACGGCGCGGAGGGCGAGGAAGTCATTGGTGAGGGCGAGCGCCATGCGCGGCAGCAAGAGGAAGGGCGGCGGGTACTCGTACGCATCCTGGAGGTACGGCCCGAGGCCGCGCACCGGCGACTCGCCGCCCGGCTTGTCGCGCGTGAAGGTGGGGTAGAAGCGCTCTTCGTAGATGTTGGGCTCGCCGCGACGGGCGAGATCGGCGGCCTGCACGTAGGCGGCCATGCACATGTGGTCGGTCGCCTTGGGATCGGGGAACGCGGAGCCCCACGTGCGCGCGGGATCGGCCATGAACAGGGACAGGCGCCCGACCTGGAGGAGCGCGACCAGCGCGCCCAAGGCCCACAGCGCGGCGACGACGGGGCGCCGCCTGCGGGCGCCGTCGAGAGCCTCGGGGAGCCGCCCTGCGACCGCTGGCGCCGCGGCCAGGCAGGCCGCTCCGGCGAGGACGCCGAACCACAGGCCGAACCGCGCCGCCGGCGGGCCGACGATCGCCGCCGCGAGGGCGCATAACACCCCAGCCACCGCCCAGCGCTCGATGCTCATGGTGACATACTAACGAGTTGATCCCCTCATTGGAGGCGAGCCATGCAGCACCTGCCCAGGATCCTCGTGTCCCTGCTCCTCCTTGCCGGTTGCCAGGGAGGGCCCGGCCCACAGCCCGATCCGTGCCCGACCACGATCCCGCAGCCCGCCGCCAACTGCGATGCCGCCTCGAACGGGCTGCAATGCAATTACCCCGGCACCAACGGGCAGACCACCCGGTGTACCTGCTCGAGCGGGCGCTGGTTCTGCGACAGCTGCCAGTTCCAGGGCGGCTACCCCCCCATTTCCGCCTATGCCTGCACCCGCAGCTGCCGCCTCGACACCAGTGAGTGGTTCATCACCTGCACCTGCTACCCCAACGGCATGGGCACGTGCTGCGGTAGCGATACGCTCAATGCCTGCCCCGCCGACCCGCAGCCCGGGACGCCCTGCTGCCCGTCGAACGGTCGTACGGGCGGCTTCTGCCCGCGCGAGGTGAATGGGCAAACCGTGACCTGCACGTGCGGGCAAGACCTGCTCTGGACGTGCCCGCAGTCGTGAGTTCGCCCGCGATCCAGATCATTCAGAGGATACGCCCTCTACAGGGGTTCACACTCCACGGGGACCGATTCTGACAGAGAGGTGCGGAGGGGATGGGAGCGATACGTGGGGCCTACTCTATCTAGTGGAAGGTGCCGCCATAGAAGGCGCTGGTCGCGCCGGTGCTGGCGTTATAGAGGATGTAGCCGTAGCGGAAGTCCTGACGGTACTGGGTGCCGGTGTAATAGAGGTCGCTCGTGGCGTAGCCGAGCGTGGTGATGTTGCCGGTGTTGAAGTACTTGGTCCACACCGCGCCGTAGACGTAGTAGACGGCCGACTGGCCGCTCTCCTGCTGCAGCTGGCCCTGGCCATTGGTGCCGCCAGTGAAGTCCTGCACGACGCCGGTCGCGCCGGTGGCGTTCCAGCTGTGACGGTCGGCGCCGCCGCCGGCGTTGAAGGGGTAGCCCATGCCGCCCGCGCCGCCGCTGTTGATCCACTTGGTCTGGAAGGCGCCGTACACGTAGCCGGCGGTGGCCTGGCCGTTCAGGAGCCCGATCGAGCCATTGCCGCCCGTGCCGCCGGTGAAGTCCTGGACCACGCCGTTGCCCCAGGTGTGCACGTAGAGGCCGCCGCCGTTGTTGTACGGCCAGCCCACGTTGTTCTCGGCGCTGTCGTTGCGGTTGAAGGCGTCGCGGATGGCGGCGTTGGGCGCGCTGCCCGAGGCCGTCTGGCCGATGCCGGGCTTGCCGCCGGCGTTGGCGAAGGCGTTGTAGGCGAGCTTGACGCCGCCGTAGCCGTAACCCGCCTGCGGCACGTAGCGGATGCCGTACCACTCGTTGCCGCGCGGATCGGTCTGGCCGGGGAGCTCGTCGTCGCGGTAGTCGTACCAGAGCACGCGCTCGAACTGGGTGAAGGCGCCCACGGTGCTGAACACGTAGCTCATGGCGGTGGCCTGCGCGCTCTCGCTCTGCACCTTCGAGCCGTTGCCGATCTCGGTCATGATGAGGGGCACGGTCTTGGGGATGAGGTCGTAGCCGAGCGCGTCCTTGAGCGAGAAGAAGTAGACGATCTGATCGCGCAGCGTGCCGCCGCCGTACTTGTAGCTCGTGAGGTCGGGGCGCTGCGACGAGCCGTAGCCGTGGATGCCGAGGTAGTCGCCGGGGAGCTTGCCCTGGCCGTTGACGCCCTGGTAGTTGCGGATGGGGGTGGCGTCGAAGGTGGCGAGGAGGACGTTGGCGTCGTCCATGCGCGAGATGCCGCCGATGATGATCTTGCGGGTCCCGATGAGGGGCTTGCGGCTCTCGTACACGCGCACGCACAGGAGCGCGAACTCCTCGCCCATGTAGACACCATTGCGCTTGAACTCGTAGACGTCGGGCTCGTTGAAGATCTCCCAGCCCTCGACGCCGTAGCCCGAGCCGTCGACGTTGCCGTAGGTGTTGTTGTGCCAGTCGAAGGTGGTGAGGTAGCGGGGCACGAAGCGGCTATCGAAGTCGGCGACGGAGGTGGTCTGGCCGGGGCGGAGGGACTGGTCGCCCATGGAGTTGACGGTGAGGACGCCGATCACCTTGAGGCCGAGCTGACCGGCCCACTTGACGATGTTCTTGTAGGCGGCGGTGCGGGTGGTATCGAGGCCGTCGCGGTCCTCGAACTCCATGCGGATGGTGGTGCCGCCGATGTTCTTGATGTCCTGCAGCTGGCGGAAGGACAGGGGCGCGGTGGTGCTCGCCGAGGTATAGATGCGGCCGGTGACGATGCCGGTCTGCAGGGCGTGGGCGGGCGGTGTGTGGCCGATGGCCAGGAGGGCGACGGCGAGGCCGGCCCAGAGGGTGCGGTTGGTATTCATGAGAAGCCTCCCTAGTTGCAGATAAGGACTGTCTCCAGGCGGGGGCCTGGGGAGCGGGCAGCTGGGGATACTCTGGCAGGCGGGTCTTGTAAAGTTTGGCCCGTGCGGGCTGCGCCGGAGCTCGTCCAGGTCTCGCTATCTCCCACGCGAAACGCTCTCAACGCTGCTATGATCGACGCCATGAAGAAGCGCTCTTCGCCGAGAGACTACACGTCGACCCACACGGTCTACGCCCTGCGGCTCCGCACGTTGACGGTGAAGCTACGGGATTCGGACTCGCCCACGGAAGATAAGACCCTCGATACCTTCGGGCATCCCTGGGACATGTGGACGGTGCTCGAGACGGTCTATGGCACGCTCGACGACGAGCAAGAACACCTGGTGCTGCTGATACTCAATGGCGCTCATGATCTTCGCGGGTACAAGGTCATGAGCTCTGGCCGGCGCGATAGCGTCACAGTCGAACGACGGGCTGTCATTCGGGCCGCCATCCTCCTCGGGGCGACGGGCATCATTCTCGCCCATAACCATCCCACCGGCCCTGCCAGCCCGAGCGAATCAGACTTGCTGATCACCCGGGAGCTCGTCTGGGCGTGCACGGCGGCCGACCTCGAGATGGTCGATCACCTCATCTGGACCCGTGACCGCGGGATGTGCTCCATCCGGCGCGAGCGCCCCGATCTGTTCGAGCCACCGAAGCTGACCTAGTGCAGCTCCTGTTTGCAGCGCTCGGCATAGGCCTCGACCAGCGCCGGCCAGTGGGGCGGCCGTATGAGGTCGAAGCTGCCCTGGAAGGGGGAGGGTTGGTGACGGTATTAAACAATCCAACTGTCCCTGCGGCTCGGCATGAGAAGTTGGGTTGTTTAATACCGTCACTAGTACCACTGCGTCGTCACTAGTACCACTGCGTCGGGGCTTGCCTTGTGCGTGGATCTGTCGACATGGCCGCGGGAGCGGCGAAGCTGCGGGTGACGGTATTAAATAACGCAAGTTGCTCTATTGAGCAGAAGGAGCAACTTGGGTTGTTTAATACCGTCACCGTGCTGCCGGTCAGCCCTGGTCTTTCTGGTACTCCTGCAGGCGGTACTGGATCTTGCGCGGGGAGATGCCGAGGATCTCGGCGGCCTTGGAGGTGGAGCCGCCGGTCTGCTCGAGGGTCTTCAGGATGGCGAACTTCTCGATCTCGCCCAGGCTGGAGCCGGGGATGGGGGGCATGCCGGGCACGGGCGAGGTCGCGGGGGCGCTGCCGCCCTCGGCAGGGGCGGGGGCGACGAGGGCGGGGTTCAGGTCCTCGACCCGGATGACGTCGGTCCGCGAGACGACTACGGCCCGCTCGATGGTGTTCTCGAGCTCACGGACGTTGCCGGGCCAGGGGTAGCGCGCCAGACGCTCCAGGGCCTCGTCGGTGAACCCCTTGATGTCGCGGCCGTTCTCTTTGGCGTAGCGACGCAGGAAGTGCATGGCGAGGAGGCCGATGTCGCTGCCGCGGCGGCGCAGGGCGGGCATCTCGATGGTCACGACGTTGAGGCGGTAGTAGAGGTCCTCGCGGAAGTGGCCGGACTTGACGCGCTCGAGCAGGTTGCGGTTGGTGGCGGCGACGATGCGCACGTCGACCTTGATGGTCTGGTTGCCGCCCACGCGCTCGAACTCGTGCTCTTGCAGGAACCGCAGGAGCTTGACCTGGATGGCGGGGGAGATCTCGCCGATCTCGTCGAGGAACAGGGTGCCGCGGTCGGCTTGCTGGAAGCGGCCGTCGCGGCGGTTGAGGGCGCCGGTGAAGGCGCCGCGCTCGTGGCCGAAGAGCTCGCTCTCGAGGAGGGTCTCGGCCAGGGCGGCGCAGTGGAGCTTGATGAAGGGGCCGGTCGCGCGCGGGCTGTGCGCGTGGATGGCGGCGGCCACGAGCTCCTTGCCGGTGCCCGAATCGCCGGTGATGAGGACCGAGGCGCGGGTGGGCGCGACCTGCAGGATGGCGTCGAACACGGGCTGCATGGCGGGGCTCGAGCCGATGATGTTGTGGATGCGCTGCCGGTCGGCGAGGCGCGCGCGCAGCTGGCCGGCTTCCTGGCGCAGGTGGCGGCGCTCGATGGCCCGCTCGACGACGACGGCGAGCTCCTCGAAGTTGATGGGCTTGGTGAGGTAGTCGGCGGCGCCTTGGCGCATGGCGGCGACGGCGCTCTGGACGCCGCCGAAAGCGGTCATGACGATGACGACGCGCTCGGGATCCTGCTCGTGGACCTTGCGCATGAGGCCCATGCCGTCGAGCCCGGGCATCTTGAGGTCGGTGACGACGACGTCGGGGCTGAATTCCTCGAGCTTGGGGAGGGCCTTGAAGCCGTCGGCCGCGGTCTCGACGGCGTAGCCTTCGTCGCGCAAGAGCTCGGCGAGCGCTGAGCGGGCGTTGGCTTCGTCATCGACTACGAGGATGCGTCCTTTGGGTTGCATGTGGTCGTCCGTTGGCCAGCAATGGATGCGCCAAGGAACGTCCCCAGCGCCTCGGGTGAAGATCCCCCAACATGTTGCAACGGCTGGAGAGCATACGCGAACATCGCGTGAAGGAAAGGGCTAGGAGCCCTTCTGTACATGATTCGGAACGGGGCTTGCTAATCCCGCCGGCACGACGGTGCCCACGGCTCATTCTGACAGCTCTTGGGTCCGTCTGGCACTGTGGGAATGCACAGGGATAGAGGCTGTCGGGACGGGGCGGTAGGTGCTGGGGCTGCTTGTGCGGTCGCCGGCGCGTTTCGGCTCACGTGGCGCGGGCCTCGAGCGCGGCGATGATCTGATCGAGCCAGGGCTCGTGGAGGCCGCGCCGGTGGCGGGCGGTGCGGAGGAGCTTGAGGTTGTTGGCGGTGGTGGCCGGCTCCCACTTCTCGCGCACGGTGGCGAGGGCCTTGCCGAGCACCTGCCGGGCGGTCTCGGGCTCGCCGGCGAGCACCGACAGCTCGAGCAGGGTGGCGTGATCCCAGTAATCGGCAGCGCGCGCGGCGCGGAGCCGCTGCCGGACGGCGAAGCGCACCACGGGCAGGAGCTCGTCCCTGTGGGTCAGGGCCTCGCGATCGCCTTTGATGTCGAGGAGGGTGACGGCGTTGATGCCGGGGTAGGCATCGCGGGGGTCGGCCTCGAAGCCGCGTACGTACGCGTCGATGGCGTGATCGAGGTAGCCGGTGGCCAGGGCCTGCTCGCCACGCTGCTCGGCCTCGACCCACAGATCCTTGTAGACCCGTCCCATGAGGCCGCAGGTCTCGGAGCTCGACCCCTGATCGCGCTCCACGGACGCGAGCACGCGCAGGGCTTCCTGGCGGCGATGATGGCGGTTGAGGGCCAAGGCGTACTGCTCGCGCAGGAGCACGGTGCCCTGCAGCACCGCGGGCAGCCGGGCGTAGAGATCGATCATGCGCGGCCACTGCTCGAGGGCCCGATAGGAGAGGAAGAGATCGACCAGCACGCCGGCCTCGACGGCGTCGAGCGGGCCGAGCGAGGCCTCGAGGGCGGCGAGCGCGGCGTCGTCCCGGCGGTCGCGCGCCTCGGCGAGCCGCTGCTTGAGCCCGGCGGCGTAGGCCACCTGATCGCGGAAGGTGTCGGTCTTGAGGCGGGCGATGTCGGGGGCCTTGTAGTCGGTGAGGAGCTGGAAGAGGGGGCTGTCGGTGGGGGGACCCTGGTGGCCGGCGGTGCGCAGGTCCTTGAGCCGCGACGCGAGCGTTGTCCTTAGCCCCGCGGCCGACTCGGGAGGGAAGCGGTTGCCGGGGCCGAGCTCGTAGGGCAGGGCCCGCAGGTAGTTGACGTCGAAGGGCGGCGGCTGCGCGAACACGGCGAGGGTGGTCGATGGGCGCACGGCGTGGCGTACGCCGAGCTCGTAGAAGACGTTGGGGTTGGCGGTGGTGAGGTCCGCGACGGCGAAGTCACAGAGGAGCAGGCGCTCGAACATGGCGCGGTGGATGATGCCGCCCGTGCGCTCCTCGTCGGCACGGAGGGGATCCATGCCGGCGTCCTCGATGCCCGGACGGAGGGCTTCTTCATAGACCCGGTCAAAGTCGATGTCGGGGCTGCCTTGGGGGTCCTTCTTCTGGCCAAACGGCATGAGCACGAAGCACAGCGGGCGAGGCATCGGTGTTCCTCCGTCAGATCCGAGCGACGCATCATAATCGCGCCCGGGCACCCGCGCTTCGCGGCAGGAAGTCTCCGGCCGAGCTCTCGCCCAAGCGCCCCTTGCCGCGGCGGCATCCCTGCGCCATGCTTCGAGGACCCCGGGCCTACCGGTCCGAGCTTCTGGATGGATGACGCATGGACACGACCTCTACCCTGACTGTCTTCACCATGGAGATCGACGAGCTGCGCCAGCGCGTCGAGACCGCCTGCGAGACCATCACGCGGGTTCGCACGCGCCTGCGCCCCCATCTCAAGGAGATGTTGTCGCCGATGGTGCAAGCCATGGCCGACGCGGACGACGATGGTGAAAACGAAGATGACGACGAGGACGGTGAGTACGAGGACGACGCGGACCTGACCGAGGACGCCGAGTCGCTCACGGCCTCTCCAGAGGAGGGAGCGGGCGAGTCGGGGGATGTCACGGCGGATCCGGCGGAGCGCGAGGAGGCCTTCGCTGCCCTCGGAGAGTGCATCGAGCTCGTCACCGCGCTCCTCCCGGGGCTCGTCTCGCTGACGCCCGAGGAGCGCGAGCGGATGGACGCCAACCGGCCAGACGTGGAGGCCATGGACGAGTTCCTCGAGAACTATGTGCCGCCGCCGCGCCTGCCCGACACCGCGCCCACGGCCGAGGAGCTCATGGTGGAGGAGGCGCGCGAGCTCGGCCAACGGTCGGCGTTGATCGGCAAGGTGCGAGCCGCCTTCGAACCCCTCGTCCATGACCTCATCCGCGTCCACGACCTGCTCAACCTGCGCCTCGGGCGCTTCGGGGTCGGCACCGAGCCGCCGGCAGGGAACAATTAGATCATCGTAGTTCTCCCCTCCCTGCAGCTCCGAGTGCTGATCGCGCTTCGAGGGGGCTGCCGTTCGGCCCTATTTCACGTATCCTGAAAACATGCTCGCCGCTGCCGTGTTGTCGCTCGCCGCGGTCGCGGGGCTCTCCCCGATCAGCCGCGTTCTTACGCAAGAGCCCGTGGTCGCCATCACCTTCGATGCGTGCGCCACGCGCACTAAGGGATATGAGTTCGATCGCCGGATCTTCGAGATCCTCCGGAGCGAGCAGATCCCGGCGACCATCTTCGTGAGCGGACGCTGGATCGAGGCGCACCCCGCGGAGGCGCGGGAGCTCGCGGCCGACCCGCTCATCGAGTTCGGCAACCACTCCTGGGACCATCCCCACTTCACGCACATCAATCTCGAGCGCATGGACGCCGAGGTGCAGCAGACGCAGGCCGCGCTGGCACGGATCGGGCGGCGCGCGGTGGCGTTCCGGCCGCCGTTCGGCGACTGGAGCCCGCGCGTGGTGCGCGAGATCCGGCGTCTGTTCCGATTGCCCACGGTGATGTGGGACGTGGTCTCGGGCGATCCGAGCAAGAAGGCCACGACCGACGGGATCATCAGCGAGGTGCTCGAGCACACGCAGCGGGGATCGATCATCATCTTTCACATCAACGGGCGAGGGTGGCACACGGCCGAGGCGCTGCCGCGCATCCTGTCCGAGCTGCGGGCGCGGGGCCTGCGGTTCGTGCCGCTCTCGGAGCTGCTCAAGCTCGGGCCTCCGGTTGCTGCGGATCCGAACGGCTAGCCCGGCGGAGGCGCGCGCCCAGGCGCGCTGGATCACGGCCATGGAGCCGTGGCGCTCGCTCGGCTACGAGGCGGAGCGTCTCGGCGCCTGGCTGGAGCGGGTGACGGCGACGCACCGGGTGCTGGTGGCCGAGGAGGCGGCGGGGTCCGGGGAGGGAGAGGGGGCCGGGGCCGCCACGATCCAGGGGCTGGTGGTGGTGCAGCCTGAGGTGCTGCTCGGAGACTTCGTGTCGCTCCTGGGGGTGCGAGCGGCGGCGGCCGGGCGTGGCGTCGGCCGGGCGCTCATGGCCGCGGTGGCGGAGGAGACCTTCGCCACGCGGCGCTGGCTCTACGTGTCGCACGATGCGAAGAACGGCGCCGCGGCGGGTTTTTACCAGGCGCTCGGCTTTGTCCGCGTCGGGCGCCTGCCGGATCTGGTGACGGAGGGGCGGACGGAGATCCTCCTGCGCAAGGGGCGCGGCGGCGGGTGACGATCCGGGCTGGGCGGCGCGGGGGCGCCACCTAGATCGGGATCTATGAAGCGCTTCATCGCGGTCACCATCAGCCTCCTGGCGGGCCTGTTGCTCTACGTCGCACCGGCGGCCGCGCACGTCCCTTACTTCACCAGCACCGAGAACCGGGACGCCGCCCACGCGCTCCCGCTGCCGGACACCCGGATCTCGCGCGTGGTCTACGCGGAGCTCCCGTGCGACGTGCGCGCGGCCTGGGTGTCGGTGCTGGGGCAGGCGGGCACGAGCCTGGCGCTCCAGCTCGGCATTCCCGTGCTCGATGAGCTCATGAGCTACCGCCCGGCGGTCGCGCTCGTCGGCCCCGGGCTGCCGCCCGCTCCATCGGGGCTGCCCTTCGAGGTGCCGGCGGGGCAGGGCGCGCTCCTCTTCGCGACGAATCGCGTCGAGACGCCGAAGCGCTTCCACGAGGAGTACTCCAACACCGACTCGTGGGTGCTGCTGGAGACCACCCAGCCGCTGCCCTCCACGGGGAAGTACTACCTCATCGTCTTCGACCCCACGGGGCCCCTGGGCCGCGCCGGGCGGCTGTGGATCGCCACGGGCACCGAGGAGCGCGTCGATCCCCGGATGGTTCAGCAGGTGCTCCCGCGGGTGCAGGCGTTCTTCCGCGCGCCGGCCCGGGGACAAGCCGCCCTGGGGGCCGCTTGCGAGGAGGCCCAGGAGCCGGAGTCCCCCCTGGCCACGGGCGGCGGCGGTTGCAGCGTGGCGGGCGGGGGCGGCGGCCAGGGCTGGGGCGAGGCCAGCCTGCTCGTGCTGGTCCTCGCGGCGGTCGGTGGGCGTGTCCGGTCCCGTCGCCGCTGCCGGCTCGGGAGCCGCGGCCTGTAGATGACCGACGACGGCCCGCTGGCGTGATCCCGCCGTGGCGGCTTGTTCAGGCTTCCTTCGGCGGCTCTGCGCTCGCGGCCAGGCCCGGGGTCGCAGCGCGCGCGCGCAGCTCCGCGAGCCAACCCGCGAGATCGTCGGGCAGCGGGCTCTCGAACTCGAACTGCGCGCCGGTCCTCGGGTGGCGGAAGCCGAGCCGGGTGGCATGGAGGGCCATGCGCGGCGGATCGAAGGCGGTGCGCTGGCCGTACTGACGGTCGCCGAGGACCGGGTGGCCGAGGTGGCGGGCGTGGATGCGGATCTGGTGCGTGCGCCCGGTCTCGAGGCGGCAACGCACCAGGGTGGCGAGCTCCCCCGGGCCCAAGGCCTCGCTGATCTGGAAGTGGGTGACGGCGCGGCGGCCGTCGATGGCCAGATCGACGGTCCGCTCGCCGTCGCGTCCTCCGGCCGGGTCGAGCCGCCCGCGCAGCACGGCGAGATAGACGCGCTCGATGTCATGGACACGAAAGTGTTCGCCGAGGACGCGGTTGGCCTCGGACGTGCGCGCGAGCACGAGCAGGCCGCTCGTCCCGAGGTCGAGGCGGTGCACGACGTACAGCTCGCCCCCGAGGCGGCGGCGCAGGAGATCCGCCAGGTTGGAGCGATCGCTCTCGGGCGTGGGCGCGGTGATGAGGCTGGCGGGCTTGTCGACCACGACGACGTCCTCGTCGAGGTGGATGATGCGCGGGGAGGGCAGCGCCGCGGCGTCGCGCTCGCGGGCGGCGCGGCCGACGGCCTTGGTGGCACGCTCGAGCGCGCCGCCGGTGTGGGCCTCCACGGTCTGTCCCGCGCGCAGGAGGCGCCCGGCGACCTTGACCCGCGCGCTATCGACGAAGACGCCGCCGATGTCGATGAGCACGCGCGCCCTCTGGCGCGACAGGCCGGGGACGCGGGCGGCCAGGACCTGATCGAGCCGTCGGCCTTCGTCCTCGGCCAGGACGGTGAACCGGTGGCGCTCGGCGGCGGGGGACGTCATGCGCCCCACTCTGGCCGACGGCGGAGGTGAAATCAATTCACGGCCGCGGGCGGGCCCCCTGAGGCCCGCGCTGAGCAGCAGAAGGGGAGCACAGCGGGGGACGGGGGACCCTGGCGCACGACGCTTCGGGAGGCGCACCGCTCATCAGCCGTGGTGCTCCTCGGTCTCGGCGCTTCCCGGCGCTTGTCAGCGTCGGATCGCACTGCAAAGATAGCGTTCGGATCCATGCGAGTCAGACGAGGAGCAGGTCTGTGAAGATGGCGTCTCCCGAGCAGGCCCCGGCGGCCTGGGGCGGGGAGGCCGGCGGTGCCGTGGCGGTGCTCGGCGAACGCTTCGAGCTGCGCCGCCGCATCGGCGAGGGCGGGTTCGGGGAGGTCTACGAGGCCTTCGATCGCAAGCGGGGCGCGGTGGTGGCGCTCAAGCTCCCGCACGACAACCTGGTGGCGCGGCAGCAGTTCAAGCAGGAGTTCCGCGCCCTCGCCGATCTCGTACACCCCAACCTGGTCACGCTCTACGAGCTCGAGACCACGGGGGACCGGTGGTTCTTCACGATGGAACTCGTGCGGGGCCGGACCTTCCTCGATGAGGTGTGGCGTTCCCCGCTGCCCCCGCAGGGCGTGGCCATGAGCTCGGAGCCGGGGCTCGAGGCCTACAGGGCCGCCGGCGGGGCGCCGCCCGTGCCGTCCGTGCCGTCCGTGCCGGCCGCACCGTTCGCACCAGTGCCCCGGGAGGGCAGTCCGGGGGAGATCACGGCGCAGGTCCCGCCGGCGTTCGTGCTCGAGGGGCCATCGGATCGGCTGCGCCCGCCCGTGCAGCTCGATCGGCTCTACCCGGTGCTCCTCCAGCTCCGCGACGGGCTCGAGGCGCTGCACGCGGCGGGGACGCTGCACCGCGACGTCAAGCCGTCCAACGTCCTCGTGACCGAGGAGGGGCGCGTGGTGCTCCTCGACTTCGGCCTGGCCCGCGAGCTCACCCCGCCCGAGGCCGCGCGCCGGCGCGAGACGCAGATCGTGGGGACCCCGGGCTACATGTCGCCGGAGCAGATGACGGGCCAGCCGCTCACGGCGGCGAGCGACTGGTACAGCGTGGGCGTGATGCTCTACGAAGCGCTGACCGGGCGGCTGCCGTTCATCGGCCTCTCGGTCGAGCTGCTCCTCGCGCAGCAGCAGCAGGACCCGCCGCCGCCCTCGCGCTTCGCGCCCGACATCTCGCCCGAGCTCGAGTCGCTGTGCCTCGCCCTCTTGCGCCCCGATCCGGCGCAGCGTCCGTCGGGCGCCGAGATCCGGGCGTGGCTCCTCGGGCTCGATCAGGACCTCGGCCGCAAGGCGGCGCGGGCGGGGGCGGCGCGCTGGCGCCGCAGCGAGGAGCGGCTGGTGGGGCGCGAGCGGCACCTCCAGCTGCTCTGGCAGGCGTACGGCGAGGCCGTGGCCGGCGAGACGGTCGTGGCGCTGTGCAGCGGCAGCTCGGGCATGGGCAAGAGCGCGCTCGTGCGGCAGTTCCGGCACCAGCTCGGGCAGCGCGAGGGCACCGCGCTCGTGCTGCACAGCCGCTGTTACGAGCACGAGGAGATGCCGTTCAAGGCGGTCGACGGCATCGCCGATGGCCTGGCCGATTGGCTGCGCGGTCTCGGGCGGGAGGAGGCCGAGGCGCTCGTGCAGCAGGAGGGCTGGGCGCTCGGGCGGCTGTTCCCGGCGCTCTTCCAGGTGGAGGCGGTGGCGCGGTCGCCCTGGCGCCAGGTGGCCGATGCCACGATCCTCCGGCAGGCGGGGTTCTTCGCCCTGCGCAAGCTGCTCGGGCGCATCGCCAAGGACCATCCGGTGGTGCTGGTGATCGACGATCTGCAATGGGGCGATCTCGACAGCGTGGCGCTGCTCACCGAGCTCCTGCGCATGCCCGGGGCGCCCCCGCTCTTCCTCGTGGTGGTGTATCGCGCCGAGGAGGCGGAGACGAGCCCGGTGGTGCGGGGTTTTCGCGGGATGCTCCCCGGGGCCGCCAGCGCCGGGCTCAAGGTGCACGAGCTCGAGGTGGCGGGGCTCGACCCGGCGGAGGCGCTGGCGCTCGCGCTCGAGTTCGGCGGGGAGGCCGAGCGGGCGCAGGCGATCGCGCTCGAGACGGGCGGCAACCCGTTCTTCATCACCGAGCTGGCGCAGCACGCCTCGGGGGCGCCCGCCGAGGCGGCGATGGCGGCCCAGCTGGCCGCCGGCGGCAGCACCGTCGATGCCTGCATCCGGGTGCGCATCGGGCAGCTGCCGCTCGCGACGCAGCGGCTGCTCGAGGTCGTGGTGGTCTCGGGCCAGCCGCTCCGCAGGGAGGTGGCACGCCAGGTCGCGGAGATGGCGGAG
>DATAGU010000280.1:0-40878 GCA_036263495.1 Polyangia bacterium | reverse complement strand
ACCAGGATCCAGGAGAGACCCCATGACCCTCGACGCCCGCATCGCCCAGCTCAGCGACGCCGACGCGCGCCGCCTTCTCCTCACCCTCACCCGCCCGCTCGCCGAGGCGCCGGAGCGAACGACCCCACCGGACGCCGCTCTTGTGCAGGCGCTCACCGCCACCTTTGGCGCCCCCGCGACCACGGCACCGCCCGATGAAGGCGACCTCGCCCGCGCCGCGCTCCGACTCCTCGCCGCCGATCCCGCCACCGCGCCTCGCCTCACCGCCCTCCTCGACGGCCCCAGGCCCGAGCGCTTCATCGACACGAACACCATCGCCCTCACCACCGCCGTCCTCCTCGCCCTGCAGCTCCACGTGCGCATCAAGCGCAAGGACGGCCAGTGGGAGCTGCTCATCGAAAAGCCCTCCATGAGCGGCACCGTCCTCAAGCCGCTCGTCGATAAGCTCGTGGCCTTCCTCTCCCGCGGCGGCTAAGCCGGTTCCATGCTCCATTCCCGGCACGGCTCCGAGCACCTCCTCGCCGGATGAACGAGCCCAGCGTGCACACCAACGCCCCCAAACACCGACGGCGTATTTTCCGCTGGAGAACGCGCTCGTTCTGCACCACCATCCGCCCATGCCTTCCTTCCCGCACGAGCTGCCGCTCGCCCTGTTCCGCAACTGTCCCGAGTTGGTCCCCTACCTGCTCAAGCAGCTCCAGGTCGAACTGCCGGCGTATCGCGAGGTGCGCATCGTCGAGTCCAACCTGACCGAGCTCACGCCGACCGAGTATCGCGCCGACCTCGTGCTCACCCTCAACGACGGCGACACGCCGCTCGCGGCCGTCGTCGCCGAAGCCCAGCTCACCATCGACCACGACAAGGAATACAGCTGGCCCCACTACGTCACCGGCGCCCGCGCCAGGCTCAGGATCCCCGTCGTGCTCCTCGTCATCTGCAACGACGAGAAGGTGGCGAACTGGGCACGTCAGGAGATCGTCATCGGCGGCGACTGGCGGTTCCGGCCGATCGTGCTCGGCCCTGCGCAGGTGCCCTGGGTCAAGACGCCGGAGCTGGCCCGACAGCTGCCGGAGCTGGCCGTCTTGTCGGCGTTGGCGCACGGCAACGAGCCCGCGGGCATGGAGGTACTCTTGCCGACGCTCGAGGCCCTGCTGACACTCGACGAGCAGCGCAAGGGTTTTTACTATGATGTGGTGCTGCGCTCGCTCAACGACGCGATGCGGCGCGCCCTAGAACAGGAGCTCAGGATGCAGTCGGGTAAATACGAATACCAGAGTGACTTCGCACGGACGTACTTCGGCCAGGGGCTCGCCGAGGGAGAAGCCAAGGGTGAAGCCAAGGCCTTGTTGGCAGTGCTGGAGGCACGGGGGATAATGCTCGATCCGGCGACGCACGAGCGCATCGTGGGCTGCATGGATGCCGAGCAGCTCCAGCGCTGGATCGTGCGCGCCGCCACCGCGTCCTCGCTCCACGAGGTGTTCGGAACGCCCTGATGTCTCGGCCGCATGCCTCGGGCGGCCGAGGCATGCAGCTTCGTCTTGAACTGCGACTATGGGCCCGTGTAGGGCGTGGCGAACTCGGCCCAGCGCCCTGTTGGCTGGAGGCCTGTGCCGGGGTTCTCTTGCCGGTTGCGCGCCGACCGCAGCTCGGTGGCCTGGGGCGCCAGCGCTTCGATCGACAGGACCCGCTGGTTGATGACGGGATCCTCCGCGCCCTCGAGCTGCTGGATCCACGTCCGCATGAAGCGAACCGCATAGAGCACCTCGTCGCGGTCGTAGATCTCGTGCCGGGTGCGCAGGTCCTCCTCGATGAGGAAGATCCACATCCGGGCGAAGTTGGCGAACATGCGGTCGTGCACCGGGCGGCGCCGGTCATTGGCCGGCGGTGGGCTGAAGTTGTCGCGCAGCTGCTTGAAGCTGAAGGTGCGCACGCTGGCGATGCGCCCCGTCCCCTCACGGAACCCCGGCGCGTCCCGCCACGCGCTCGCCGCCGACTTCTCCACCGCCGTCTTGGCCACGATGAAGGCGTGATGGATGTCGTAGTAGGCCAAGAGCACCGACTCGAGGTAATCGCCGATGAAGGTGGCGAAGTTGTCGCTCTCGTAGAGCAGCGCCGGGTCGCGCTGCCACGACATCACGAACCAGCTCTGCTGGAAGACCTCGCTCTGTCGGATGCGGGCCTCCTCGGGCGTGGGATCGTTGCGCACGGTCGCGTCGACCACCGGCGGCAGGAGCGTGCACGGGTGGTTGGTGTCGTTGCAGGCGGTCTCGGGCGGACGCGAGAGCGGCTGGACCCGCAGAAAATCCCCCGCCTCCCAGATCGGGTTGCGGGCGATCACCGTATCGAGGTGGCCCTGGATCGTCGCCGCCGGGTCGCCGGCGCGCACGTCCACGAGCGTGTCCGGGTAGCGCAGGGTGCCGAGCCGCAGCATGTGCTGGAACACCTGCAGCGACCGATATTTGAGCCGCATCCACTGGCACGCCCGGAGGTAGTCCGCGAGGTTCGCACCGCCGAGATCGGTCTCGCACGCGGTCATGCCGCTCACCGCATCGTAGTAGGCCCAGAGGTTCTTCTCCGTCGGATCGGCGAGGTACGCATCCACCCGCCGGTAGAACTCCGCCCGCTCGGCCGGTTTGGGCGTCGACGCGATGCCCGGGAACCACTCGAACACCGACAGGTGCTCGTGGCCGTGGTAGCCGTCTTCCGATAGGTGATCGAAGGGGATGCCGAGCCGGAGGCGTACGAGATCGATGGCGTGCAGCTCGTCGTACGCCTGATGCGCCTGGGCGAGCGTGGAGATCCGGCCGGTGGCCCAGAGCAGGCGCCGGTCGTTCACCAGATGATCCATGAACGCCGCGTCGCGCTCAGACTGGGCGCGCGAGTCGGTGACCTCCAGCCCCTGTGTGACCTCTGGCCAGGGCTCGTACCCCGGTTGCAGCGGTCGGAAGCGAGCCGGATGCAGGAGCCGGGTCATGCGATAGCGCTGCCGCACCGCGTGCACGAGGTTGATGATCGCCGTGGCCTGCTCATCGGTGACGTGATCGAGCGCGCGGCGGCGGATGTCGGCGTCGGTGTAGCCGACCCGGGCCAGCTCGATGGCGTCCTGGCTATGGCAGCCCGCGCAGGCCCCTCGCGCGCCCACGTAACGCCACATCTCGAGGCCGGTGCGCATCGCATCCGCCAGCGCCGACTCGCTGAGCGCCGTGCTCGGGTCAAAAGGCGTGCCGCAGCGGGGGTCTGAGCCCGCGGGCTGCGGGCACAGGAGCGACTCGGGGTACTGCACCGGGTCGTCTACGGGGGGATCGTTGCCTTGGGGAGGGCTGGTACTACAGGCGGCCATGAGGCTTGCCAGGCTCAGCGCCGCGCCCCACCGACCCCATCGCCCCCACGTCTGCAATGCTAGTCTATCGATCGCCATCGTCATGGGCCCCAGGTTGGCAGACGCTCATGCGCCCGGGCAAGCGCGGATGGCTCTGATGAACTTTCAGCGGCTCGGCGCAACGAGCGCAGGCTGCGCCCCCCCAGAACGGCGACGGCATATTTTCCGCTGGAGAACGCGCTCGTTCTGCACCACCATCCGCCCATGCCTTCCTTCCCGCACGAGCTGCCGCTCGCCCTGTTCCGCAACTGTCCCGAGTTGGTCCCCTACCTGCTCAAGCAACTCCAGGTCGAACTGCCGGCGTATCGCGAGGTGCTCATCGTCGAGTCCAACCTGACCGAGCTCACGCCGACCGAGTATCGCGCCGACCTCGTCCTCACCCTCAACGACGGCGACACGCCGCTCGCTGCCGTCGTGGCCGAAGCCCAGCTCACCATCGACCACGACAAGGAATACAGCTGGCCCCACTACGTCACCGGCGCCCGCGCCAGGCTCAGGATCCCCGTCGTGCTCCTCGTCATTTGCAACGACGAGAAGGTGGCGAACTGGGCACGTCAGGAGATTGTCATCGGCGGCGACTGGCGGTTCCGGCCGATCGTGCTCGGCCCCGCGCAGGTGCCCTGGGTCAAGACGCCGGAGCTGGCCCGGCAGCTGCCCGAGCTGGCCGTCTTGTCGGCCTTGGCGCATGGCAATGAGCCCGCGGGCTTGGAGGTGCTCTTGCCGACGATCGAGGCCCTGCTGACACTCGACGAGCAGCGCAAGGGTTTTTACTATGATGTGGTGCTGCGCTCGCTCAACGACGCGATGCGACGCGCCCTGGAACAGGAGCTCAAGATGCAGTCCGGTAAATACGAGTACCAGAGCGACTTCGCACGGACGTACTTCGGCCAGGGGCTCGCCGAGGGTGAGGCCAAGGGCGAGGCCAAGGGCGAGGCCAAGGCCTTGTTGGCGGTGCTGGAGGCGCGGGGGATGACGCTCGATCCTTCAACGCGCGATCGCATCGTGAGCTGCACGGACGCCGAGCAGCTCCATCGCTGGATCGTGTGCGCCGCCACCGCGTCCTCGCTCCATGAGGTGTTCGGAACGCCCTGAGCTCTTGCCGGCGTCTGCTGCCTGCACAGGACAGCGTCGCCGGCCAACTACACGCGTAGCGGCCGACCCTCGCGGCCGCTCAAGAGCGACTCGAACACCATCCGCCCATCCGTCCCTCCCAGCACCCGCTCCGCCGCGCGCTCGGGATGCGGCATGAGCCCCACCACGTTCCCCGCCGCGTTGGTGACCCCGGCGATGTTGCGCAGCGACCCATTCGGATTGGCCGCCTCCGTCTCTCCCCCCGAGTCGTCCACGTAGCGGAACACCACCCGCCCCTCGGCCTCGAGCCGCTCCACCTCGGGGTGGAGATACCGCCCCTCGGCGTGCGCGATCGGCATCTTCAAAATCCGCCCCGCCGGGATCGCCCCCGTCCACGGCGTCGGCCGCCCCTCGACCACCACGTGCACGTCGCGACATTCGAAGTGCAGCGAGGCGTTGCGCACGAGCGCCCCCTCGAGCAGCCCAGCCTCGCACAGGATCTGAAACCCATTGCAGATCCCCAGCACGGGCCCGCCCGCCGCCGCGAAGCGCCGCACCGCCGCCAGCGCCGGCGAGTGCGCCGCCATCGCCCCGGCGCGGAGGTAATCGCCGTACGAGAACCCGCCCGGCAGCACCACCGCATCACATGCCCCGAGCTCCGTCTCCTTGTGAAAGACGAAGCGCGCCTGCACCCCCGGCACCGCGTGCCGGAGCACGTGGAGCACGTCGTCATCGCAGTTCGAGCCCGGGAACCGGATCACCGCGACCTGCATCAGCCCTGCCTCTCCTTCGCCCCCGCGCTCCCCGCGCCCGACGAAGACCGCTCGTCCACCAGCTCGAAGCGGTACTCCTCGATCACCGGATTCGCCAGCAGCTCGCGGCACATCGCCTCCACCCGCGCGCGCGCCGCCTCGACGCCCTCGCCACCACTTCCCGGCGTGAGCTCGATCTCGATGTACTTGCCGATGCGCGCGTCCTTCACCTCGGCAAAGCCCATGCGCCCGAGCGAGTGCGCCACGGCCTGCCCCTGCGGATCGAGGACGCTCGGCTTGAGCGTCACGAAGACTCTAGCTTTCATGCTGGGCAAAGAACCCCTCCAGGTGATGCCGGATGCGAGGCAGCGGGTCGCTCGTGTCCGGCACGAACCGCTGCCCGGTGATGCGCTCGTAGGCCTCCACGTAGCGCCGCGCCGCCTCACTGCGCACCTCGTCGGTGAGGGGCGGCGGCACCCCGTCTCCCGTGTAGCCCTGCGCCGCGTACCAGCGACGCACGTATTCCTTGTCGAGCGAGCGCGGATCCTCTCCCGTCCGCAGCCGCTGCTCATAATCGTCGGCGTACCAGTAGCGAGACGAATCCGGCGTGTGGATCTCGTCGATCACCACCAGCCCCCCGTCCGGCGCCCGCCCGATCTCGTACTTGGTGTCCACCAGGATGAGCCCCCGCTCCGCCGCGCGCGCCTGACCAAAGGCGAACAGCGTCCGCGCCAGCCCCGCCGCGGCGTCGAAGCTCGCCTCGTCGAGGATCCCGCGGCCCAGGATCTCCTCCTGCGACAGCGACTCGTCGTGCCCGCCCTTCTCCGCCTTGGTCGACGGCGTGAGCAGCGGCTCGGGCAGCGGCTCGTTCTTCTTCATCCCCTCGGGCAGCCGGTGCCCGCAGAACACCCGCGCCCCCTTCTGATAATGATGCCACACCGACGTCGTCGTCACGCCCGTCAGGTACCCGCGCATGACGAACTCCACCGGCAGCGGCGTGCACCCGAGCGCCACCGTCACCGCCGGATCGGGCGACGCGATGAAATGGTTGCGCACGAGGTGCCGCGTCTTGGCGAACCAGTAGGTCGCCATCTGATTGAGCACCTGCCCCTTGAACGGGATCGTCCCGAGCACCCGGTCGAACGCGCTGATGCGGTCGCTCACCACGATCACGCGGAGCTCGTCGAGCGTGTAATTGTCGCGCACCTTGCCCACGTAGCGCGTCGCCCCCCGCAGCACCGGCAGCGTCGCCCATGTCGTAAGATCGGTGGACTCCAGGCAGCGCCCGAGCTGCGCCTGGAGGATCGTCTCATCGAGCATCCTCACCTCCTTCGCCGCTGCCGCCGCCAGCACCAGGACCCGCCGCGTCCTCCGCCGCACGCCCGAAGCACCGCTCGAAGATCGCGTCCACGTGCCGCAGGTGATGCCCGAGGTCGAAGCAGGCGTCCAGCCGCTCCGTCCCCAGGCGAGCCACCACCTCCGGGTCCGCGGCCAGATACTCGCGCAGCGTCTTCCCCGTCGTATGGGCCTCGTCCCGCGCGCGCAGCGCGGCCCGCTGCACCATCTCGTAGGCCTGCTGCCGCGGCAGGCCCGTACGCACCAGCTCCAGCATGACGCCCTCGGAGTAGATCAAACCGCGCGTCAGATCCAGGTTGCTGCGCATCTTTTCCGGGTGCACGACCAGCCCCTCCACCAGATCGGCCGCGCGCTGGAGGAGGAACTCCGCCAGCGTGGTCGCGTCCGGCGCGATCACCCGCTCCACCGACGAGTGCGAGATGTCGCGCTCGTGCCACAGCGCCACGTCCTCGAGCGCCGACGCCGCATAGCCTCGCAGGAGCCGCGCGAGCCCGGTCAGGTTCTCCGCCAAGATGGGGTTCTTCTTGTGCGGCATGGCCGACGAGCCCTTCTGCCCCGCGCCAAAGGCCTCCTCCGCCTCCCCCACCTCCGTGCGCTGCCAGTGCCGCACGGTGAGCGCCAACCGCTCGATCGAGGACCCGAGCAGGGCCAGCGTCTGGAACAGCTCGGCGTGACGGTCGCGCGCCACCACCTGCGTCGCCACCGTCTCCGGCTCGAGGCCGAGCGCGGCCAACGCCTCGCGCTCGATCTCCGGCGAGAGGTGCGCGTACGTGCCTACCGCGCCCGCGATCTTGCCCACCGCGATCGAGCGCCGCGCCGCGCGCAGCCGATCGCAGTTGCGCGACGCCTCGGCGTGAAAGCCCGCGAACACGAGCCCGAGCGTCACCGGCTCCGCGTGCACCCCGTGCGAGCGGCCGATGAGCGGCGTGTGCCGATGCTCCTCCGCACGCCGGTGCAGCACCACGCCCAGCCGGTCCATCGCCGCCAGGATGAGGTCCAGCGCATCGCGGAGCAGGATGGCGAGCGCGCTGTCGAGCACATCGGACGACGTCATCCCGAGGTGCAGCCAGCGCGCCGGCTCACCGGCCAGCTCCTCGACGTGGGTGAGGAAGGCGATCACGTCGTGGCGCGTGCGCCGCTCGATCTCGAGGATGCGCGCCGGCTCGAGCCGGTCCATCGCCGCCGCGCGCACGGCCTCGGCCGTCCCGGCCGGCACGAGCCCGTGCCGCTCCATGGCCGCGCAGGCCGCCAGCTCCACCTCCAGCCACACCTGGAACCGCCGCCCCTCCGACCACAACGCCGTCATCTCCGGCCGGCTGTATCGCGCGATCATCGCATCACCCTGAGCATCGCCACGAGCCTCTCTTCGAGCATGGGCACGCCCCCTATGCCCCTGCTCGGCAGGGGCGCAGGATCACGGTGAACCGCACCGGGATTCATGCCCCTCCCCTATCATAGTTCGATCCTACCTGCGCGCGGGTTTCGGGAAGTCGTGAGCGTGAGCGTCTTCGTGAGCGTGAGCGCGAGCGACCATCGCCATCAAGCCCCATCAAGCCCCCGTGGCGCAGGCGGGCGCGCGATGACTCCTCACCGCTTGAACCAGTGACCGTACAGAAGGGGGAGGAGCCCCTGCGGCGCGGCCACACCGAGCTTCTTGGCGGCGTGGTGGGTCCCGTGCGGATCGTAGAGGTGGGTAGGTGGTAGGTAGAGCGGCAGAGGCGCCCCCCTTCGGGCTCGCGTCGCGCTAGCCCGTCACCAGCTTCAGCGTGAGCTGCTCGCCGCACAGCGCGTCTACGCGACCGCCCGGCGCCGCGGGATCCAGCCACGGCGTCGGCTGGTCCTGCTCCGCCACGAGCACCGCGCTCGGCCGCTTCATCACCTCGAGCGCCGCGCGCTGCGCGATCCCCGGCCGGTTGTTCACCTGCGACAGATGCGCCAGCACCACGAGCCGCGGCGGCGGCCCCGCCTTGCAAATGCGACGCAGCAGCCCTGCGGCCTGCACGTTCGACAGGTGCCCGCGGTCCGAGGCGATGCGGCGCTTGAGCCAGCCCGGATACGGCCCGGCCTGCAGCAGCATCGGGTCGTGATTGAACTCGAGGACGAGGAGGTCCACCCCCGCGTAGCGCCGCGCCACCGCCTCGTCGTCCTCGCCGCAATCGGTCAGTACCCCGGCGCGCGTCACCCCGTCGGAGATCACGTAGCCCACCGGCTCCGCCGCATCGTGCGGCAGCGCCACGGGCTCGATCGACAGATCGCCCACCACCACCTGGGCCCCATCCCGCACCTCGTGGAACGAGTGATTCGGCAGCCCGAGCGCCTGCCGCGTCCCGGCCGTCGCGTGCACCGCCACCCCCTGATCCGCGTAGGAGCTCGCGCAGCGCGAATGATCCGAGTGCTCGTGCGTGATGAACAGCGCGTCCGGCAGCGGCCCGAGCTTGCCGCTCGGCCCCGCGGGCAACCGGCCCACGCGGCGCGCGAACTCCCGCGGCGACAAGCCCGCGTCGATGAGCACCACGGCGCGCGCCGTGGCCACCAGCAGGAGATTGCCTCCGCTCCCCGAGGCCAGGACAGAGATCCGCACGTGACTCCGATCGCCAAGCGGCGCAGCCCTGTATAGCTCGCTGCCCGCCGGTGCGGCAAGCGTGGGGGAGAGTGAACGTGCCGACCGAAGCCTGGCGAGCAGGCTGGCCGCCTTCGGGGCACCGCCCATCGGATGCCCGCGAGGCCGGCCACCCTGGATGGGGGCGCCCCTCCATCCAGGGGCCGCGCGGCCGGGACCGGAATGCATGCCCCGGTGCCAGGGGGCCGCGCGGCCAGGTTGAAAAATGTACGCACAGGCGCTGGGTGGCCGCGCGGCCAAGTTGAAAATGTGCGACACGATCTGAGAGGGCCGCGCGGCCGGCGCCTCCATGCAAGCCCTTGAACGGCATGGCCGTAGGGCCTCACCCCATCCCCACACACGATCCCCGCCGTACAGGCGAGCGGCGTGCCTCCCGCCCCTCCCTGCGGGCCCGGCCTCGCGCATCGGGCCGGACGAGTTGAGGTAGCATGCCAGCGTCCCCGCGCCCTCATCCGAGCGGCAGCACCGCGATGGCAGACGACGACACGAAATCCCTCTCCGCAGCCCAGCCCCTCACGGCCGGGATGCCCGCCGCGGCAGGTGCTCCCGAGGAGGGTCTCACCACGCGCTCCATGTCCCCTGGCGAGACCGCGACCGCGTCCCACATCTTCTCCCCCGGTGAGCTGGTCGCGGACCGCTACGCCATCGTCCGGTTTCTCGGTGAAGGCGGCATGGGCGAGGTCTACGAGGCGGAGGATCGTGAGCTCCACCTCCACATCGCCCTCAAAACCGTGCGGCCCGATCTCGCCGGGGACCAGGACACCATGGCGCGCTTCCGGCGCGAGATCGCGCTCGCCCGCCGCGTCACCCACCACAACGTCTGCCGCACCTTCGACGTCGGTTACCACGTCCGCTCCGTCCCCTCGCGGGCCCCGGAGACGATCGCGTTCCTGACCATGGAACTCCTCACCGGCGTGCCGCTCGCCGATCGGATCAGGGAGCGCGGTCCGATGAGCCCCGCGGAGGCGTGGCCGCTCATCCGTCAGATGGCCGCCGCGCTCGAGGCCGCGCACCAGGCGGGCGTGGTCCATCGCGACTTCAAGAGCGCCAACGTCTTCCTCGTCGGCGAGGTCGCCAAGCCCGAGGCGCTCCGCGTGGTGGTGACCGACTTCGGGCTGGCGCGGCCGAGCGCTCCCGAGCCAGAAGAGAGCCGCGCCGGGCCCAGCGGTCACGCGGAGGCCCCACCCGTCGTGCTGCCCGCTGTGCAGGTCTCCCTCACCGGCTCGCGGGAACTCCTCGGAACACCGGCCTACATGGCGCCGGAGCAGCTGACCGGGGAGCCGATCACGGCAGCGACCGACATTTATGCGCTCGGCGTGGTGATCTACGAGATGCTCACGGGGCGGCGGCCGTTCGAAGAGAAGACGGCCCTGGGCACGGCGATCAAGCGGCTGACGACACCGGCGCCCTCGCCGCGCCAGCTGCAGCCGGCGCTGAGCGCTCGCTGGGAGCACGCGATCCTGCGCTGCCTCGAGCGGGAGCCCTCCCGGCGCTGGCCGAGCTGCGGCGCGCTCGTGTGCGCGCTGGAGGGAGAATCGCCCGCGGCCGGCCGGCGACCTGGCCGTGCCGGCGTCCTGCTCGGGGGCCTGCTCCTCGCCGCCGCTCTCGGTGCCAGTCTCATGGCCCTGCGACGCGCGCCCCCAGCGACATCTACGTGGCGCCCTCGGATGGAGGATCGGCGCCCGAGGTATGACGAGAGCGCCGGGCCCCCGCTCATCTCGCCGGATGGCCGGCACCTCGCCTACATGGCGGAGCGGGACGACCTCATCCGGATGTATGTCGAGCCGCTCGGCGGTGGCCCAGCGCGAGCGCTGCCCGAGGTTCCCCAGACCCGGCTGAGCCACTGGATGCACGACAGCCGGGCGCTCCTCGGCGTCACGGTGACCGGCCGGATCCTGCGCATCCCGATCGACGGCAGCGCCAGCGAGGAGCTCGGTGGGCCCGCCACCGATGTAGCCGATTGCGCGGGCCGGCTCGTGTTCCGTGAACCCGCACGCGAGGGCGCGAGCGAAGCTTCGGGCGCGCGTCTGGTCCTGCAGGAGGGGCTGAGCCCCAACGCGCCCCAGCGAGAGCTCGCCCGCTTCCCCGGGGACCTCCGGCTCCGGCAGCTGCTCTGCGATCGATCCGGTCGACGCCTCGCCTGGATCTCGGGGACCCCGGCGAGCTTGGCGAAGACCCCCCAGAACGACAACGCTCTCCATGTCCTCGATCTCGACGGTGGCCCGGCACGCCGGCTGCTCGCGGACGGCAAGATGGGTTGGGCCGCCTGGGCCTCCGACGCGCGGAGCCTCATCTTGGCCTCGAGCCGCGGCGGCGCGCTGGCGCTCTGGGAGATCGGGCTCACGGGCAAGGATCCGGTCCCCCTGCCGGTCGAGTTCCCCGATCTGGGGGGGTCCCTCAGCTTTGACCTCTCGCCCGATGGCAAGCTGCTCGTCTACTCCCTCGATGGGGTCGGGGGCCGGCAGATCCATGCCTATGATCTCGCGGGCCACAGCGGCAGGCGCATCAACGCCCCTCTCGAGCAATTCTGGTCCCCACAGGCCCTGGCCGATGACCGCGCGCTGTTCGTCATGCTCGAGCGGGAGGCCAAGACCTATGCCGCCCTGCTGTCCCTCAACGACGGCGCGGTGCGTATCCTCACCGACGCCATGGCCGCGACGGTGACGCCCGACGGACACGGGCTCGTCTATGCGAGCGCGGAAGGAGGCGGCGCAGGCATCTGGACCCTGCCGCTCTCGGGGGGCGCCGCACGACGGCTCGGCGAGGTGCCGGAGCGGGTGAGAGCGCTCGCGGTCGACCGCGGGGGCTGGATCCATGCCCGTGCCCCGCTCATCGAGCGGGGGTTATGGAAGATACCGCCCGGTGGCGGGGTTGCGGTGCCCGAGGACACCTGGGAAACGTCGGCGCCGGTCGGTGGCTGGCGCCTCGTGTACCGGCGCCAGGCGCGCAACATGATCCCTTCCGTCCTGGAACTTCGCGCGCCCTTCCAGCCGCCCGAAGCGCCACCGGCCCGGGTGTTCACCGCCATCGCCTACGCCGTCTGGCTCCCCGATGGGCAATCGTTCCTCTATTACAAGGGCGATGAGATCCGCCGCTACTTCGTCACCACGGCGAGAGACGTCCCGGTCCTGCATCAGGGGTTCGTCGACGGCCTGACCTTGTCACGCGACGGCCAGACGCTCTACGTCGTCCGCACGATCGAGCACTCGACGAGGTACATGATCGTCAACTTCGACGGCCGCCCGCGGCCGGTGGAGTGACGCCACCGCCGCCCCTCACTCCACCCGCGGCGCCTCGCGGTGCAGCCGCAGCTGCGGCGCGTCCTCGGGCAGCGGCGCCACGAGGTGCTCCATCTCCGCCGCGCTCGGCGCCTCCCTGGCGAGCTCCTCCTCGAGCTTGAGCCCGCTCCGGAAGCGCTGCATGCCGCCCACGATCTTACGCTCGGCGAGCTGGTGCTGGAGGAGGTTGAGTGGCCAGAACCCGAGCGCCTGGATCCAGCTCGAGTTCCACCCGACTTTGAAGCGCTGCCACATCGAGCTGTACGAGTAGAACTGCGTCCACGCCCGCATCCAGCCCTCGCGCAGCTGCTCGCGCGTCATCTTGGCCGGCTTGTAGTACGGCGAGCCGGCGTCGTGATCGCGGCGCATCCACCACTGCGGGTCGGTGAGCCGGCCCTCTGCGAGCAGCCGCCGATAGAGCGCCGTGCCGGGATAGGGCGTCAGGATGGCGAACAGCGCCATCGTGAGCTGGGCCTCGATGGCGAACTCCACGGTGCGGTCGAAGCACTCCGGCGTGTCCGTGTCGAAGCCGAAGACGAAGCTGCCCCACACCGAGATGCCGTGGTCGTGCAGCATCGACACCACTTCCTTGTACTGCCCGGGCCGGTTCTGCCGCTTGCCGGTGAAGTTCACGGTCTCGCTGTCGACGCTCTCGAAGCCGATGAAGAGACCCTTGCAGCCGCTCTCGGCCATGAGGCGCACGTTCTCGATGCGCTTGACGGCCGCGAGCGAGCACTGACCGATCCAGTGCTTCTTGAGCGCCTTCATGCGCCCGAAGAGCTCCTGCGAGTAGCCGCGATGGATCATCACGTTGTCGTCGGCGAACAGGATGAGCTTCTGGAGCTGGGCGAGCTCGGCCAGCACCTCGTCCGCCGGGCGGAAGCGGAAGCTCGACCCGTTCTGGGTGGACACGCTGCAGAACTCGCAGGGATAGGGACAGCCGCGCGAGGTCTGCACCACCTGGAAGGGGATGTACTTGCGCGAGCGGAAGAGGTCGCGCCGGGCCGGCGGCCGGTTCGCGAGGTCGGGCAGCTCCGGGCGATAGATGCGCTTCAGCTCTCCCCGCTCGAAGTCGCGGAGCAGCTCGGGCCAGGCGTCCTCGGCCTCGCGCACCACCACGCTGTCGGCGTAGCGCAGCGCCTCCTCGGGGCAGGCCGTGGGATGGATGCCGCCCATCACCACCTTGGCCCCGCGTCGGCGATACGCCGCCGCGATGTCATAGGCGCGGCGCGCGGTCTTGCTGTCCACGCTGATGCCCACGAGGTCCACGTCCTTGACGTCGCGCTCGATGTCGAAGGGCTGCACCACGTCGTCGGTGTAGAAGACCTGGTGATGCCGTGGCGTGAGCCCTGCCAGGATGCCCAGCCCGAGGCGCGGCAGATACGTCGAGTCCTCCCCGCCGGGCGCAATCAGCTCGATCTGCATGAAACATCTATATCATCACCGCCCGCTCGCCCGCCTTCCCGGCCATGCGCCGGCCCGCCCGATCGCGCCCCTGTTCGCGGCCTCCCCTGACTGCAGCGTCCACCGGACGTGTGACATCATCCGGGCATGCACATCGAGGCGCTCGAAGTCGCCGGCTACCGCTCCTTGCGCCGGCTGCGGCTGCCCCTCGGCCCGGTGAGCGTCATCACCGGGCCCAATGGCTCGGGCAAGACCAACCTCTACCGTGCCCTCTACCTCCTCCATGCCGCCGCCCAGGGCACGCTCGCCCGCACCCTGGCCTCCGAGGGGGGCATGCCCTCGGCGTTGTGGGCGGGCGGACGCGAGAAGGGCCCGGTGCGCATGAGCGTGGGCGTCGAGCTCGGCGACCTCAGCTACAGCCTCGCCCTCGGCTTACCGAACCCGCCGGCCGGCTCCTTCCTCCTCGACCCCGTGGTCAAGGAGGAGCAGGTGCTCTTCCGCGAGGGCCGGCGCAAGATCGAGCTGATGAGTCGCAAGGCGCGCTCGGTCTGGTTGCGCGACGCCGAGGGCGAACGCCAGGTTTACCCCGCCGACCTCTGGGAGGCCGAGTCGGTCTTGTGCCAGCTCGTCGAGCCGCACCGCTACCCCGTGCTCTCCACGCTGCGCCAGCAGATCCTCGCCTGGCGCTTCTACCACCACTTCCGCACCGACGAAGAAGCGCCCATCCGGCGGGCCCAGGTGGGGGTGCGCACGCCGGTCTTGAGTCACGACGGCCGCGATCTCGCCGCCGCGCTCGAGACCATCCTCGACATCGGCGATCCGAGGGGACTGCACGCCGCGGTCGAGCGGGCCTTTCCCGGCGCGCGCCTGAACGTCGAGGCGAACAACGGGCGCTTCCTCGTGGGCATGCACATGCCCGGCATCGGCCGGCGACTCGAGGCCGCCGAGCTGTCCGACGGCACCTTGCGCTACCTGTGCCTGCTCGCCGCGCTCATGAGCCCGCGCCCGCCGCCGTTCCTGGCGCTCAACGAGCCCGAGACCAGCCTGCACCCCGACCTCCTCGTGCCGCTCGCGCACGCCGTGGCCGAGGCGGCGCGCAACACCCAGATCTGGCTCACCACCCACTCGGAGCCGCTCGTCGCCGCGCTCGAGAAGCTGTGCCGCACGACCGCGCTGCGCCTGGCGCGGCCGAGCGGCGAGACGCAGCTCGGCCGGTGGGGGGAGAGGGATGCGGCAGGAGAGGAAGGAGAGGCCGAGGAGCCGGAGGAGGAGGGTTGAGGCCGGACTCTCGAAATGGCAACGATTGCGGCCTGGGCTCATCCAAGCGATGAATGAATGACCATGACCGCCAAGAGGGTCTATCTGGAAACGACGATCATCAGCTATCTGACCGCACTGCCGAGTCGGGATGTAGTTCAGATCGCGCACCAGCAGGTGACCCACGAGTGGTGGCAGCGTCGTGCCCGGTTCGATCTGTACGTTTCTCGGGCGGTCCTCCTTGAAGCTGCCAGGGGAGATGCCAACGCTGCAGCTCGCCGCCTCGCCGCCTTGGAGGGCATCCCCGTACTCGAAGTGACGGCCACCGTGACGGAACTCGCCGAACGCCTCCTTCTACGAACCCCGCTACCGGCGAAGGCCGCCGTCGACGCGGTTCATATCGCTGCTGCGGTGGTCAATGGCATGCACTATCTTCTGACGTGGAACTGCACTCACATCGCCAACGCGGCGATTCGTGGCAAGGTGGAATGGACGTGCCGGGACGCGGGCTTTGAGCCCCCGGTGATTTGCACCCCGGAAGAGTTGCTCGAGGAGTAATGCATGGGCCGAGATCCGATCGTGGATGAAGTGCGCGCGATTCGGGAAGCATTGGCAGAGGAATGCGGCTACGACGTTAGGGAAATCGTCCGCATCCTCAAGAAGGAAGAATCCGAAAGCGGCCAGCCCGTGGTCTCTCTGCCGCCGAGGAAGATGGGGGAACAAGATGAGCCCATGCGTCCGGACCAACGCAGCGACTGAACTCACTCGTCGCTTACATAGCAGTTCTCTCCTCTATTGCGGCATCAGCCGCCGCTCACTTGTCCCGGTGTGAAGATTCGCTCGATCTCCCGGAACAACCGCTCGAACTCATAGCAAGATGCCTGCGCACCGAGCGCCAATGCTTGCGGTTTGCGTTTGTCTGCATCGGGCTTGCCGCAGCTGAGAATCCCGCGCCTACAAAGGCAATACAGGTACCGATCCCTATCGCATCAACGAGCTCCGGGGGGACCTGATTCATCGCCTTCTCCTACGCCGCTTGCAGAAGAACTGCGGGGGTTATGATATCAGCTCAAGTGCCGCCGCAGGAAGCCGAGCGTGCGCTGCCATAAATCCTCCCAGTCTTCCGGCCGCACGAAGTGGTCCGACTCGGGGTACTCGACGTAGGAGACGTGCCCCGCGAGCGCCGGGCGATGCTCGGCGAGCCAGCGCGCAAAGCCACGGGCGAAGTGCGGCGGCACGTTCACGTCGCGGCCGGCGTTGATGAGCAGCAAGGGGTGGCGCGCGCAGTCGGCGGGCCGATGGACCGGCGCGTACTGCGCGAGCTCGTGGAGCTCCTCGGTGAGGAGACCTTCGCGGTGGCTCCAGTCCGGCGAACCGAGGATCGACACGGTCGCTCGGATGCGCGCGTCCGCCGCGGCGGCCGCGAGAGCGACGTACGCGCCCATCGAGACGCCCACCACCCCGAACGGCCCGTGCCCCTCGCTGGCAAGGTGGTCGAGCACCCGGGAGACTTCGGGCACGGCCGCGAGCACGAGCCGCAGAAACCGCGCGTGCGCCTCCGCCGGCGCGAGCCTCGCCATCTCGTCGAGCAAGCCATCGCGCCTCGCGCCGTGGTGAGGGGCGTCCATGGCCACGGCCGTCAGCCCATGCTCGGCCAGCGAGCCGAGCTCCTTGCGATGCACCTCCAGGCTCGCGCCGAGCCCGTGCAGCACGAGCACGGCCGGCGCGGGCCGAGGCTCCCCATGCACCTTCAGGACGGGGACGCGGCCATCGATAAAGAAGGAGTACTCACCGAGCATGCGTCGGAGTCTACCGGAAGACGGACCGGTCCGGTGAGAGGCGCTGAGTTATAAGCAATGTAGGTAGCAGCACGAGGCAGCTTCAACCGGAGGATCACCATGCGCCATGAGCGGAACGAGAAACCAGAGACCGAGGCTGCCGGCGGGAGCCCCGCAACGAGAGCGAGCGAGGAGCCAGACGATTTCCCCGTGCCCACTCGTCCCAACCTGCTCGATCCCCGGGTCCGCGCCAATCCCTACCCGCTCTATGCATGCCTCCGGCGTGAGCGCCCGGTCTGCGAGATCGAGCCCGGCGGTCTGTGGGCGGTGAGCCGCTACGACGACGTGGTCTACGCCTTGCGCCACCCGGAGCTGTTCTCCTCCTCCGGCTTCCGCGTGTTCTTGACGCCCCCTTGGCTCGATCACAACCCGGCGGCCGAATCGCTCGTCATGTGCGATCCCCCGGACCACACGCGCCTGCGCGCCTTCGTGAGCCGTGCCTTCTCGCCGCGCACCCTGGCGCCGATCGAGGCGCGCATCCGCACCGTCGCCAGCGAGCTGGCCGATCGCGTGGTCGCGCGCGGCGAGGTGGACGTCGTTGACGAGTTCGCCGGCGCCCTGCCGACACGCATCATCGCCGAGGTCCTGGGGCTCGACCCGGCGCTGGGGGTGCACTTCAAGCGCTGGGTCAACGATCAGGCGGTGATCTCGCCCGCCATCACCGACCCCGTGCGCATCGCCGAGATCAAGACCAGCATCCACGAGCTCGTGAGCTATCTCGACGAGGCGATCGAGGCGCGGCGGCGCGCGCCTTCGGACGACCTCGTGGGCGAGCTCATGCGGCCCGACGCCAGCGGTCAGCTCCTCACCGAGGACGAGCTGCGGAGCTTCCTCGTGGTCCTCCTCGTGGCGGGCCTCGAGACCAGCACGGCGCTCCTCTCCAGCACGCTCCGCCTCCTCGCGGAGCGGCCGGCAGATCTTCAGCACCTGCGCCAGGATCCGGCGTTCATCCCAGCCTACCTCGAGGAGGTGTTGCGCTACGAGCCACCGGCCCACGGCCTCGCGCGGCTGACGACGCAGGAGGTGGAGCTCGGAGGGACCCGGCTCGCCGCGGGGAGCGTCGTGCTCGTCCTCCTCGGCTCGGCCAACCGCGACGAGAATTATTTCCCGGAGCCAGACCGCTTCGATCCGGGGCGCTCGAACCAGAAGGCCGTGGCCTTCGGCTATGGCATCCACTCCTGCGTGGGCGCGGTGCTGGCACGCATGGAGGGCCGCATCGGGCTCAAGGCGCTCCTCGAGCGCGTGGCGCACATCGCCCCGGTGCCGGGTGAGATCCGCTGGAACGAATCGCTCGTGTCGCGCTGTCCGATCGCGCTCCCCCTGCGCTTCGAGTCGGCCTCGACGTAGCTCGCCCTCCCCTACACCTCCATCCGTTCGGATCTTCAGGACTTCGCCCACCGGCGGCAGCGCCCGCACTGCGAAGTTCACGTCCCTGGTCTGGATTCATCCCACAGGCCAGACCAGGAACTCTCCGCGTGCGGCTCGGGCCGCAGCTCCACCCGGGCCCCCGGCACGAGGCCGAGCTGCCCGTCGGTGACCACCAGCTCGCCCGGCTGGACGCCGGACTCGATGGCGATCCGCTCACCGTCTCGCACGCCCACCCGCACCACGCGCGACTCGGCGGTCATGTTGCTCCCCACGACGAACACGTAATCGCAGCGCTGGCCCGTCTGGATCGCCTGCGCCGGCACCACCACGCCGTCCCTGCGCTCGAGGATCAGGCGGGCGTTGACGAACTGGCCGGGCCAGAGGACGTGGTCGCGGTTGGCGAAGGTGGCCTTGAGCGAGATCGTGCCGGCGCTCGTGTCGACCGCGTTGTCGATGACGGAGAGCATCCCCCGGCGCACGTCCGCGTCCGGGGCCCCGGGCGCCGCCGCGTAGACCGGCAAGAGCTTGCCGTCCTCGGCCAGGTTGGTGCGGCGGCGGATGACCGACAGGTGTTCGGCCGGCACGGCGAAGGTGACGTAGATGGGGCTCAGCTGGCGGATCCCGGCCAGCGCCGTGTCGTTGGCCTTGACCAGGTTGCCGGCGGTGACCTGCAGGCCCCCGGTCTTGCCCGAGATGGGCGCGTTGATGTGGGTGTAGCCGAGGTTCACGCGCGCGCTCACCACCGCGGCGCGATCCGCCACGACGCTCGCCGCGAGGGCGCGGGCGCTCGTGGCCCGCTGCTCGTACTCCTGGCGCGACACGAGGCCCCGTTCGAGGAGCCGCCGATAGCGGCGCTCCTCGATGCTGGCCGTGCGCGCCTGCGCCTCGTCGCGCGCCAGGGTGGCGGTGACCTGGGCCAGGACGGCGCGGTACGGGCGCGGGTCGATCTCGAAGAGGCGATCGCCGGCCTCGACCACGTCGCCCTCCTTGAAATAGACGCGCTCGAGGCGGCCGTCGATGCGCGAGCGGATGTCCACGGTGGCCATCGGCGTCACCGTGCCCACCGCCTCGAGCGTCACGGGCAGCGAGTCGATGACCGCGCGCTCAGCGGTGACCGGCACGGGCGGCCGGGTGCGCGGCGCGCGCTCGGCGCGATGACAACCCCCCGACGCGGCGAGGAGGAGCGCAATGAGGAGGATCCCTCTCCGGTGAGGGCACCGGTGCCGGTAGGAAACGCGTTTGTACATGCCAATGACCTGCTTAAGACTTCTTATGGGCTCATGATAACTACGATGACGCCGGCGGAAACAGGCGTTCTCAACGGGGCGGGGGCTTTTGCGCGAAAATCTTTGGGGGTCGTACGGCGCGGGCGGAATATCACACTGCTACTGATAGAGCGCTACTGATAGAGCGTGTCGAGCCACATCCGCCAGGGCTGCTCGATGCCCTTCCGCGCGGCCGGCGGCGCGGCATAGAGGGGCGAGGCCGCAAAGAAGTCGCCGCGGCTCTGGTAATCATCGCCCGTGATCGGGACCCAGATCGAGACGCCCGCCATGCCCACGTACTCCTCGGTCTGGTAGCGGGTGCCGAAGGCGGCCATGAGCACGGTCTGCCCGAGCGCGCTCCGGACGGCCGCGATGGCCGTGAGCACCTTCTGTCCGGCCCCGGTGCCGGCCGTCGTAGCCGTCGCCCCCGAGGGCGTGCCGCTCTCCTGCTCGACCGTCCGCTCGAGACGGTCGAGCAGGACGCCGAGATCCCGCATGCCGCCCTGGAAATCCGGGGTGCGCCTGAGCCCCCCGAGGGCGCCCGGCCCCTGCGGCGGCAGGAGCACGTCCTGCAGCGTGATCTTGCGCAGCGGCTCCTCGGCGGTCCACAGGCTGAGCGCCGCCGACAACTGACGTAACGCCGGCACGAGCAGCCTCCCGGTCTCATTGAGATCGAGCACCGACTCGGTGAGCGGCTCGCGCGCGTCCGGCGCGATCTCGGCATAGGGACCGCCTGGGCGCAGGCTACGCGCCATCTCCGCGGGGACCAGCGTGGCGAACCTGCAGGCGACGTCACTTTGCATGCAGCCCTCCTGCGGCGGCGGCCCCGCGCCCGCACTCCCATTGATGCGCGGCAAGAGCAGCCGATACGGCAGGCCGAGGTAGTTCTCGATCTGCTCCGAGCCGATCGCATAGCGCGCCACGCCGCCGAGCTCGGCCAGCACCTCCACCGACTGCATCAGGCACGCGTCGGTGGCCAGCACGTCGAAGGGACGGCCGCCGAGATCCTCGCGGGACACCGCCGCGAGCGCCTCGCGGAGCCCGGTGACGTCGAGCACCGTGCCTGGATGGTCATCGAGCCCGATGCCGCCGTTGGTGATGTTCTGATCCGGCGGCACCGGCTGCCCCGACGCCGTCATCCGCGGCCGCCAGCCCATGCCGTGGCCCCAGACCACCACCCAGTAATGACGCGCCGGGTACGAGGTCACGCCCCAGCGAAGAAACTGCGCCAGCTCCTCCTCCGGGGCGGCGACGTCGTTGTCCTCGGGCAGGAGCTCGACGATCGGCGAGCGGATGTCGCGCGGCGTGGCGTCCTTGAAGGCCGCCGGCCCGGGCCGCGGCTCGGACGACGCCGCGACCCCGAACACGTGCAAGCGCCGGATCCCGGAGGGACGGTCGAGATCCAGCTGCACGACTACGTCCGCATCGAGCGTCGAGGCCCCGCTCTGACCCGCGCGTGAGAAGGCCTCCATCTCGTGGAGCTGCCAGTAGGCGAGCGGCGGCAGATCCTGATTGTCGGCCTCCATGTAGATGAGCACCGTCCATTCCTTGGCGCAGCGCTGCCGCGGCAGGCGCTCGGCAAAGCCCTGGTAGCCGATGTTGCCCTGCTCGGTGACATGGGCATCCCGGGTGAAGTCGTAGGTGCGCTGGGCCGGCGGCACCTGCGCCCACGCCTCGCGGCAGGTCGGCAGGGCCTGCCCCCGCACCTCGGTCCAGTTCTCCTGCGACAGGCGCAGGGGCCGCGCGGACGAGGCCGCGCAGGCCCCGAGCGCCAGGGTCAAGGCCAGGGCCAGGGCCCCGCCCCTCCCCCACCCGCGCCTCATGCCACCGACGCACCGACCGATCGCCACACACGTCACCCGGGATGCCATGCTCGAGACCTCCGCGCCTCGCCCCCGCCACCAGACAGACTAGAACGTCGGTGCGTCCCCTACGCGTTCGCCAGCCGGACGAGCTCCTCGACGATCTTCGCGAGCGGCAGGCTCCGATCCGCCACGCGCAAGGCCGCCGCGCGCCACGCCTGCGGCACCGGCTGCCCCTGCGGCCACGTGCCCGTGGCCACCGAGTCGGCCGGCGTGAGCGCGCGCGCCCCCGGAGGCGGCGTCCAGAGGAAGTCCGGATGACGCGTGCCCGTGTACCACTCGCCGCCGAGGATCCCGCCCTGGGCGTTCTGCTCGAGATCGTACATGTAGCGCACGGTCACCACCCGGTCCTCGGAGGGCGCGTTGGTCGTGTCGTGCGAGGGTTCGGTCTCGGCGATGTACTGCACGTACATCGAGATCCCGGTCACGAGGGCCGCCTGCGGGCTGCGATAGCGGCGGAAGCGGTCCTTGGTGAACTGCGCCCGCGCCACCGTCGCCTCCTGCAGCGTGTTCACCGCGCGCATGCTCTGCGGGTTGAAGTACGTGTACCGGTAGGCATAGATCGGCTGGTTCCAGACCTCGTAGTCATACGTGGCGTCCATCACGAAGCTGCGCTTGGCGACGCCGATCTGATTGACCACCGAGAGGTGCCAGGTCCCCGGGTTGTTGTCGAACACCGCGGGCGACGTCGGGCGGCCGATGCTGTCCGTGGCCGGGTTCTTGTCGTTGCTGCGCCCGCCGACGAAGCGCGCCACCGTGTGGGCGTTGGCCCAGAGCAGCGAGGCCAGCGCCTTGATGTCCGCGGGGTAGAAGCGCAGCTGCGTCTTGCCGTCGGCCGCCAGCACGGTCACGGCCTTGCGGGGCCGGGGGAGCATGTACGCCGCCGGCGCCCAGCCGTGGCAGATCCCCATCCACGTCTCCACCTTGCCCGAGCGGTCCTGGTACCACTTGCCCTCGTTCCACATCGCCTGGGTCAGCGCGCCGGTCGTGCTCCCCACGAGCAGATCGTACTTCTCGGCCGGAGACAGCTGATCGATCGCCGTGGCGTCGCCGCTGCGCAGCACCGCATCGAGCGAGTGCTGGCGCACGTAGTCGAAGTTCGTCTGCCAGTTCTCCGACATCGGGAAGCCCGGATCCGCGTAGCGCTTGGCCACACAGCCCGTGTAGAGCGCCCAGTAATCATCGGACCAGGGCGTCTCGGCGAGCGCCGCCGCGCGCAGGTTCGCCGACTCGATGTCCGCGAGCTTGGCATAGCGCAGGGTATCGACCAGGTTCTCGGGCCGATCGTTGTTCTCGATCGGCGCGCGCCCCGGCAGGATGTTCTCGAGCGAGATGAGCACCCCGTTGACCAGGGTGCGGAAGCGCTTGCGCAGGCTGTCGCGCTCGAGCACGTAGTTCCCGCTCGCGATGTCCGGGGTCGAGAAACCCGTCGGCGCATCGATCGGGTGCCCCGAGTCATCGAACTTGGCCGGCTTCTCCGCCATCGCGGCCCGTGGATTCTGGTCGAAGCGCGTGAGGAACTCCTGCGTCTGCTCCTGCAGCTTCTGACTCGTCAGCACATCTCCATGGCCAATCACGTCTTCTCGCATGACACCCTCCTGCAAACGTTGCTTCCGCGAATTGCAAGTCGGGTACCAGCGACCGACGCCCATCACGCCATCCCCCCCAAAGCCCCCTCCTCACCCAAGCCCCCGCACGCACCTCCAGATACCGAACCCATCAGCGTGGTTGAAAGGGGTGAAAAGAGGGAGCGCGCGAGAGGGCGACCGCAGGCTCCCTCTCGCCGGGCGGAGGGGGCAGCGCCCCCGACGTCACGGAGGGGGAACGTTCGACGGCGCCGGCACCGAGTGCGGAGAGACCTCCGGCGCCCGCAGGTCCTGGAAATACAGCTCGGAGGCCTCCTTCTGGTCGGCGCGCTGACGAGCCCCACGGGCCAGGCGCTCTTCCTCCCCGGCGCGCTCCGACTCGCCCCGCAACCGGGCATCCGCCGCCAGCTGCTCATGGCGAGTCGCATCGCGCCGATACTGCGCCGACGTCCTCTCGCTGACACACCCCGCCGACAGGAGCACCAACCCGCCACCGAGCACCGAACCAAGGAGGGTCAGGTGCCATCGTTTCATCGCCATTCTCCTTTCCTGTGGCCTCGGCGCGTCCTCATCCAGGGCCAAGAGCCGCAGCATCACCAATGCTAAGCCGCAGCATCAGATGATCATCGTCTACTTGAGCGCCTTCAGCGCCTTGAGCCGCGCCGCCTCGAACTCATCCCCCTTGCGCCACGCCGGCATCTCCGGCGCATCCGCCACCCGCAGCGCCGTCACCACGAGGAGCCGCGCGTCGTCCACCGCCCCGTCGAGCCGCCACGTCGCGTCGATCTGATCGCTCGGCTGGTGATAGTGCGTGTGCACGTACTCGTCGATGCGGTCGAGCCCCCACTTCGGCTCGTGCCCCACGAAGTGGGTCCCCGTGCGCAGCCCCACCGCCGGCACCCCGGCCCGCGCAAAGCTCAGCTGGTCCGAGCGATAGAAGCTCCCCTTCTCCGGCTGCGGGTCGGCCGTGAGCTCGCGCCCCTGCTCGCCCGCCACCCGCCGCACCACCTCGTCGAGCGTCGACTTGCCGAGCCCGAGGAGCGTGACGTCCAGCGTCTTGCCCCAGATGTTAATGCCGTCGACGTTCAGGTTGGCCGCCAGACGACCGAGCGGCGCCGTCGGGTGGGCCATGAAATAGGCGCTGCCGAGCAGGTTCGACTCCTCCGCCGCCACCGCCGCGAACACGATCGATCGCCGGGGCCGCGGCTCGGCCCGCGACAGCGCCTCGGCCATCGTGAGCATCATGCCCACGCCGCTCGCGTTATCGAGCGCGCCGTTGTAGATGGCGTCCCCGTTCTTGGCCTCGCCCACGCCGAGGTGATCGTGGTGCGCCGTGAAGACCACCTCCTCGCGCCCGCGCACCGGATCGCTGCCGCGCAGGCGGCCGAGCACGTTGGCCGTCTGGAACCGGCGCAGCTCGGTCTTGAGCGCGACCGACAGCCGCACGCCGAGCGGCACCGGCCGGAAGCTGCGCGACTCGGCGCGCCGCCGGAGCGCATCGAGATCCTGCCCGCCGAGCGCCACCAGGCGCCGCGACGCCTCCTCCGTGGCCCACATGCGCGCCGTCAACCGGCCGACCTGGCTTGCTCCCGGGCCTGCTCCCGGGCGGGCCCCACCGCCCGCGGCCGGCGCCGGCAGCTCGAACAGCTCGTGACTCCAGCTCGATTGCACCACCTGCCAGGGGTAGGCCGCCGAGGGCGTGGTGTGGATGATGATCACCCCCGCCGCGCCGTGGCGCGCCGCCTCCTCGTACTTGTAGTCCCAGCGGCCGTAATAGAGCCGCGCCTTGCCGCCGAACAGCGCCGGGTCGTTCTCCGGGTCGTTGTTCATCACCACCAGCACCTTGCCGCGCACGTCCACGCCCTTGAAGTCGTCCCAGCGCTCCTCCGGCGCCACGATGCCGTAGCCCACGAACACCAGCTCGGCGTCCGTCAGTGAGAGCGCCTCGCGCTGCTGCCCCGGGGCGACCACCATGTCCACGCCCGGCTTGAGCTCGAGCCGCTGCGGGCTCCCGCCCCGCCCCGGCGCCGAGAACACCGGCGGCGCCGTCACCTGGCTCGTCATCCCCACCAGCTCGAAGCGCTGCAGCCAGCCCCCGCCATCGCCCGCCGGCTCGAGGCCGAGCCGCTCGAACTGCGCGGCGACGTAGCGCATCGCCAGCTCGTCGCCGCGCGACCCGGCGCCGCGCCCCTCGAGCAGATCGTCGGCGAGGAAACGCACGTGCGCGGCCAGCGCCTGCTCGCTGATCGCCCCGGCCACCGCCCGCTCGCGCCCGTCCCAGCTCGCCGGCAGACCCGGCGCCGTGGCCGCCGGCGCCTCGACGCCCGGCACCGCGGCCGGCACGAGCAGGAGAGAGAGAAGGAACATCCATCGGTTCGGCATCCTCGTCATGGGGCGCGATTCTATCCCCCCGGCGCGCCCAAGCGACGCAAGCTCTTCTCCATGCGACGAAGATCCCTCGCCCTGTGGACCCTCCTCCCGCTCCTCCTGGTCGCCGCCATCGCCCTCGCCAAGAGCCAGCGGCGCGGCAAACGCGCGCGCGTGCGCACCTGCGTCGAGGCCTGCGTCGCGCGCGACCAGATGCGCGCCGTCACCATCGAGAAGATCCGCGCCGACTGCGAAGCCGAGTGCGCCCGTCCCCCCGCGCGCGACGCCGCACAGAGCCCCTGATCCGCCTCACCGGCCAAACCCGGCCGCTCAGCCCCCCTTACGACGCTCCGCCGCGTACAGCTCGAAGGCCGCGATCGTCGGCCCCTCCTCCCGCGCCGCCTCCGGCGTGCTGTACACGTTCCGCGGCGTCGGCGTGCGCGCCGCCGCGTCGAAGATGTGGAGGCGCACCCGCCGCGCCGTCACCGGCGCGAACGACGCACGCAGCTCCTCGCCGATGGTCGTCCCCACGAGGAACGGCCGCCACCCCTCCTCTTCCAGCCGCTCCACCTGGAACCGCCGCACCCGCGGGCCGAGCGGCTCCCGCAGCCGCACCTCGTCGAACGTCGCCGCGGCGCCGAGATCCACCTCCAGCCACGCCGTGCTCGTGCCCGTGTCCGTCGCCCACCGCGTCGTCGGATCCTCGTCGACCGCGTGGCGCGGCTGATACTCCGGCCGCTGCCCGAAGACATTCGACGCCGTCACCTGGCCCGCGCAGGTGAGCGAGGCCGGCGGCGGCAGGCGCGCAGGGTCGTCGATCACGCGGCCGAGCTCGAGCAGCCGCTCCACGACCTCTTGCGGGATGCGCCCCATCCGATCCGGCCCCACGTCGAGCAGCAGGTTCGCCCCCCGCTCGCGCGCCTCGCGGTACAGGCGATAGAGCGTGCGCACCGTCTTGGGCGGATCGTCCTCGAGCCCGAACCACGCCTGCCCCACCGTCTCAGAGAACTCCATCGGCACATAGAAGCAGCGCCCGCGCATCCCCTCCACGAACTCGTCCCACACGGCCGGCGCCGCCGTCCCCGGCACGAAGTCCGCGGGCACGCACTTTCGCGGCGCGTGCCCCGTGCCTTCGGGCGGCGGCACCCGCTCCCCGTTCACGAGGTCCGTGGGGAAGCACGACAGCCGCACCCTCGTCCCATCGCAGAACCCGTGGTTCATCAGCACCAGACAGTCGGGCGAGAGCGACTTCACGAGCGCATACAGCGCCTGCCGCTGCTCGAGCGAGAGCTTCCCCGGCACGTCGATCCACTGCACCGCCCAGGCCGCCCCCCGCGGACCGTAGCGCTCGTGCAGCTCCCGCAGCTGCCGCCCGACGAGCGCCCAGTACGCCGGTGAGAGGGGCGCCTGCCAGTCCACCCGGTGCCCAGGCCGCTCGTTCCGCGCGTCGAGGATGCAGTAGTAGATCCCCGGCGCGATCCCCTCCTCGCGGCACGCCGCCGCGAACGCCCCCACCACGTCCGTCTGGTCGCCGCCCGTCGCCACCCCGTAATCGGAACCCGCCGAGGGCCAGAGACAGAACCCGTTCATGTGCTTGGCCGTCAGCACCGCGTAGCGCATCCCGGCCCTGCGCGCCGTCCGCACCCACTGCCGCACGTCGAGGGCGGTCGGCGCATACAGCGACGCGGGCGCGCGCCCCTCGTCGTAATCGCGGCCCGTGAACGTGCTCATCCCGAAGTGGATGAACAGCCCGAAGCCGAGCCCCTCCCACGCCGCCAGCGTCGGCGTCCGTTCCCCCGCCGGCCAGATCGGGACCGCGCCTTCGCCCTCCCCGCCTTCGCCCTCCCCGTCGCCCTCCCCGCCTTCGATCCCCCCCTCAGCCCCCCTCACGCCACAGCTCGATCAACATCACCCGCGCCCCATCCGGCCCTTGCCCCTCGGTGTGCCTGTGACTGCAGACCCCGAGACCGAACTTCACCGCATACGCCGCCGCCGCGTCCGCCACCCCACTGCGCGTGAACTCCCCGGCCCGGAACCACACCGGCTGCGACATCCCCGCGTGCGGCAGCTCCGTCGGCATGCGCTCCCCCAACATCAGGCGCGCCACCGACAGCACATAGTCACTGTCCGGCACGCTCATCCCCTGACGCAGCACCAGCACTCCATCCGGCGGTGGATCCGGCGCTGGAGGAGGGGCAGGCTCAGAGGCCGGAGCCTCCGCCGCCTCGGCCGATACCGCAGATGACTTCTTACCGAAGAGACGGTCGAAGAAACCCACGTCATCGAGCCTAGCACGACCCGCACCGGGCCTATCCCTCAGCCGAAACACCGCAGTCGTCGTGTTCCGGCAGGGCGCAGAATCTTCCGGCGTCGTCGCCCTCACGCGCAGCTCTTGCGCGCTACCGCCCGCACGAGGAGTCGATAAAGCCCCCCCCCGATCCATCTGCGAGCGGTACGGACCTTGCTCCTCTGCTGTCTGTCACCCGCATCCACACCACCTCCCAGGGAGTCGCCCATGGCACCCGCTCCGAACCAGACCTCGCGGACCGAGACCCTGCGCCACCCGCTCACGCAGGTCCTCCTCGCCTGCGTCATCGTCATCGTCACCCTGGTCCTCATCCCCCACGGGACCCTGCGGGGCTGGGCCCAGACCCTCGGCCAGCAGGCCCCTCTGGCATTCGCCGCCCTGGGCAAGCACGTCTTCCTGGCGCTCACCGCCCTGCCCCTCCTCCTCATCTTCCTCTACATCGTGCTCGGCCGTTCCGACCGGTACCTGGCCCGCAAACGGACCGTCGAGACCTATCGCCGCTTCCGCCAGGACTACGACCGCGTCAAGACCGGCTCCTCCTTCATCTCCGACGTCGAGAGCGAGGCCGTCGAGCCCGGCCCCCCGAGCCGGCTCGAGTACGCCTTCGGCGCCGTGGCCCTGACCGTCCCCTTCCTGGTCGTGGCCGCGCTCTCGGACGCACCGCGAGGCATCGGGATCCTCCGGCAAGAGCACATCGCGTCGAGCGCCCAGCAAACGTCCGGGCAGCCCGCAGTGGCCCCTGCCCAGCCCACGACCCCCGCGAACACCACCCCTGCGCCGGCCGCCAACAGTGCCCCCGCCCCCGCCGAGAACACCCCTCCCAAGATCACCAGCCTCGACGAGGGTCTCTTCGGCCTGGTCTTCGCCGGCTACGGCGTCTTCATCTACACCCTGGGCCTCCTCATCTATCGCCTGCGGGCCCAGGCCCTGTCCCCCAAGTTCCTGTTCACCGCCAGCCTGCGCGCCGCGGCCATGCTCCTCCTCGGCTTCGCCGTCGGCAGCACCGATCTCCTGCCCGTCGACAGCACCGGGCAGCGCATGTGCCTCTACTTCGCCCTCGGCATCTTCCCGTCGTGGGCCTACCAGGCCCTGCGCAAGAAGGCGCGCGCCGTGCTCGCCCCGATGCAGCCCGGCGAGGACTCCCTCCCGCTCCAGCTCATCGACGGCATCGACGACCAGATCGCCGAGCGCCTCGAAGAGATCGGCGTCGCCGACGCGCAGCACCTCGCGACCTCCGACCCCGGCGACGTGACCATGCTCACCCTCTACCCCTTCGAGCGCGTCATCGACTGGATCGACCAGGCCATCCTCATCACCTACCTGCGCGACAACATCCGCCACGCCCGCGCCCTCGGCATCCGCGGCGCCATCGACATGCGCGGCACCTACCGGGAGGCCGTGACCCCCGACGAGCCCGGCCACCCCGCCGGGCCCGCCGCCGCGGCCAGCCCCGGCGCGAGCCACGTCCCCGTCGACGAGCGCCAGCTCTGCCGCACCCTGCTCGATGAGCTGGCCACCCAGAGCAAGCTCAAGCCCGAGGTCATCTACAGCATCGGCGCCTCGCTCATCGACGACTATCAGGTCAACTTCCTGGCCGACTTCTGGCACCACCACTTTCCTGAAGAAGGCCTCGAAGGCTCGCTACGCCAGGCCATCCGCCGGGCGAGCGCCAGCCTCGGCGTCGCAGAGAACGCCCCCGACGCCTTGCAGCAGCTGAAGAACCTCGACCCGCAGAAGCTCGAGCAGGCGCTCCAGCGCGAGCTGCAGAAGATCACCTGGCAGGACGCGTCCGGCGCGCTCCGGCACAGCCATAGCCTCGAGGAGGCGTACGTCCAGATCCTGCACGGGCTCCGCTGGGCGCCGCCGCCCCCGGCCGTGCCGCCCCTGTCCCTGGTCGCGCAGCCCGAGCCGCCCTCGGCGCTCGTCGCCGCCCCCGCTCTCGTGGAGGACGCCGCCCACACGAAGGCGCCCCTCGCGGGCGGCGCCAACGGACAGGCCGCGTAGCCGCGGTCCGGGCTGCATGAATAGCTGCCCGGCGCCGGGGCGTCTGGTATCTCTTGCGCCATGCGCCGCCTCATCCTCAAGCCGCCCCTCGAGGCCCGCCTCGGGCTCCTCCACGACGACACCCTCGTCGAGCCGGCCCATCCCCAGCCCGGCGAGGCCGTCACCTTCTCCCTGTGGGTGCGCAAGGACGCCGGCGTCACCGCCGTCCAGCTCCGCTGCGCCCCCGACGGCGAGGAGGCCCTCTGGCCGCTGCATCCGGCAGAAGAACGCGGCGACCACGTCCGCTGGAGCGGCCGCTTCCATCCCCACGTCCGCCGCCTCCGTTACCGCTTCCGCCTCGAACGTCCCGACGGCGTCCTGCACTACGGCATGGCCGGCCTCACCGCCATCGACCCGGTCGACAACTTCGACTTCACCCTCCACCTCGGCCCGCCGCTGCCCGACTGGCCGCTCGACGCCGTCCTCTACCAGATCTTCCCCGACCGCTTCGACGACGGCGATCCGACGAACAACGTGAAGGACGGCGAGTGGCACCTGCGGGGCAAGCCCACCGTGGCGCGCCCCTTCGGCGCCCTCCCGCTCCCGTGGTCCGAGGCCGGCAACCTCGACTTCTACGGCGGCGACCTCCCGGGCATCGAGCGCCGCCTCGACCACCTCGAACGGCTCGGCGTCACCGCCCTGTTCCTCAACCCCATCTGGTCCGCGCTCTCGAACCACCGCTACGACTACATCGATCACGGCCAGGTCGACCCGCACCTCGGCGGCGACGCGGCCCTGGCCTCGCTCGCCGCCGCGCTCCACGCCCGCGGCATGCGCCTCGTCCTCGACGTCATCTTGAACCACACCGGCAGCGGCCACCCCTGGTTCAACCGCGAGGGCCTGTACGGCGCGTCCGGCGCCTACCCCGATCCCGCGTCGCCCTACCGGAGCTTCTACTTCTTCGACGGGCCCGGCCCGCGGGCGCCGTATCGCTCATGGCTCGGCTTCGACACCCTGCCGCGGCTCAACCTCGGCTCCCCGGGCGTACGCGCCGCCTTCTTCGCCTCGCCCGAAGGCTGCCTGCGCAAGTACCTGCGCCCGCCCTTTGCCGTCGACGGCTACCGCTTCGACGTGGCCAACATGCTCGGCCGCGACGGCGCCCTGCAGGAGCACCGCCCCCTGTGGAACGCCGTGCGCGGGAGCCTGCGCGAAGAGCGCGCCGACGCCTGGCTCGTGGGCGAGCACTTCTTCGACCCGGACAAGCTCCTCAAGGGCGACGGCCTCGACGGCGTCATGGCCTACCACGCCTTCACCTTCCCGGTGCGCACCTTCCTCCACCGCCGCGACCGGCGCGGCGCGCCCTCGGCGCTCGACGCCGGCGAGCTCGTGCGGCTCTGGCAGCGGGCGTGGGCGCGAGTGGGCTTTGGCGCCTGGCGGCGCTCGTCGCTGCACGTCAACACCCACGACGTCCCGCGCCTGCAATCGGTGAGCGGCGACCCGCGCCACCTCGACCTCGCGAGCGCGCTCGCGCTCACGCTCCCGGGCGTGCCGTGCATCTACTACGGCGACGAGATCGGCCTCGAAGGCGGCGCCGACCCGGACAACCGGCGGTGCATGATCTGGGACGAGGCGGCCTGGGATCGTCGGCGCCTCGACCACCTCACGGAGATGGTGCGACGCCGCCGCGACTCACCCGCGCTGCGGCGCGGCGGCTTCGTGGATCTGGGCTCGAGCGGCGACGTGCTCGCCTTTGCCCGGCCGCTCGGCGACGAGGTCAAGCTCGTCGTGGCCTCGCGCGCCGACGAGCCGCTCGTCGTGCAGGTGCCCGTCGGCGGCGTGCCCGGCGCGCGGAGGAAGCGTGTGGAGGTGGAGCTGCCGCCGCTCGGCCTACGCGTGGTCGACGTGGGCAGCGCGTAGCGGAGCGGCCGCCTTCGCGCGCCGCGCCGGCCGTGGCGGTGAGGGCAGGAAGAACTGTTCGGCGTAGTCGCGCGGCAGCGCCCGCTCGTTGGCGTACTGATCGAGCGTGGTCTCCACCCCGCGGCGCAGGGTGTTGGTGCGCTCCTTCCAGGCTGGAGGCGGTGTAGCGCACCTCCCGCCGCGCCTCCTCCCAGCGCCACCTCGCACGCTCCAGGCGCCACCTCGCACGCTCCAGGCGTCACCTCGCACGCTCAGGGACAGGTCTCGCACGCTCCAGGCTCCACCTCGCACGCTCCAGGCTCCACCTCGCACGCTCAGAGACAGGTCTCGCACGCTCCAGACTCCGCCTCGGCACGCTCAGGGACGGGTCTCGCACGCTCCAGGCGCCACCTCGCACGCTCAGAGACGGGTCTCGCACGCTCCAGGCGCCACCTCGCACGCTCCAGGGACGGGTCTCGCACGCTCCAGGTGCCACCTCGCACGCTCAGAGAGGCTTTGCCCCAGAAGTCCCTTTAGCCGATCACATTTGAGGCAGGATTTTCGAGTTGCCTCAAATGTCCTGCCTCAAAACCTGCCTCAAAAGTCGCCCACCGACGGTACGAACGCTCGGCATTCAAACCTAAGCCCTGCCCTTCTGCTTTCCTGCATGCTGAACAAATGAACATTATTCGAGCGCTTAATCGCGTTCTAATCATGATTTATCTGTACAGATTACGATCCTACCCCTAGTAATCCCTTCCGCCTTTCCTTCTGCCCTTCCATTAAATTTGATTCATCTGTGATGTTTAATCATGATTAAGGATCATTTTCCAGATGATTGCTCAACTATTTGAGCCAAATTAATTCATATGAATATATTATCGACAATTCCATCGTGACAGCGGACGGGCATAGTCGCCTGGGAGTTTATCGGCTATACCTCATCGTTAAATTCTCGCAATGATTGTGTTTTTTGTCAGCAATGTACCGTGAGCAGCTCAATTCCGATGTTTGGGTGCATGCTGTGTCGTGAATTTGCTCTTGCACACTGCGGTCCACATGCCCTAAACATCACGGCAGAGTCGGCAGAGTAGGCGCCAGGGTGGGCGCAAAGGCTTAGGGTTAGTAGGCTTGTCAAAGCGCTAACTCAGTGGCATCTATTGACATATGATGTAATTTATGAGATTTTTAATTAAGAGTTGAAATTAAAAATTAGTCTAGAAGATTGATAAGGCGCAGCTCACTAAACACGTTTAGCAAGGATCTAAACCATGCCATAAGCGGCTTTAAAAGCAAAAACCCCGTTAAGGGGTCGGTCGGACACCCTAACGGGGTTCTCACATAAGTCTGACATCGCCTAACTGCTCAGGGCGACGGCAGGATCACGCCTCAGCAACGTGATTTCTGTCACAAGCCTTGCCCGACGTCAAGGGGCATCTTGGGCTTCACCCGAGGTGTACGCGGGAGGTGCGCGCATGGAGGTACTTATGGCGCATCTACTGTATTTCGTCGCCCCGCTGGTCATGTACCTGCGGAAGTGGCGCGCAGTGAAGCTGCACTAGGAACGTGATCGGCGAGGGCTGGGGCATGTCCAAGGAATGCCCCAGCCCTTCACCTTTCACTCGACAGCATCAGGCGCCACCGCGGGCCGCTGCGAGCAGCGTTAGCCGTGCCCATGTACCGGCGGGCAGCCCTGCTGTCTTGGCGAAGTCGTGTAACTCTTCATATTCCTTTTCTGTGACGAGGACATGAAAAGATTTGTTGCGTCGTTCCTCGGGTGGCGTCGGTGGACGCCCCATGACGGGCTTATCAGGCGGGGGCGTTCGACGAGAGCGCGGCGTAGGGGTACGGGGCATGTACTTACTATACACAGCGAAAATATCGCATCAAGCCTCTTGACGCCTGGACTTAGTCTGTATATGTTAAGTCCATGTCGAACGCTACAGCGACGGCCAAAGACGCTCCGCTCTCCATGTCGCGAGAGCTGCGCGGTCGCCAGCTGGCCAAACAGATGGCCGGGAAGATCCGCAAGTGCGGCCAGCGCTGGCTGGTGCCGTCGTCGGCCGGTGGGGCTGGTTACCTCGTGGACCCCATCGAAGCGAAGTGCACCTGCCCCGACCATGAGCTGCATGGCGCCAAGTGCAAGCACCTGCACGCGGTCGAGTACCTGCTCATCTGGGCGCAGACGGAAGCGCCGAGCGGCACGGTAACCGAGGCACCCGTTATGCGTCGCAAGACCTACGCGCAACCGTCTTGGCCCGCCTATCACGCGGCACAGGTACACGAGAAAGAGCACGTCGAGCAACTGCTCCGCGCGCTCTGCGAGGGCATCGTCACGCCGCCCCAGACGATGGGTAGGCCGCGCATCCCGCTCCGAGATGTGGTCTACGCATGCGTGCACAAGGTCTACACCACCGTCTCCGGGCGGCGGGCTCAGTCCGATCTCCGTGCTTGCGCCACGCGCGGGCAAGTCGAGGTAGCAGCGTCCTACAACTCTGTGTTCCGTTACATGGAGTCGCCTGCTCTCACGGCAATCCTGACGGCGATGATTGAAGAGGCGGCACTCCCGCTCCGCGACTTCGAGCGGCAGTTTGCGCAGGACTCGACCGGGTTTGGCACGACAACTTACCGTCGCTGGTTCGACGAGAAGTATGGCGAGAAGTCAGAGCAAGTGTGGGTCAAGCTCCATGCCTTCATCGGGACCAACACGAACGTCATCACGTCGGCGCGTGTGACCGACTCCGGCGATAGCCCGATGCTGGCCCCGCTCCTCGGCGCGACCGTAGCCAAGGGCTTCCGCGTGGCCGAAGTGTCGGCCGACAAGGCGTATCTTTCGCACGCCAACGTCGAGACCATCGTGGCGGCCGGCGCTCGGCCCTACATCCCGTTCAAGGAGAACACGACGGGCAAGGGCCCCGAGCTGTGGCGGCACCTGTATGCCTTCTACATGGTCAACCGCCCTGTGTTCCTCGCGCACTACCACCGGCGCAGCAACGTCGAGAGCACCTTCTCGATGATAAAGGCGAAGTTCGGCGCGTCGGTGCGCTCCAAGCTTCCCGTCGCGCAGGTGAACGAAGTCTTGGCCAAGTGCCTTTGTCACAACCTGGCCTGTCTCGTGTCGAGCATGTACGAGACCGGGCTGAAGCCGCAGTTCTGGAATGAGGCGCCAGCTGGCGCGGAGGTGCACTAATGAGCGATCTCACGACCGAGGAGCAGACCAACGTTCGCACGGCCCTGCGGTTCCTCCGGCTGCAGTCTGGCGGATGGAAGACGTTGGCTAAAGCACTCCACTGCGACGGCAAGCAGCTGTGCAAGGTCGGCGCGGGTCGGGGTGTGACAGCCAGCCTGGCCTTTCGCGTGGCGCGGCTCGCAGGGGTGCCAGTGGATGACGTGCTGGCGGGGAGGTATCCGGGGGAGGGGACGTGCCCCTACTGTGGGCACAGAGAGGAGGTAATTTCATAGTAAGCAGTCAGGACAGGCGCACGAGTCGCGCCACCACCAACACACGGCCGCCGTCGGTGCGGGAACACCGACGGAAGCGACACGGCCACAAACCGGAGGAACGATGCGGCACATGCCTATGTGTCAGTCGAGGCGCGGCTACTGCGCCCGTCGTGTTGCTGCCTCCGTGACCAACAAATGGAGGCATAAAATGATCTATCATCTTCCTAAAGACGCTTGGAAAAACTACTGCATCAGTGGCGCAAGTCGTGACGATGCTCATGGCAATCAACATGAAACATGGTGGACTATAGGCAATGAACCGACATATTCTATTATCGTGCGAAACCGCGCACACGACGTTGAAATTGACACTCAAACAGACCATGTGAAGATATCTTGCGAAAAACACGAGAAGGAAAAAGGTGAAGAAAAGGGGAAATTATATTTTATCACCGTCAAGCGCTAACATCAATCGGATAAGGCCACAACCCTGCTTCAATACGCCAAGCTCGTGAGTAATCGTCCGGGAGATGGCGCACACCTACTCTATTCTCCGCGATTCGATAAAATTCAGTTTCCGGCATAACTATCTTGAATCCAATCTCTAGGTTCTCTCCGATCGTGGTGAGACAAACCTGTCCACTTTTGATCCATTCCTCACGGAGAGTGACTATCCAATGTGGCGTCCCTTCTGGACACGGCGGGCACGTGTGCCGCGGTCGTTCGGGTAAAGCCGTACGGTCTGTCTCTAAGCACTTTTTCTGCATTTCCTAAATCGCTAGATAAGCAAATGGGAAAGCGCCCTCGGAGAACCCAAGGGCGCAAGTGAGATGAGAATGGAATGGGAGCGGTAGCTACTCACGCTCCTCCTTGTCAGATGGGGTCTCTGCGGTCTCTGCTACTTTGCAGGGCTCACCAGTGGATGTGGTGGAACAGCGGCGGCAGCGGCGGCAGAGGACGCGCTCGGGGCCTTCCTGGCCGACCTCCGCCGGGTCGATCTTGGCGTCGCACTCGTCGCATGTGGGCCGGGCAAGTTGGCGGAGGTGGACCTCGTACAACACGCACCACCAGCGCCCGTCGGACGTCTTGAACTGCGTGACGCCGCCCTCGTAGGCGGCGGGTTCGAGCCCCTCGACGCCGCTGATGGCGTGGTTAAGGAGGTCGCCGAGCGTGACGCCGACCTCGCCGAGGTTGACCACTTCGAGCTGCTTACATAGGTCCAGCTCGCCGGTGCGGTGTTCCTCGACGGTCGGGGCGGGACGTCGAGCGGGGCGTCGATGATCACTCATCAGACTCGCCCTTTGGTTCGATCGATTCATTAGGCTTGCCGAGCTCTTGGTCGTCGCTGGGCTCTTGTTCACCCTCGCCCTCATCGCCCTCATCGCCCTCATCATCGTCCGACCAATTGCGAGACTCGGCACCTTCTGCCAAGAGCTTGGTCAGCTCTAGGGCTTCCGCCAGCACCTCACTGGCCTCGCCCGCGGCCTCGACGGTCTGCGGCTTGAATAGCTCGATGGCACTCTCTTGGAGAGCGACTAGACGCGCTAGAGGATTTTCTCCAAGTTGCTTGATTTCTTCTTCATCGAACAAGAGAATAAGGGGTTGCGTACCAGCGTTGCCGAGGGCAAAGAGCGCTTCGTCAATCGCTTCATCGACCTTGGCATTGGCATCGCCCTTCTCGAAGACATCAGCGAAAAACATACCCCTCTCGGTCAGGAGTCGAAAGCTGGCGTCAAGCTCGCGGGCTACATCTTGAGCCTTTTCACGCGCCATCGAGACGAGAGCAAAGTAACGCTCTCTGGCTGGGGTTTTGTCTCCATCCTTGCCCCAATTCTCCGGGACAAAGAAACCGACTTCATCGGCGGCATATACCAATGCCGCAAGCATGATGAAGTAGCGCTCAACACTCTCTAATTGCTTGGCGATCTTGTCGATAAACTGATCAATTTTGGTGGAGTTGGCAGACGGCGCGTATGGCATGGCGTTCCTCCTTCCCCGTTGGGGTCGGGTCGGTCGGCCAAGCAATGGTCGGTCCATCCGCTGGTCCACTTGCTGCAGGAACGTCGGCCTCATGGCCTTGCGGTCGGGCCATCCCCTTGACCGTATTGGTCCATTTGCCAATGACATGGCCAGAAAGCGGCCCATGAACGGTCGGCCGATGTATCGAAAATTGGTCGGTCCATCGGTGACTTTCGGTCGGTCGGTGTCAAAAACTGGTCGATTTTCAAGTGGTTGGAAGATCATGCCGCGGCTTCCTCGACCTGCAGCACCAACTCCCGCACCCGGGCTAGCTCTGCCTTGATCGCCGCGCAGCGCTCCACAGTGAACGGACGGAACGTGCCGAGGAGGTCCGCCAGTGCATCGCCGGCCGCGCCCTGGCAGAGCGCGCACAATTCCTCCGCACATCGCTCCGCTGCCGTGAGGGCATCGGCAGGCGCTCGGAACACGCGCGGCTCGCCCGCGACAGTGACCACGACCTTGCCATCGAGTAGCGTCAGGCGCTCGACGTGATCGGCCAGCCTGACCGCGGCATCCAAGAGCGCCGGGATCGTCGCGAGGAGCAAGCCTAGCTCATGGTCTCGGGTCCTCATCCGGCGGAAGCAGTCACGGGTGATTGCGACGGCTCGCTAGCCTGCAGCACGCGGGAGCACGCTACGGCGTGGAACGCTGGATCGATCTCCCACCCTACGAAGCGCCGCCCCAGCTCCTTGCATGCGACCGCGGTAGTGCCGCTCCCGGCGAACGGATCACAGACCAGCTCGCCTGGGTTGGAGAAGTCTCCCAACAGATCGCGCATGAGCGCGAGCGGCTTCTGCGTCGGGTGAACCTGCTTCTTGTCGGTATCCCACCGGGCCGCGGGCGATGTCCATACGCCTGCTTTGCCGCCTCCATTCCACTCCGAGCGCTTAGAGTCAGCCCACGCGATCAAGATCGGATCGATGCCCAAGGCAGGCCGATCGCCGCTCATTTGAGGGCGTGGGTTGGAACGCAACCCGGCCCCGAGCCGCTTGTAGCGTCCGCCTGCGTTCTCGATGGCGCACGCCCACGCCTCAAATTGCCGCTCGGCAACGAAGATGAGAATCCATCCTTTGCAAACGCGAACAAGCTGTGATGCGACTATTGGGATTTGATCGACTGGCAAAGGAGGAAAGGGCAGTTCCTTATTGATCTTCCGTTTGCCGTCTCGCCAATCTTTGCCCTCAAGAGCCGCTCGATGCGTTCTCTTGTCGAATGGAGGGTCAGTAATGATGACGTCTACCGAGCGATCAGATAGCGACGGTAACCCATTAGGACCAAGGCAATCACCACAACGCAAATCGATCATATGTTCACCTATGCAGACCGTTACGCCTCATGCGTTGACAGTGTTGGTTGATCTCGGCTAGATCTTCACGGGCGCAGTAGCATAAAAGGAAATAAGATGACATCTACGTCTATGTTTGGTCCTTCATCACCATACTTTAATGCTCGTGCGTGGCGACTGCTTCGTGCACTTATTAATCAAGAAATTAGCAATCATCAAGGAATTGGCAATCACCATTGGGTTGCGGACGAAAGCCATGTATACCCCTTGGGTGTGAAAATGGTTAGACTGCGGGACCTTTTGCCATTAGCAAAAATTACCGAGTCCGACGCACTGCAGATAGTAGATTTTTTATTACAAGAGGGTGTTTTGGGCATCCGGTACTTGGCAGAGCCTATTGGGGTAGTAATCAGAACAACAGGTAAACTGACAGCCTTAAAACAAGAGAGTGAACCGGGTTGTGAGTAATAAAATTTGCTTTCCGTTGCCTATATCGAAGCCCAATACCCAAGGCTTCCTCCCCAAAAGCCGATCCTTTAAATCTTCAGCAAATGTCATGGGCAATTCGCCCAGAAAAGCGGGAGTACACATACTGTCAGCTAAAGGGAAATTTTCTCTGTAGCAAGCAACCAATTTTTCAATGTATTTTAACTCTTGTTCCGAATGAGGATCGGTCCTTGGTATAAAATCCGCCAACTTGAACGGTTCACCATTCGGCATGTTTGGAACAGAAGTGAAAAATGGTTCACTCTTGACAGGCTCAGACATCGACGGTATCCCTATTCCGTCGGCAAGCCCTGCTCTTGTCGGCCAATGCCCCGAGCGATTCGCCGTCGCTGCGGGGCGTTTCAATTTAGGTAGACCAGTCGATAATCTCAGACTGAGCCCAATGCCCGCAATGGGCATAGAGTCAGCCTGGCCTGTTTCTTGTTCGAAAAGGAGAGAGGGTTCTAGGCGAGCTACTACTCGGCCGGATTCTTGCTAACAACTAGACGTTGAAGCGCCCTCTGGGCAGCAGAGCGAGTGCAACCGAGTTTGCGTACAATTTGACCCCAAGAGCGCCCGGCATTTCGCAACTCCTGCACTATAGCCCCGTCGGGCGCGTTCTCAGCTCTTGGTCGGCCGAGTCTCTTACCGGCTTGACGTGCCTTCTCAAGTCCTTGCTTTGTGCGCTCGGAGATGAGTGCCCGATCGACTTCGATAAACGCTCTGCCACAAGTAGGGCACGGTTCTCGCCCGCTCATGGCCGTTTCTTTCGACCGATCCAGGTAACGTTCAGTAAGATCATTACCCATCGTTCACTCATCCACTTTTTTAGCGACGCCTAAGAGTTCACCGTTTCGATCAATTACAGTGACACGTTCAAGAACAGGTCGAACGCCATTATATTTGTATTGTAGGTAAAGGCTATTACGGCTATCTACCCATGCGTCGCTCCAATGCCGAACAAGATTGTCTGCTGGTCCAGGCCAACGATTTTCAGATAATTCAAAGTGCTGGGTTGCTTCCCCTCCATAACCAAGTCTCGGCCTTCCCGGCGGATCATGACGAAACCAACCGCTTCCTTCGACCGGCGCACTCCATTGAGTTGCAATACCTATTCCGTCTACTTTAAGATTGGAACTTCGTATTTCAAGCATGACTAACTGCTGCTCTCCCATGTCATACTCGCGATATGACCATTGATTTAGCTCGATGGGTAATTCGTTAATGTGTAAATTCTGAATGCCAGTGGCATGATCATTGTTCTGCTGATATATAATAGACGGCTGGCTAGGTCGTTCGGATCTACGCTGATTAGTACGTTCAGATTTGTACTGGTGTGTAGATTTGTTAGATGCGCTATGATTTACAGCTTTCGGTGCTTCAGATTCTTTGTATATGTCTTTTATACTGACCCCCATGTCAGCGTCATGCAGCGCGCTTTTTTGGCTAATCGGGCTAACCCCCATGTCAGTAGCAGTAATCATAGTTGCAGTAGGCATATTGCCTGTTGTTGCGTGCATATATAGAGGGCTAAATCGGAATAAAGCAATACCGCCAATGATTACGATTGTGGAAGCAAGCACACGCACCCACGATCGAACGTTAAAAGTTTCAAATTGCAGAAGCCAAATAGGCATAAGTAAACACAATGTCGCGAATAGCAACATGAAGATCGCGCCCGGTAATGATTCTTGGTAGCCCATCATGGGCAATACCAATTGAATTGCAAAGAGGGAGAGACCGAAGAAAAACGAAGATATCTCCAGTTTACGAGCCGCGTGAGAGGACATGAGCCTATGCTAGCCTGCCCTCCTACCGCCGGTGAATGGTTTTGAAGCGAAGTGGTCTGACCACTCTGCTTTGGAAACGAAATGGTCAGACCACGGACTTTTGGGGCAACTTTTGAGGCAGAGCTGTCAGGCGACAGTGTAATTGACCCCCAAACGACACTAATTTTGACCCCCCTGGCCCCGCAGAGAAAGGGGTCCGCAGATGGAGCGAGATCGTGATTGGGTGGCGCCTCTAGACACCGAGGTGCCGATGGTCGATTCCGA